>DATIYI010000133.1:0-33116 GCA_035517695.1 Streptosporangiaceae bacterium
CCTGGCGCACCCGGCAAGCCCGGCGCACCCGGCAAGCCCGGCAAGCCCGGAGCACCCGGTGGCCATGGCGGGCCGCCGCCGGTGCCTCCGCCGCACCACCTGCCACCCGGTGGGCCAGCGACGGGTGACGGCACCACCTCGAGCGGCACGGACAGCCCGCTCGTCGCTGGCGGCATCGCGATTGCCGGTCTCGGCGGACTGGCCGGGATCGTCGCGGTGCGACGTCGGCGCGCGGGAGCCTGACGCTGATGCAGCGCGGCAAGGGCGGCGGCTTCCTGCTGGAGGCCGTCGCCCTTGCCCTCCTCGCGGCCGGCGTGACGATCGCCGTCGCCGCCTGGCAACCGCGCTATTCGCCGCCCCCCGCGCCTCCCTCGTCCGCGGCGGTCGCGGCGCCAGGCGGCGTCGTCGGCGTGCCTGATCTCGCAGGCCGGCGGATGCCGGCGCCTCGCCCGCTGCCCTTTTCACGACCTGTGCACGTGGACATTCCGGCGATCGGCGTGCACGCCAGGGTTATCGCGCTCGGCCAGAACGCGGATGGCTCCGTGCAGGTGCCCGCGCTGTCCACGCCCCTTCTTTCCGGCTGGTTCGACCAGGGACCCGCGCCCGGCCAGCGCGGCCCGGCGGTGCTTCTCGGTCATGTGGACTCCGCCTGGACCGGGCCTGCTGTGTTCTACCGGCTTGGCGACCTGCGGCCGGGTGAGTCCGTCAGCGTGACGCGCGCCGACCACAGTGTGGCCGTGTTCCGCATCTATTCGGTGGCCCTGTATCCGAAGGACGCCTTCCCTTCGCGGCGCGTCTACGGGCACACCGACCATCCTGAGCTGCGACTGATCACCTGCGGTGGCCCGTTCGACGAAAGCGCGCGCAGCTATCTGGACAACACCGTCGTGTTCGCCCGCCTTACCTCGGCGAGCCAGGCCTGATCAGGCCCGCAGCACAACCTTTCACCCCGGCGGCCCCGGCTTTCACCCCGGCGGCCCCGGCGCGATAGCGATCTCGATCCCGCGCCTGAACCTGCCTGCGAGGCTTGACATGATCGCTGCGGCCGCGCGGCGCGCCACCGCCTCGGGCTGGGCCGTTGCAAGGCCCCCGGGCGGCCCGCCCGGCCGCGCGGTGAGGACAAGCCGCACGGTCAGATCCGTTACGTGGGCTCCATGGGTGCTGCCGATTCCCAGAGTTCCCTTAGCTCCCGCGCTACCGTTCACGAGCACGGCCGCCGCGATATCGGGATCCTCTGCTACCACGGCATCGACTGCGGCGCGAACGTCCGGGTCGTCGGCTGGCAGCGGTGCGGGCCTGGCCGCGGCGAGTGCGGCGAGCCTGGCGCCCTCCACGACAAGTGGCACGGGGCCCGCGACATCCACGACCACGGCGTGCGCGGCCTCGGCCGTCGCGGCCTGGCACACCTGCTCGGCTCCTGCGGGCAGCGGCCGCGCGTCCGGCCGCCACCTGTTCAGCGCGTCCAGGCTGGTGAACGCGACGATGGCACGGCGGCCATCGCGCCCGGTCAGCATCGGTATCGTCATGTCGGTGGCCTTCTCGCGGCGCAATGCTCGGCCATCGGGTACCGTCGTGTCCTCGGTCGCCGTGACCGCCGCGACGACAGGGACGAGAAGCCGGGCCCGCGCGAGCGCGGCCAGCACGGCGTACTCACCTTCCTGCCCAGCCGCATAGGCCGCTAGCGCGGCCGCGAGCCTCGGTTCCGCGGCGCCATCGTCGTCGCGGAACCGCTGATCCGGCGCGATCAGGCCTGGCACGCCTCCGAGGTTACGGCAGCCTGCGGCCTGCCGCCCGGCCGAGCCCGAATGCACGCGGCCAAGGACGGGGTGCCAACGACATCGCTTACACGGCCACCCGCGCAATGGCCGGCGGGTTGAGCTGCGATCGCGCCCCGGGTGGCCGCGACACGGCGGGCCGCCGCCACGGCAGAAGCGGTTGAGACGATATTTGGCGTATGGAATCCTTCTTGACTGCACTGCAGTCCTGACTCCACTGCAGTCCTGACTCCAGGGAGTGGCGTGTCCCAGGGCGCGGATCCGGCCTGGCCGGTCGAACGTGGAATGCCGATGCAGAAGGTGATCCCACCTCGATTGGTGGAGCCATATCTCAACGGGCAGCGCACGGTCGTCGCCGGTTTCGTCTACCGGGCGAAGGACAGCGCGCTGCAGCATCCGGCCGAACTCTACGACGCGCTGGACCTCGGTTACGAGGGCTCAGAGTTCAGCAGGGAAACGCCTGAGGTGTACGTGCTGCGGTGGCTCGCGAGGGACATCGATACGTATTTGGTTCCTTACTCCACCCAGATGGGTGGAGACTGGCAAGACAAACCACCATTCAGTGGGTCTGGCTTCACGTCGTCCCGCCGCCATGTCGTCGCCGAGTTTTACACGGGACCGACGTGCATACCAGTTGGCGCGGAGATGTACCGGATCACCCCCGCGGGGGAAGAGTTCATCGCCCAGTACGACGGACGGACGTGGTCACGGCCGCCGAGGGAGGTTTGAGGTTTGCGTTACCGGCTGATGGCGACCTACCGCGGAGTCTCTTACGAGGCTGGCATGGGCCCGACTGACGCCGACGTGGTCCTGTTCGCTTCGAGCCGGCCGCAAGCGGACCTCGGTTTCGAGGCCGCCGCCGGCTACTGGCTTAAGCGGATCAGCCGTGCGGAAGTCGACGCATTGTGGGAGTCGCGGCCCGTCGGCCGGTACAGATCCGAACCTTGCCTGGTGCTCGAGGAAATTGGAAACCGGCTGCACATCGCTCACCTCGGCCACGATGCCTACCGTGCGGAGCAGCTCGGCTACTGGCAGATCGATCGCGGCGCGTATGAGGTGGTCGTGCCGCACGAAGAGGTAACCGAGCTCACCGATGAGCGGGTGGACTATCCGGCGCGAAGGAACCCAGGTGAGGCACTGCCCGATACGTCCCAGCGCGGTGATCCAGCGCCCAGGCACAGGGCCCCGCCCGCAGCTGAGGCAGCCGCCGCTACGCACGGCCGGTCCTGGCGCGAGTTGGACGCGGCAGGCCATGACACCGGTCGCGGAAGGCCCGAGTCGACCGGCACCGGCAGCTGGCACGGATTCTCCGCGCCGGGCGGCACGGGCGGCGCACACAGCAGCGGCGCACACGGCGCGCGCGCGGCGCGCGACTGGGACGACGCTGGCACGCCGACAGGAGCCGGTTACACGGGCCACGCGCCGTCCGGCAATGGCGTGTACACGCCGCGGCGGTCTTCGCGGGGCGTCCAGGGGGCCCCGGTCGAGGTGGAGGGCACGGGGAATTCGAGCAGGGGGAATTCGAGCAGGGGAAGTTCAAGTACGGAGAGGTCGAATACGGAGGATTCACGCGTGGCGGGGCCGACGGCAGCGGGCCCGACAGCAGGGGGACCCAGCGCAGGGGGGCCCAGCGCAGGGGGGCCCAGCGCAGCCGTTTCGGTTGCCAGTGCAGGCACCGAGGGCGCACGCGCAGAAGCCTCAACTGCGTGGGAAGACGGGCCGGCGCCTGGTACCCCGCAACACGTACGCAGGCCACGGGAGGGAATAAAGCACGGTGGCTTGGACGCGCCCACCTACCAGCGAGGCCCAGGGCAACACGGCCCGGACCAGCAGGACCCAGAGCATGCCCTAGCCGGTCTCACACCGAGCGAGGAAAGGTCGGGAACCGGCTGGACGGACGCACAGGAAGGCCGCGCCATCCCACAGCTCCCGAAGCGGGTCGAATCCGCACCGCGGCCACCGCGAATCCGTAACTCGGCAGTTCCGCCGCACGGGCCCGCCTCCTTGCCACCCACCCAACCGCCTACGCCTGCGGCAACGCCCGCACCGCTCGGCGCCCTCCCGCCGGAAGCGCCGCCACGTGCCGCACCAACCTCCGGGCTCCCCGGTGCGCAAGACGGCCCAGCGACTGTGCCACTGCTGGCCGTGTCGTCGCCGAACCCACCGCCCGCCGGCCCGCCTGACCAGGCGCGGGCTCAGCTGGCTGCGCCCGGATCGCAGCTTGGCCCACCCGCCTCCGGTCCGCAGGAAGCACCGTATCTGCCCCAAACGGCCTCCGTGCCGGGAGTAACGGCGCACCGCCCCGACCCGCGGCCACCTGAGCCTGGGCCGCCCGAGCATGTTCCGCCGGCGGCTGGGCCATCCGCGGCTGGGCGATCCGCGGCTGGGCCATCGGCGGTTGGGCCATCCGCCGGATCGTCGGCTCGCCCGACGCCGTTCGTGCCGCGGGCGCCGGTGCCTCGCGAATCCTGGCTACCCGCATCCGTGGAGGCCTCTGTGGGCCTCTCATCCGCAGGTGCCTCATACGGGCCGCCAGTGCCTCCATACTCGCCGGGACGCGACCTCGCCGGACCCACTGGGGCGGACGTACCCGCGCCTGGCGGCAGGCGCGGGAGGACGCGGGTGGAGACCCGCTCGGTCTTCAAGGACCTCATTGACATGGCCGCGATACCGCACGGGTCCTACGCTGTCGACGAGGAGATCGACGGCGCGCTGTGCCTGATCAAGACCGACGACGGATACGAGGTGTTCAGCGCGACGTACGGCGCCAAACACGAGGTTCGGTTCTTCGACGATGAGGAAGCCGCGTATTTCTATCTGTTCGGCGTGCTTGCCGCGGACGCGATCCGCAGCGGCCGGCTCGCGCCGCAGGCGCAATGATCGTAAACCAGCGGGTCGCAGGCGGTTCCGCGCAGGCAACCGTCATCACGTGGTGCGGCGGCCCGCGGCGTCCTTCTCATCGAGCCACGCCCGCACGACGGCGTCATGCTGGCCAAGCAAGGGCGGCGGCGCGTGCTCCAGATGGCCATCCCGGGCGTCCGCACCGGCTCGAACGCTCCCATCGGCCGCCCCGTCATCCTCGAATCGGAGCGCAGGACCGGGGAGGTCGATGCTGCCGAGCACCGGATGTCGCACCGTGATCACCAAGCCCTGGGCAAGCGTCTGTTCCCACTGATAGACCTCGTCGATGGTGCGAATCGAGCCCGCGGGCACGCCCGCCTCGCCCAATAGCCCAAGCCAGTGCGCGCGGCCCGCGACGACGAGCCGCGCCTCGATCTCCGCTGTCAGTTCGTCCCTATGTGTAACCCGCAGGTGGTTCGCCAGAAACCGCTCGTCATCGGGATCAAGTCCGCCGATCGCGGCGAAGCGCCGCCACTGCTGCTCGTTGGCCACGCCGATCTGGATCAGACCGTCAGCGCACCTGAACGCGCCGTAGGGCGCGATCGACGGGTGATGGTTCCCCGTCATGTGCGGCACCTCGCCAGCCACCGTCCAGCGCGTGCCCTGGAACGCGTGGGCGCCGACGACCGAAGCGAGCAGTGATGTACGAACCACCCTGCCGCGACCTGTCTGCTGCCGCTCAACCAGCGCAGCGAGCACACCCACCGCGGCGTTCACCCCGGCGAGGATGTCCGCGACGGACAGGCCCGACTTGACGGGGTGATCTCGGTCCGGCCCTGTCACGCTCATCAGGCCCGCCTCACCCTGGACGATCTGGTCATATCCGGGACGCTCATGCTCGGGACCGTCGTGCCCGAAACCGCTGATCGAGCAGATCACCAGCCGGGGATTGAGCTCGTGCAGCCGACTGGGGCCGAACCCGGCCCTGTCGAGCACTCCAGGCCTGAAGTTCTCGACGAGGACGTCGCAGTGCCGGGCCAGGCGGGCAAGCAGTATCCTGCCATCGGCCGACTTCAGATTGCAGGTGACCGATTCCTTGTTCCTGTTGCAGGACAGAAAATAGGTACTCACTTGATCGTCAGGAGGCCCGGCGAACGGCGGCCCCCAGTGCCTGCACTCGTCGCCCGTTCCCGGCTGCTCGACCTTGATCACCCGGGCGCCGAGATCACCGAGCAGCATCGTCGCGTGCGGCCCGGCGAGCGCGCGCGTCAGATCGGCGACAACAATGCCTGTCAGCGGTCCGCTCACAAGAATTCTCCCTGATAAATGGCTGCCGGAACCATATTGCCCCGGTCATCGCACGTTACTTGCCGCGGCACGTCGACGTGCGGCGGCGGTGGCCGGCACCGCGACAGCCGGAGTTGTTCCGCAACTGTTTTCCCGCCCCGGGGGATCTCGCCACCGGTCATCTGCCCTTACGGACCAGTAGTTCCTGAGTTGGCGAAGTTCGCGCACAAGCGTTGCCCGCAAAGCGTTAGGGTGCCAAAAGCCGACGGGGTTGACGGTCCCCCGCTCCCCAAGCAGCCCCGTCGGCGTCTCAGTAGCGTCCGCCGCGGCTACCTCCGCCAAACCTGCCCGCCCCTGTTCAAGCGCTGGGCGCCAGTCAAGCACCGCGCCGCCCCGCTCACGATGCGGGCCATCACCATGCAGGCCGTGACCATGCGAGAGGTGCCAAACTGATGGCGGGCGCAGCGAGCCTCGGGGTGCGGAACCTGATCGACGGCCCACGCCGCCCGGCTCGGGTAATCGCGGCCTTCCCCGTCGCCGTCTATCTGGAGCTGAGCATTCCAGGCCCAGAGCCCCGGGTGCTTGCGCTCGTCACGCCCACCGCGGTCCGGTTGCCTAACGCCGTGGTCGTGACGGCGGATCAGGCCGCCGAACCCGGCCCGGCCGGAAGGTTGCGCCGGGGCGCCGCCGCCGAGCAAGCTTTCCTGGTCGCGGAGACGGCGGATGGGGGCGCCTCGGTGGGTGACGGGATCGTGCAGGCCGGCCGCATCCGGGTGCCGGTTCGGCGCTGGTGGGACCCGTCCCCGGTGCTTGGCCCACTTTCCCGTGGCAGGCTTGAGCAGGGCTGCGGGCTGCTTGAAGGGGCGTGCGCCACATCCCCTCGCCGGCCGGGCCTGGACGGCCATCCAGCGCCAGCCGCGCTGGCCGCCCACTGCGGCGCCGGCGACCTTGCAGGTGCGGTCGAAGTAGCCGAAAACCTGGTCGGCCTCGGGCCAGGCCTCACCCCGAGCGGCGACGACGTGCTGGCAGGCCTGCTGCTCGCGTTGCGCCTGCTCGGCGGCGCAATCCGGGGCGGGACACGGGCCGTCTGGCTCGCTGACTGGCTCGGCGCCGCTATCACCAGTGACGCCAGTGACCGGACAACGTCGGTTTCCGCCACCCTGCTGCATTGCGCCGCCAGAGGCCAGGCAGCCGCCGAGGTCGCAGCCGTGCTCCGCGCGTTCGCCGGCCAGGAGCCAGCCGTGCGTGCTGCCACCCGGCTGCTCGCGGCCGGCCATACCTCGGGCGCGGATCTGGCCTGGGGACTAGCCGCCGGATGCCGAGCCGCGCTCGCCCTTTCCGCGAACGTGCTTGGCTCTGGGCACTGAGCACGGCAGAGATCAGCCTGCTCCTCCTCGCCGAGTCCCTCGTCCGCTGGCGGTGGTCAACAAACCTGAGCCATTCCGGATAGCGAAGAATGTTCGGACAAGTTCGGACAAAACTGCTCCGCGTGGGAACTCGCCCAGCCCTCGCATACGCGGCAGACAGCCATTGCTGAGACCTGGGCTATTGGCGAGTACAGGAGCGGGGTAATGGGAAAACCGTGACCCTGGCGGAAAGCGGCTCGCAGCGGAGGATCTGGTCCAGGCTGGCGATGTCGCGGGCAGCGCGGATGGTCGGCCGCGTCCTGGCACTGATCGTGGTGGCACTGCTCGGCGCCTGGCTCGGCCTCGTCCTCGGCGGGCATAGCAACGTCGCTATCGGCCCAGTCGAGACACGCATGGCGCTCCAGCCGTCGCTTACCGGGCAGACCGTGGTCGAGATACCTCCCCTGGGCACGCTGCAAATCGACAGCCATCGCGGCTTGCTGCGGCTCGACCTGACGGTTCAGCGGATCAAGGAGAACGACATCCGCGCGATCTCGCACGATCCTGGCCGGCTCCGGGATATGCCTAGCGAGGTCAGCCGTGATTTTAGGCACGCCGTGACCGTGGTCGCGCTGCGCGGCGTGCTCGCCGCGGCCGTGGGAAGCCTGCTGCTTGGGCTGCTGGTGTTCCGCCGTCTGGGCCGGGCCCTTGCCGCCGGCGGCATATCAGTTGCCGTCTTTGCCGCAAGCGGCCTGATCGCTGCGGCGACCTGGAACCCCGACGCGATCCTTGAGCCCCGCTACACTGGCTTGCTGTCGAGCGCCCCGTCGTTAATCGGCACGACGCAGGGCATAGTGACAAGCTTCCAGGCCTACCGCAGGGAACTCGCGCGGCTGGTCACCAACGTTTCGCAGCTCTACCAGGCAACCTCACACCTGCCCACCTACCAGCCAAGTCCGGACACGATACGAGTCCTCGACGTCTCTGATATCCACGACAATCCCGCCGCATGGAACGTCATGCACTCGCTGACGGACGAGTTCCACGTCAACTTCATCATCGACTCCGGCGACCTCACCGATCACGGCAGCGGCCCGGAGAACGCGTTCGCGAAAGAGGTACCGACATTCGGGATGCCGTACGTCTTCGTGAAGGGAAACCACGACTCGGACGTTACCCAGCAGGCGGTTTCCAGGCAGAAAAACGCCGTCGTGCTGACCGGCAAGGTGGTCACCGTCGATGGCCTGCGGATCATCGGCGCCGGTGACCCCCGGTTCACGCCCAACCTCGCCGTCCAGGTCCCAGGCGAGCGGGAGGTGGTCGCGATGGGCCGGCAGCTTGCCGCCACGGCCGCCCAGGCGAACCCGCCACCTGACATCGCCGTCGTGCACGACCCCGCCGCGGCCGTGCCCCTCGCCGGGGCCGTCAAGCTCGTGCTCGCGGGGCACCTGCACCGCCGCCTGACCCAGATGCTGCCCGGCGGTACGTTCCTGTTCGTACAAGGCTCGACGGGCGGCGCGGGATTGCGCGCCCTGCAGTCCACGCCACCGACCCCGCTCGAATGCGCGGTACTTTACTTCGACCGTGCCACGCATCGCCTGCAGGCGTGGGACGACGTCACCCTTGCGGGCCTCGGCGGGGCGAACGTGCAGATTCAGCGTCACCTGGTCAACATCCCTGAACCCGGGCCCAGCCAGAATCCCGGGCCCAGCCAGAATCCCGGGCCCAGCCAGAACTCCGGCTCCGGCCAGAACCCCAGTCCCGGCCAGGCCACCGGGCGGCAGAGTCGCGCGGCCGCGGAATCCGCGGCTACCGTCAAGGCGTTGCTCGCGCGCCTGCGCGTCAGTTCAGGAGCATGCGGCGGTTAGGGCAGATAACTCCCGTCCCGCGGCCCCGCGAGGCGGCCCGGTTCTGGCTGCCGGGCCCTGGAGTTTCCAGCGACGTCAACAACGATGAGAGCGGCATCACGATCTCCACCTGTACGGCCCGCCAGGCTGTCCCTGATCACCATTTTCTCGCGGCATACACAAGTCGGCCGATTTTCATGATCCGAGAGTGTCTCGGTGAATATCTCCGAAAAGGCTCGGATCATGGTCGGCGGGCGATGGGCGCCTGGACGAAAGGTCTGAGTACGCGGCGTCCGTCAATATGACGCTAGGTCCACCGTGAGAACGCGCCAGGCTATCCGCGCGCCCCACGTAGGCAATTTGTATTCGATCGGCTACTGTGCGCACGTGGTCAATCAGCCGACGGGTCAATCGGCCTGCCGGCGGCCCAGAGAACGGGGGATTAGATGAGGATGGCACGCACACAACTGGCTGCGGTTTCGGCTCTGGCGATCGCAGTGTCCGGTACGGTCGCAACCGCCGCAACGGCTGCGGCTGCGCCGGTGACAGCGTCGGCAAAGAGGCCGGCCGTGCACGTCGTGCGGCCCGCGAACGTCCGGCAGCGCACGCACGCCGCGCCCGGCGGACCGGCCGGCATAGCGTTTCCGGCAACGCACGCGGGACCGGCGGGACACGTGCGACCGGCGGGACAGGCGCGGCGCGCGAGGGCGCGTGTCGTGGTCCTCGACTGCAGGGGCCACGCCCAGGTCCGTCCGCGTAAGTTCATCATTACCTGCGCGGATGCTAACGACTACCTGGCTGGGCTGACATGGTCAACCTGGGGACCGACCACGGCGTTCGGCCGCGGGGTGGAATGGGTGAACTTGTGCCATCCCACCTGTGCGGGCGGGAAATTCGTTGCTCACCCGGTAAAGGTGTTGTTCTGGCGGGTGCGGCGCGTACACGGGCGTCGTCACCTGGTCCGCTTCACCAGGCTCACCGTCGGTCGCAAGATCCACATCCTGTAGGCCGACGTCCCGCCGCGGGCGGCGGGAACCCGTGGCGGCCCGGCGCACACCGCCGGGCCGCCACCCAACTGGCGTGATCTGGCCAATGTGCCATCAACTGTGCTCATGATCCGTTGTGGTGCCAACCCGTCTGCGCTATTCGCCGGAGACTTAACACGTCTCGCGGTCGGCTGAGCTTGGTCTCGCCCGGTCAAAGGCGGGATCGCACGCGGTCAGATGCGCCGGGTCGCGCGCCATCAGATCCGCCCGGTATCACGCAGGTAGAGGTCGCGGAGGAGGGCGATCTCGGCGCCTGGTGGAGGGCCTCGCGGTTGATGTGCAGGACGAGCGCGGCCATCGGGTGATCGCTGATATTCCTTCCGCCTCGGCGCACGGCCGCGTGAGGCCTTCCTGCCCGAGACTTCTTTACCCCGGCGGTCCACGCGCCGTACGTGGCGTCGAGCCGGCCGAGCCCCTCTGCCGCCGTGCCCGCGTAGGCGAAGCTCCGCTAGCCGGCGGGCGGCCCTCGCGCCGAATATACCTACGACGATGTGCGCGAGCCGCCAGGCGATCGTGGTTACCAGCGCCGGATCGGGCTGCCGGAACGCGAAGTCGATCGTGTAGGCACCAGATCCTGCCTCAAGTGGCGCGACGCTCACATCTGCGCGCCGCACGCTCCAGCAGCCAGACACGGGCTCCCAAACGTACTCGTCGCCGGTCAGCCCGTCCAAGGCGCGGCCGAAGCTGGTTGCGCCAGTGCCAGTCCAGCTGATCAACGAGCTGCCTGTTCCAGTCGACGTCCACGGATCACGAATACGCCGGGTACGCCGGCGGCACACCCGCAAGCCGCTACGCCCACGGGATTGCCCTAGGGTCATGTGGTGTGCAGGTATCGAGGGCAGGATCGGCATGTCGGATCAGGCTCAGGCGAAATGAACGGAGCGGAAATGACGGCCCAGCCGTCCATCTCGGTACGGGGTGAGGCGACCCTCGAGGTCGATCCTGAGATCGCCGTCATCTCGGTCACCGTTATGGCACGCGACGCCGACAGGCACCGGGTCCTCGACCTGTTCGCCAAGCGGAACGCCCAGATGATGGCCCTGGTTCGGGCGCAGGGCGACGCAGTGGAGAAGATCGAGAGCACCGCCGTCAGCGTCCATCCCGAGTTCAAGGCCGACAAGGGCAAGGAGCGCAAGGCCAAGGAGCGCATCGTCGCCTACGTGGCCCGCGGCAGCGTCAACGTGACCGTGGGGGACTTCACGGTCCTCGGCGACCTGGTCGCGGGTCTGGTGAGCGAGGAAATGATTGCCGTGACGGGACCCTGGTGGAGCCTGCGGCCGGGCAGTCCGGTGCACCGGCAGGCACGCCAGAGCGCGGCGCGAGAAGCCGTAGCGCGTGCACGCGAGTACGCCGAAGCCTTCGGTGGCGAGGTGAACGGCCTGACGGAGGTAGCCGATGCGGGCTTGCTCACCGAAGGTGAACAACCGGTCCGGATGCGGCCCATGGCGGTCAGCCGCGCGGCGGCGTTCCAGGCAGAGACCGAGGATCTCGAGTTCGAACCTGCCAAGCAGACGGTCCGCGTCCAGGTCGAGGCCCGGTTCACGATGACCGCGCCCGAATTGGGGACCTGACGGGGCCTGACCGGTAGTGCGGACCTGACGGAGCCTGGCTGGTAGTGCGGACCTGACGGAGCCTGGCTGGTAGTGCGGACCCGACCGGGATTGGGGGACCTGACGGTATCGGGGACCTGACGGGCCCTGGCTGGCACCGGATATGCGCGCCGCGTGCCCAGCGACTGCTGACGCGGTAGCTCACGCGGCCAGCACCCAAGCGGCGACGCCGATGTGGCCCCGCGGGCTGGCAAGTGCTCACGCGCCAGCCCGCGGCACCCGTTGTCACTCAGTGATGGTGATGATGGTCGAAGCCACCGCCGTGGTGATGATGATGATGATGATGGTAACCGAAGCCGTGGTCACACCAGTAAACGTGCGGCCAGTGACCACACCAATCGCCCGAGTGCTGCTGTACCTGAGCCGCGTGGACGCTCTGCGCAACGGCAGGCTGCGTCGTTGCCGCACTGGCGATGGTGGACAGGCTCATCGCGCCACCGAAGCCGAGCGCGACAATCGCGGCGCTGGTGGCCGCAGCCCGCTTGAACAGCGTCCTGGACATAGGTTCCGTCCCTTCTATTGGTGGCTGGAGATCCTCGGATGTCCCGCGGGCTGGCCTGCGGAGCGCCATATCCCTGGTGACCTCCCCCGTACCGTCCGTCCCTGACCGGCGATGCCACGGCCGGTCGTGTTGTGGTGGCGTTGCGGTGGCTTACGGGCGAGCCACTCCGGCGCGGGCGGTGCCGGTGGCAATTCGGGTTGATCTGATCACTGTGAGTCGCCCCCCTGCCGGCCGCGAAGTGCTGCCTTGGATCTCAACCGTGGAAGTGCGCCATGCGGCGCCGTACACGAGACTTCCCGACAGCACTTCAATTCATGCCGCGTGACACGCAAAATGTTTACGATCTGTAATCGAAAGAATACACTTTGCGCCTCAATGTCCGTCATTTTTTGGGCTCCTTCACATCGCCCGGACGGCTTTTGAACATGGCGCGTGATCTTTAAGAGTGACATAGCCACGAGGGAAAACGTTGTCGCGGCGGGAAAACGTTGTCACATAAAAAGCAGCCGGGAAAACGTTGTCGGGAAACGTTGTCGGGAAACGTCGTTGTCGGGAAACGTTGTCGGGAAACGTTGTCGGGGAACCCTGTCGGAAATCGCTATCGAAGCATTTACAAGACCACGTTGTGCGGTGCGCATCGCCAGGGCGCTAGCGCAACGGGCCGCCCCACGCAGCCCGGGCATGCGCCTGCCACAGCGGCAGCACCTGCCCAAGCTCACGGGCTGTCACGCGAACAGCAGGAATCGCAGCACCGCGACGAGAGCCACGAGCGCCAACGCGAGCATTGCCTTGACGAACAAGCCCTTCTCATACCTCACCGCTGCGCGGATCTCCTCATCAAAGGACCGCGACGGCCCGTTGCCAGAAGCACCGCTCACACCGGGGTCGCCGCCTTGCCCGTCTTCTCCGTCTTGTCCCATTTCATCTCTGCTTTCCGCAGCTCCTTTACATACGCACTGAATGTGCAGGCGCAAAGCAACGGCCCATATCCGGCGACGTAGACCAGGGCGGGGCTGATGATCTTGCCGAATTTGTGCGGTTCGGCCAGCTTGGCAAGGTAGGCCGCGGCCATGGAAACCGCGAGCCACACGTATATCAGCAGGATCACCGAGTGCGCGTAGAGCGGCGTGGGGACGACTTGCAGCAGCCGGAACAGATCACGCGTGGCCCAGCGGCACAGGCGAGGAAAGCACGTGTAGACGATGACGGCGAGGTTCACCAGGCCAGGGAACAAGACCGCCTCCCGCCAGACCCTCCGTCCGGTCGCGGGGTCGATGAGCAGCGAGAACGTCGTGATGAAGAGGTAGGTGGCCGCGTTCGTGATCCACAGCACGTGGAACGTCCGCCATGCCAGCGGGAAGTTGATGAAATATAGGGTGACCAGCGAAGCCGATGCCGTGATCATGAAAAAAGGGAGCAGGAAGACACAGAACCAGAACACGCCGAAGTTGATGCCGCCGAGATGGTGGCCCTTGCTGCGGTGGAACCAGAGCCGCCGGAACCGCACGGTGACCTGAAAATTGCCACGGGCCCAGCGCATCCTTTGTTTCCACAGGCCAACGATGGTGGACGGCTCCTCGGCCCATACCGTGGCGTGCGGCTCGAACACCACCCGATGCCCGGCGATCTGGGTGTTGAACGTCGTGAAGGTGTCCTCGGCGAGCGAGGAAGTATCGACCCGCCCACCCAGCAGGACGAGGTTGGCCCGCGAGTGGAGCTGAGCACCTCCGGCCAGGCATGCGATAGCGCCAATGACGTTCTGGCTGCGCCGGGCGGCCGTTTGCGCGGTTATGTACTCGTAGCCGATGAAGCGGGTGAGGTAGTTGCCCGGCCGGGAGCCTTCCTTGATGTACGCGGTGACCGCGCCCACGTTGCGGTCAGCCAGATGGCGGGTCATCTTACGCAGGGTGTCGCGCTCGTAGACGACGTCGGCGTCCATTATCAGCAGGGCCTGCATCCAGTCGTCGCCGAGGATGACGGACAAGCCATGGTTGAGCGTGTGCGCCTTGCCTTCCCCGCCCCGCTCCCGGCGGAGGTGGACCACGCGGCCCGAGTACCTGGCAGCCTTGGCGGCGACCACTTCGGGTGTGGCGTCCGTGCTCGCGTCGTCGACGACGAAGATCCGCAGTGCTTCCTCGGGATAGTCGAGCGACATCAGGTGATCGATCGAGTTGCCCACGACGGCGGCCTCGTTCCACGCCGGGATCAAGATGGCGGTCCGCGGGAAATAGGGCTGGCACTCGGCATAGTGGTTCCGCCTGAAATGAACCGCGACGAGCAGGAACTGCCAGCTCCCCGCGAGCTGAGGCCCGGCGGCGAGGATGACCAAGGCGACGAGCACCCATTCGGCGGCTGCGCCGAAATCGTGAGCCACCTCGGTCAGGCTCCCCGCGGCGGGCCAGCGCCTTTCGGCACGCCGCGGGCCGCTCTTAGCAAGGCACCTGACCCGAGGCGCACGGCACCCGACCGGCGCGCACGGTTTGGATGACCGAGTCGTACCCGGCGATGTGCTCGCAGTGGTGGCTGTCACTGCCCGCAACCAGGCGAACATCAGCCCTGGCGAGGGCGGCGACCGTGCGGGCCGATGGACATCTCCATTTCTCGTTCACCTCGACGAGCGCGTCCGCGCGCGCTATCCGCTTGGCCAGGTGATCGAGCAGCAAGGGCGGCACCTGATCTTCATCTAGGCCGATTTTGGGTAGCAGGCTGAACAGGTGCGCGACCAGCGCATGCGGCGCCGCCGCAAGGGCATACACGGTTGCCTCGACGAGGCATTCGATCGCCTCCTGGGCCGTCACGTCGTGGCCATCGATCGCCGCGCGCATCTCGGCCGGATGAACGGGGCCATGGTCGCCGGGGAACCTGTGATCAGCGATCAGCACAATGTCGATACCGGCGACGGCATCGACGCAGCCGAGGCCGGGAGGGATGTCGAGCCGGCCTGAGGAGTCCAGAATCTTGGCCTCGAGACCGGCCAGAACCCGCGGCTGGGAAAGGGACCGGTACGCGGAAACGGCCGCGACGAAATCGGGGACCCACAGCGTGTCGCGGCGTACGTGATCGGCAAGGCAGAGGGTACGCAGCCGGCGCTCGCGGGCAACCCGCACGTTCTGCGCCAGCGTGCTCGCACCGTCCGAGAACGTCGAATGGACGTGGTAATCCTCGTCGAGCGCGACGCGGATCGTCATGTCGGCACCCGCTCAGCACCGTCGAGGATGTCCGCGAGTTCGACAAAGCGTTCTTCGAGGAAGCGCACCACGGCAACCTCGCGGAAGTCCACGTGCGCAGGTACCGGCCTGCCGAGCAGCGCATCGAGCGCGAGCCTGGGCATGTCGACACCGCTCGCAATGGTCAGCGGGAGCGTTCCTGGCATCCGCGGGTTCACCTCGAGCAGCGCAGGGCAACCGGCGCGGTCGCGCCTGCATTGGACGTTGGCGACGTAGGTCAGGCCAGTGGCAAGGGCGACATCATGGCCGAACGTTTCGAGTTCGGCATCGTGGACGGTGCGCCCGGCGATCGACACGCCGGAGTCGACGCGCACCCGGATGCGCGGCACGGCCGAAATCACACGCCCGCGGGAGTCGGCGAGCACATCGATGGAGTACTCCGCACCAGGAAGGAAGTCCTGAACGATCAGGTCGGCCGATCGGTCAAGCACGGCGAGCGCCGCGGCGGACTCGACCGTCACGATGCCGCGAGACCCACTGCCTCTGCGTGGCTTGACTACGACCGGATAGGTCCAGGTGGCGGGATCGACGGCGGAACCGAACGGCTCTGTGCGCGGTACCCCGACGATGCCCGCGCAGTGCCTGGCGAGCGACAGCTTGTCAAGAATGATGTCAAGCGCGGCCGCGGGTGCGAGCAACAGCCCAATACCGGCCGCTGCGAACGCCGCCCGGGCGGCGGCCAGCGGCCGCAGCTCGGCGTCGACGGTCGGCAGCACGATGTCCACGCCGAAGGCGGCGCACCTGGCCAGCAGCGATTCGGCGAAATCCGGCGCACAGCCCGCCGGGATCAAGGTGCGGGCGCCTGGCGGGACGAGGTAAAGGCCGGCGGCCCACGGATCCATGTCGGCCGCGAGCAGCTCGATCGTATTGTCGGCGCGCAGCGACTTCATGGCGCTGATCGCCGCGGGGCCGCCTGCACCTGTCACCAGGACGCGCAGCATCTGGCGACCACCGTAAGGCGTGCTCACGTCCGGCCCGCTGCCCGGGGACCGGCGTGGGAGTCGCGCCCGGCTTGCGACATGACGGGCTTGGGCGAGCTGACGCGAGCGTCAGGCACCCCCCGGATGACCGCGCGATCACGGACGGCCTCGAACGCCTCCGCGTGGCTTCCTTCGCAGAACCGTGACCAGTAACGCGCGGTCGAGGCGATGAGGTCGGGTTCCAGGTAGTCACGCACGGCGACCTGGGAGGTAAACATCTCGATGGCCTCGAGCTTGCGGCCGACGTGATCATCGATGGTCACGAAGTGCGTCGGGCGGAAGTCGACCGTGGCGGAAGGGGACTGGAAGCAGTAGACGCGGCCGATCCGCCGCGTCGCCACCATCGCCGCGCGGTGAGTGTTCCTGTGGTCCTGGTGGACATCGTGGATGGAATGCGTGTAAACGGTGGTCGGCTGCACTGCGGCGACCACCTCATCGATCACGGCGATGGTGGGATTCCCTTCGCGGATGTGGGTGTCCTCGAGATCCTCCAGAAAAAGGCGCGCGCCGATGATGCCAGCGGCTTGCTCGGACTCGCGAGCGCGCCGCGCCTCCATGCCTCCGCCCGCACCGTGCGACAGCGTCAGGATCGACACGCAGTCGCCGGCGGCGTGGTGGGCAAGCAGCGCCCCGGCCGCGCCGATCTCGACGTCGTCGGGATGTGCGCCGATCGCGAGCACCGTCTCCGTGCCGGTGGATCGCGCCATCCTGCCTCGCTGGACCATCGCGGTCGCCGTGGCGATAAGATCGTCAGGACGGACGGGTTTCTGCAGGAACTCCGTGACGGGCATCCGCAGGGCCGTGACGGCTCGATCCACGGTCGCGTGGGCGGTGACCACGGCCACCGGCAGGATAGGCCGGAGGCAGCGCACGCGCTCGGCGAGTTCAAGCCCGGACATGCCGGGCAGCTCGATGTCGGCCACCACCAGGTCCCAGGGCTCGGTCTCGATGTACCGCAGCCCGGCATGCGGATCCAGCACGTGCCTGACCTCGAAGCCACCCCGCGTTCGCAGGACGAAGGTGGCAAACCGGCCGAACGCGGGATCGTCGTCGATCAGCAGAACCCGCGGACGAGCCAACATCGGCTCACTGGCTTGCATGTGCCCCCGCATCACCCGTTACGCACCATGAACAAAGATATCAGCTTGACCTCAGAGAGTGTCTGAACTCTTACGTCAGGTGTGACCCGGCTTGATCGGCGGCACCTTCGGCCGTGGCGGGGCGCCTGCCGGGCCGCACGCCGAGTCGTCCGCCGGGCCGCCTGCTGTAGCGCCGGCAGTCCTGCCCTTCCACGCGCCGCCGCGCCCGCCGCGGTGCTGGCGCGCGGAGTCGACAGTCATCGCGGCGTAGATGAGCGCGACCACCGGCAGCGCTGCGGCACGCAGCGGCGAGAGACGGTAGAGCCGCAGCACGGGCAGGTATGTCACGGCCATGATCAACCAGCTGGCCAGGCCGGCGGCGGCGCACCACAACGCAGGCGGGCCGCCGCCCGCGACAAGGCCGATCACGCCCGCGAGCGCGGCGATGGGCGGGATCACGTAGAACCACATCAGGCCCGCGATCGTGCAGCCGAGCAGCACCGGCGAGTAGCGCAGTTGGTAGTAGGCGCTGCGGGAGACCATCTGCCACAGCTCGGCGAGCCGTGGGTAGGGACGACGGCTCACCACGGCAGTGCTAAATCCCAGCCAGCACCGGCACCCTGGCGAATGCTTGATCAGGTGCCCGAGCGCGACGTCGTCGATCAACGCGCCGCTGATCTGCCGCATCCCGCCCGCGGCCGTGAGCGCCTGACGGCGCACCAGCATGCAACCTCCAGCCGCCGCGGCGGTCCGCCCGCCCGGCCGGTTCACCCGCCTGAACGGGTACAGCTGGGCGAAGAAGTAGACGAACGCGGGCACCAGGGCACGCTCCCACGCGGTGTCGGCGCGGAGCAGCGCCATTTGCGAGACCAAGTCACGCTCATCGCCCACCGCGGCAGTCATCAATACGGTGAGCGTCCCCTGCTCGTAGGCGATGTCGGCGTCGGTGAACAGTAGGTACTCACTGTCAGGCGCAGCACGGATCCCCTGCGCCATGGCCCACACCTTGCCCGCCCAGCCAGCCGGGCAAGGCACTCCAGCGACGACGCGCAGCGGTCGCCGGTGCCGGCCGGCGAGCGCGGCCGCTACCTGTGCCGTGCCATCACTGCTGCGATCGTCCACGACCACTACCTCAAGCGTGCCTGGATAGTCCTGCGCGAGCAGGGTCGGCAGGGTAGCGGGCAGGATCCCGGCTTCGTCGCGCGCGGGGACGACCGCGACGACCGAAGGCCAGCGCACCGCGCTATCGCGCTGCGTGCGCAGGCGGCTCCCGCCGCGGCGGTGCGGCAGGCGCTGATCGGTCCGCCAGTAGCCCCCGTGCGCCACCAGCAGGTAGAGCCAGGCGACGGCGGCGACAACGGCGGCGGCGGCAAGGACCTGCATCAGGCCTGCCAGGGCGTGTTCCGTGGATCTTTGGCGGCGCGAAAGTGCCGGCCACGACGCCAGACAACGACCGAGGTCGTCGACGGCGCCGTCGTCACCGCCGACAGCTCCACTATCAGCTCCTCGATAACACGCAGCACCTTGCCGATCGCCGCCTGGATCACCGCCCGCATCCACCAAGATCCACGAAACGCCCCCTAAGGCACATCCCGCCGGTCGGGCGGTGCGGCCGGCAAGAGGCCGGGGCCTCCGCCGGCTGCCCGCTCTGGCGAGGAGGCGAGGTCCTTCTTGACCAGGTCGAGAATGGTCACGCCCTGGGCCACGAGACCGGCGGCTATTTCACCAAGGCCATCGGAGCCGTTCAGCACGCTGAGGTTGGCACCGGCCAGACCGCCCGCGGCCTCCTTGACGATCTGCGGCAACTGGTCGATGAGCATCCGGTCGAGCGCGACGCGATCGTAGGACGCTGCCGCCTCGGCCTGCACCTTCATCCGCTCCGCCTCCGCCTGGGCGAGGATGCGCACCCGCTCGGCGTCCGCTTCCGCGGGCTTCACGACCTCCGCGACCAGTTGCTGCTGGCGCAGCTCGGCCTGACGCTGCGCCAGTTCGGTCTGCGCCGCGATGACCGCGCGCTGGGTGTCCGCCTGTGCGAGGGGACCGGCTTGCGCCGCCTCGGCCTGCGCCTTGTCCACCTCCGCCTTGTACTGGGCCTGTACGACGGCTGTCTGGCGCGCGTACTCCGCCTGCTTGCGCTGCGACTCCTGTTCGGCCTCGGCTGCCGCCTGGTTGGCCTGTGCCTGCGCAATCTTCGCCTGCCGCTGGATGGCCGATACGTGCGGGGCGGCCATCGCCTCGATGTAGCCGGTCCCCATGTCGTCGATGGACTGGATCTGCAACGAATCGACGATCAGGCCGATCTTGGCCATCTCCGCCTTTGAGCCGTCGAGGACCTCCGTCGCGAGTTTCTGGCGCTCGGTGACAATTTCCTCGACGGTCATCGAGCCGATGATCGAGCGCAAGTGCCCGGCGAAGATCCGCCCGGTAAGAACCGACATCTGATCCTGATCGGACAGGAACCGTTGTCCCGCGTTGACGATGCTCTCCTCGTCATTGCCCACCTTGAACGCGATAACAGAACGGACATTCACCGAAATGCCCTGTCCGGTGACGCAGGTTTCCGCGACCTCGGCCTCACACATGGCTAGGGTCAAGAAGCTGGCCCTGCGGAAGCCGGGGACGACGAAGGCGCCATGGCCGGTGACGACCCGGAAAGGTGCGCCGTCGCGGCCACGTCTGCCTCCGGCAATCAGCATGGCTTCGTCCGGCGCGGGCACGCGGTAACCAAACATCGCTCATCTCCTAGGTTGCGGCATCGGGGGCGGCGTCCGTAGGGCCTTCCCACTCGATCACGTCGACGGTCCGTGCGCCTCGGGAGTCGATGACCAGCACGGTTGCGCCCTTCCGGAGCGGCTTGTCCGACCACGCCAGGTAAGCTTCCGATCCGCCGCGGATCTTGATGAGTACTTCCCCCGGGCCCGCGGACCCGCGGGTACCGATGATGAGGACACCCACGCAGCCTATTGCCGCCTCATCCCGAGCCACTGGCCGTCTACCCTTCGCATGTCGCGGATCTGCGGCCCAAGACTATCCACGCGCGTGAAGGTTGGTGTTTGTCAGCGCCCGTATCGTTCTGCGCTATAAAACCCGGGGGCGGCGAGAGCCATTGGACGCCGGGATGACGGCTGCGGGCGATCGACCATCAAGATTTCGGGAAACACGCGGCAGCCGCTCGGGCGTAGCCCTAGCGGTCCGACAGCCCGTCGATGCGGGCGATCTCATCGGGATCGAGGCAGAAGCCGAACAGTTCGAGGTTCGACGCGATGCGCGCAGGCTCCGCAGACTTCGGGATTACGACGATCTCATGCTCGATATGCCAGCGCAGCACGACCTGGGCGGGGGTCACGCCGTGCTTGGACGCGATCTCGCCGAGGACAGGGTCCTTTAGGTCGGTGCCCTTGAGCGGGCTGTATCCCTCGACGGCCACGCCGCGCTCGCGGTGCGCGACAAGCAGGCCGGGGTTGTGCCGACGCGGGCTCCAGGGGATCTGATTGACCGCGGGCGGCTGCCCTGTGGCAGCGGCGAGCTCGTCGATTTGAGCGATGCTGTAGTTGCTGACTCCGACGGCACGGGCGAGACCTTCCTCGCGCGCCGCGAGGAATTCGCGCCAGGTCCGCGGGCGCGGTTTACCTCTCGGCGGCCAGTGCACCAGCCACAAATCAACGTAATCGGTGCCGAGCGCGCGAAGGCTGGCGGCGAGTGTTTCGCGTTCGCGGCCGACATTTGCCGCGGGCAGCTTGGTGGTCACGAACACGGCGCGCCGGTCGACTCCGCTTTCGCCCAGCGCTCGCCCGATCTCCGCCTCGTTCCCGTACATCGTGGCCGTGTCGATGTGCCGGTACCCGGTATCAAGGGCGAACCTGACCGCCTCGCATGCCTGGCGGACGCGTAGCCGCCAGGTGCCGAAGCCCACGATGGGCATGGCCACGTCGCCCGAAAGCGGCACACTTGGTACATCACTGGCATCCACCATCCGCCCATTCTTACCCAATCCCTTCTGCCCCAATCCCTGCTGGCTCGCCTGGCTCGAGGTGTTCGTCACCCTGGCTGGTCACCTGGCTGGCACCGCTGCCGGCTGGCAGAATGATGAACTGAGCGCGGATTCACGATGGAGGGCGCATTGCTGTTCGCGGCGGTCGGCGGCGTGTTCGGGCAGCTGACCGATTACGGCCATCTCGCCGGGCAGCTCGTCGCCGCCACGTCGGTGCTGCTCGCGCCCGCCGGGTTGATCATGCTGGCCGCGACCGTGCTGACGTGCGTGCTCGCCGGGTTCCTCGCCAGCGGCGCGCGGATCGCCCGTACGTTCACAACGGTGCCGCTGCGAAAGCGCGCCGCGGCTTTGCGCGCACAGTCCCGCCGGACCGCATTCCTGCGGCAGCGAGATCCCGACGCGGCCGGCCGCAGCCGGCCAAGAGCACCTGACGCGAGCACGGCGGCCGTCTGACCCTGGTGCGCCGCGCGGGCCGACCGTGACTTTCGGCCTGCCGCCTTTCGGCTACCCGGATGGCTCGCGGTCGCCTCCAGCTGTCATCCGTTACATCCGGCCCGCTGGAGGGTTTCGCACCATGTCCCGTCTGATCAATATTTACCGTCTGCTCGATGCCCCTGTCGCCGTCGCCTATCACGTCGTACCCACGCTCGCCACGTGGCTCGCCCCGGTGCCCGGGGGCCTCGCCACCGCCGCGGCGATCGTCGCATTCACCGCGGCCGTGCGGCTCCTGGTGCTGCCGCTGAGCCACTACGCGATACGCGGTGAACGCTCGCGCGCACGGCTGCTGCCCCAGTTTCAGGAACTGCAGCGGCGCTATGCCCGCCAACCGGACAAGCTGCGGCGCGAGCTGAACGCGCTGCAGCAAGCCGAGGGCGCGGGCATCTTCGCCGGCTGCCTGCCACTGCTCCTGCAACTGCCGTTTTTCAGCATCATGTACCGGCTGTTCCGCTCGGGCGAGGTGTACGGCAAACCCAACATGCTGCTCACCCACCACCTGCTCAGCGCGCCGCTGGCGAGTCACTGGCTGACCGGCGCCGGGCCGTTCAGCCTTCAGGGCGTGGTCTTCGCCGGCCTGCTCGCGCTGCTCGGTGTCGTGGCCTGGTTCTCCGCGAGGCTGGCGCGCCAGACGGCGGGCCCCGGCCAAGCCGGATCCACCCCAGCACGAGTGGCCACCGCCAGGGCCGACACGAGGCGGGGTGGAAAGCCCGCCGACCAGCCCGGGGGGGTGCTCGGCGCGCTTCCTCGGCTGCTCCCGTACAGCACACTGATCGTGGCCGCCGTGGTGCCGCTGGCAGCGGGACTCTATCTACTGACCACCACGACGTGGACCGTGCTCGAACGCACGGCGCTGCGCAGGCTGATCGCGGGCGCCGGCGGCTGACGAGGCGCCTCGCGGTCCGCTGCCCCTACCGGCACGGGCCAGGGGAAGGGCCAGCATCCGTCCCGCGCCAAGTGCCTCTGCCGCGAGCGGGAGTGTGACGGCGACCCGCTGCACGGTCCCGTTCCACGGCTCAAGCGCCCGCGACGCGAACAGCACCAGCGCCACACAGCTGGCCAGAGCGAGCCCGAAGAGGATCGGGCACAGAGCCGCCCAGTCGGGTTCGCTGCGCAAGCGCAGCGCCAGCGTGATCGGCGCCGCGATCATCGCGGTGTAGGCGACACCGCTGACCAGGTCATGCCCCTGGTTGTGCCACGACTCGCCGGTGAAACCCGGGCCGACGAGCAGCATGTGGTCGCGCCGCAGCAGGCCGGCGGCGACCGCCGCCGCGCCCGCGACCACGACGAGCCACGGCCCCGCGCCCGCGGCCAGCCGACCGCACGAGACCGCCAGCCGACCGCCGGCACCGCGCATCCCCTCACCGGCAGCCGGCCGTGGCCCCACCGCCTCCGCGGCTAGCTGCTGGCCCAGGGCCGCACCGAACACCATTGACCCAACCCCGAGCGCCACGAATCCGGCCATCATGATTTGCGGATCGCGCGCGTCGATCGCGGCGAGCCCGCTGAGCTGCACCTCCGTCGCTGAATGGCCAGTTTGCCGCAGCGAACTGACGATCCATGCCGCAGTGAAGAAGGCCGGGCCGGCCAGCCCGCACCAGGCGCAGAACCGCACGCCGCGCGGCGAGGCGACGCGCAGCGCCGCGGCACGCACTGCTGCGGCGCGCACGGCCGCGACGTGCCCCGCCGCGACGCGCCCCGCCGCGAAACGCCCCGCCGCGAAACGCAGCCAGGACGCCGTACCTGCGGGCACCGGTGTCCGGCGCGGTGGCCGGTTCGGGCTGTTGCGGACCGCCGTCACGGTATCCAGCCTCCGCGATGGAACGCGTCTTGTCGCGCGCGTGTTGCTAACGGCCGCCAGACGGACCGGCCGCGCGCACCTGAGCACCGGTCCTGGACGCTCACCGCCTATGCTGAAGCCTGGCGCGCCGGAGGTCTGGTCGGTAGTCAAGGGCATCGATTTGGCGAGGTCAGCGGCGTGCGGAGTGTCGAGACCGTCCTTGCGCTCGTGGTTGTGGCCACCGTGGTCGCGGCTTTTGCCAAACGGCTGCGCATCCCGGCGCCTGCCTTGCTTGTCGTCGCCGGTCTCGTCGTCGGCCTACTGCCGGGTGTTCCCCCCGTCCGCGTCACCCCGGACGTGGTCAGCCTGGTAGTGCTGCCGCCGCTGCTTTACGCGGCGAGCGAGGACCTGCCTTGGCGGGATCTGCGCGCGGTATGGCGCCCGGTCACGATAGTAGCCGGGACCGCCGCGGCACCGTCGGCCGGAGCCCAGTTGCTGCGTGCCATCGGGGAGTTCGCCGTTCTCGCGGGTGGCGGCGCGCTCGCGGGCGGCGTGATCGCGGCCGGCGCCGTGATCGTCCGCGGGCGGACCACCGACCCCGTGCTTGAAACCGTCGTCGCGCTCGTCACGCCCTACGCCGCGTATGTACTCGCGGAGATGCTCAGGGTCTCCGGCGTGACCGCGGTCATTGTGGCAGGCCTGATCCTCGGCACGCAGCTGCAGCGGGTGACGAACGCGCAGACGAGACTGCAGCTGCACTCGGTCTACCAGACGGTCATCTTCCTGCTGGAGAGCGTGGTGTTCAGCCTGATCGGCCTCGAGTTGCCGACGCTTATCCGTGCCCTCTCGCAGACCGGCCAGCAATGGCCGCTCGAGGCGCTCGCCATCACGGGGACACTGATCGCGACCAGGGTCTTGTGGGTGTTCCCCCTATCCGCGATCACGCAGTGGCGGCGCGGAGCGCGCCGCCCGTCCTGGCAGGTACCCGCGGTCATGTCGTGGGCGGGCACGCGCGGTGTGGTGCCGCTCGCAGCGGCGCTTTCCATCCCGCTGACCACGGAGACTGGCGCCCCGCTGCCAGAGCGTGATCTCGTCCTTGTGCTCGCGACCGCTGTGATCGCTATCTCGCTCATCGTGCAAGGGCTCACGCTCGAACCGCTGGTGCGCTTCGCAGGCATCAGCCGGCCTGCGGCCGACACCCGCCATGAGGAGACCATCGCCAGGCTTCGCCTGGCCGAGGCGGGACTCGCCCGGCTCGACGAGATCGCCGGCGCCGAGGCCGCGCCCGATGTGGTGATCGACAGGCTCCGCCGCAGTCTGCAGAACCGTATCGGCCGCACCCGCGCGCGGATGAGGGAAAGCGCGGATCCCGCGTCGACCGGCGCCGCCGAGCGAGATATCCGCCACGACCTCATCGCGGTGGAGAACGCGGAGCTGAACCGGCTCTATGAGAACGGCACCATCAGCGACGCGACCCGGCGGCGGCTGCAGCGCTCCCTCGACCTGGAGGCCACCGGGCTCGGCGACGCGCGGGACTGAGCGACGCGCAGCGTCTCGCCACGCAATCATTCTCGGGCCGGCTGCGGACAGCGAAGGCCGGGCACTAGTATATCGGCGAGATGATCCCGATCACTGGAGCCCAGTACGAGATCTCCGCGGGCGACTACCGTGCGACAATCACCGAAGTCGGTGCGGGCCTGCGAGAGCTTACTCATGCGGGCCGCCCGCTGATTACCTCCTACCAGCGGGACGAGCTTCCCTCCGGCGCTGCGGGCCAACTCCTCGCGCCCTGGCCGAACCGCATCGACCGTGGCCGGTATTCCTTCGCAGGCTCCGACTATCAGCTCGACCTGTCCGAGCCGGAACTCGGCAACGCCATCCACGGGCTGACCCGCTGGGCGAGCTGGGCTCCGGTCCAGCACGTGCCGGACCGAGTGCTGCTGACGCACGTGTTGCATGGACGGCCCGGATACCCGTTCTGCCTCGAGCTCGACGCGCAGTTCCAAGTTGGCGAGGATGGCCTGCGGGTAACTGTCACGGTCCGTAACGCGGGGAGCCGGCCGGCGCCCTACGGCACGGGATCGCACCCGTATCTGACCGGCGGCGCGCCGATCAACGATTGCCTGCTCACGGTACCCGCGGGGCGATGGCTGCGGGCCGACGACCGCGGCATCCCAGCCGAGCAGACCAGTGACATCGCCGACACGCCCTTCGATTTCCGCACGGCCAGGCCGCTCGGCGGCACCCATATCGACCACGCCTTCACCGGCCTTGAGCACGACGAGGAAGGCAAGGCGTGGACGCGCGTCGGCACCGGCAATGGCGAAGTCGCGCTCTGGGTGGGCGAGGGCTACGGGTGGCTACAGCTCTTCACGGGCGACACGCTCGCGGAACCGCACCGGCGCCGGGCGATCGCGGTCGAACCCATGACCTGCCCGCCGAACAGCTTCGTCACCGGGCAGGACCTGATCATCCTGGATCCTGGCCAGAGCGTTGCCCATTCCTGGGGTCTTGAGTTCCTGCAGCGCTGATGCGCCCGCCAGACTGAGCGAACGCGGCCAGGTCCGCCGGTGTGTCCGCGTCTGCGGGGTCGCCGGTGTCGCCGCACTCCACCAAGGTGACGAGCTCGCAGTGGGCGCGCAGGAACGGGCGCGCACCGACATCGCCGACCGCCAGTTCGATGACCTCGGCCCAGTGCTCGCGGGCGAGCAGCACCGGGTTGCCCGCCACGCCGCGGTACGCGGCAACGGCCACACCTGCGCCGTCGCGGCGCGCGGCGATCAGCCGCCGCACGGCCTGCGGCCCAACCAGTGGCTGGTCCACCAAGGCCACGACCGCGGCGCCGGCCGCGGCAGGAACCGCGCGCAGCCCCACGGCCAACGACGAGCCCATGCCGCCGCGCCAGCCGGGATTGTAGGCAAGGATCGCGTCGGACACATCCGGTGCCAGGCTCACCGCGACAGCCCCCGTCACGACTACTACCGGCGTGGCGCCTCCGTCGCGCAGCATCCGGGCACCTCGGTCAGCAAGCGACGCTCCCTGGAATTCCGCCAGCGCCTTGGGCTTGCCGAACCTGGCGCCCTGCCCGGCGGCGAGCAACACCCCGGCGACCGGGGCGGCCGTGCTCACGGAACCGGCTGCCGATCCCCCGCCTGGTCGTGGTGAATGCGGCCGTCGGTCGACGTCAGCGCCTGGCCAGATCCTCCCCACCGCAGCTGGATGAGTTCGGCGGCCACGGATACGGCGGTTTCCTCCGGCGTCCGCGCTCCGAGGTCGAGCCCGATCGGCGATCGTAGTCTCGCGAGCTCGGCATCGGTCAGTCCCGCGGCGTGCAGCCGCGCAAGCCGGTCCTCATGGGTGCGCCGGCTGCCCATCGCGCCGATGTAGGCGGCGGGTGTCCTCAGCGCAACTTCGAGGACCGGCACGTCGAACTTGGGGTCGTGGGTGAGAACGCAAATCACCGTGCGCTCGTCCACGGTCGCCCGCTGCAAGAAGCGATGCGGCCAGTCCACGACGACCTCGTCAGCATCGGGGAATCTGGCAGGCGTGGCGAACACGGGGCGAGCGTCACATACCGTCACGTGGTAGCCGAGGTATTTGCCGATGCTGGCGACCGCGCCCGCAAAGTCGATCGCCCCGAAAACCACCATCCGCGGCGGCGGGGCGAACGAGTTCACAAACACGCTGAGCTCATCGGCCCTTCGCTCTCCCTGCGCGCCGTAATGCCGCACACCGGTGCGGCCCTGGGCGAGCATGCCACGGGTATCATCGTCCACGGCGTCGTCAAGGCGGGCTGGGCCGAGGCTGCCGGCCGCGCCGCCCGGCCAAATCACCCTGCGGGCGCCGAGCCTGCCAGGGCCTGCCACGATGGTGGCGACCGCGATGGGCTCACCGCGCTCCACCGCCGGGGCGATATCGCCATACTCGGGAAAGCTGGATCTGCTCACCGGTTCGACGAAGATCTCCGTGATGCCGCCGCAGGTAAGCCCGACGGCGAACGCGTCGTCATCGCTCACGCCGTAGGTCTGCAGCACGGGCCTGCCACTCGCGCGGACCTCACCGGCCAGTTCGTACACCGCAGCTTCGACGCAGCCGCCAGATACGCTCCCCACCACCTCACCCGCTGCCGACACGGCGAGGGCGGCGCCTGGCTCGCAGGGTGCACTACGGAAGGTCCGCACCACAGTGGCGAGGGCGAACGTCTCCCCTGCCTGCCACCAGGGGCCAATTTCGGTCATGATGTCGCGCACTAAGTCAGGTTACGTCCACCGGCACGACGTTACGATCCTGCCTCGTCTACGCGGCCTAACGGCCGAAGCCGGGTTCGCGCGCCTCGCCCCGCGCGGCGATCAGGGCCCGCAACTCCGTCACCGCCTGCCGCGCCTTCTCCCCGTCCGTGGACTGGATTCCCATCGCGGCCATCGTGGTCCCGTCGGCCAGATCAAGGGTCGGCCACGGCTCGCCGGGTTCCATCCGCGCGTCGAGCACCTCCGCCCAGTCGAGCTCGGTAGTGCGCAGGATATTGACGACGGTGAGCCCGACGGCAGCGGCACGCAGCTCGCACCGGCCGAAGAAGTAAAGCGCCACCGCGACGGCGCCGCCGAGAATGATCAGTGCGGTCCGGTCGGCCAGCGCGAAGGTGGGTACGACGAGTGCTAGCACGAGAATGGCGCCGAGGCTGAGGACCGAGAGGACGTGTGGCACCACCCTGCCGCGGCTGGGCCGCCAGCGCACCGGCAGCCGCTGCGATCCGGTCATGAGCATCATCCACCCAGCGCGCCTGGCTGAGCACCGTGCCCGCCGCAGGGGGCGCCACGCACATAGTGTGCGCCCGGCGGCGGGTGCATCAGGAAATCGTGGTGCGAGATGTTCCAAGCGTAGGCACCTGCCATGGCGAAAAGGACAATGTCCCCTGCGCGCAGGCGCTTTACCCGCACGCCGCGGGCGAGCACGTCCTTGGGCGTGCACAGCTGCCCGACCAGGGTCACCGGCTCATCGGCGAGGTGCTCGCGCCGCCAGCCATGCGGCCACCGACCGTCGGATAGCACCGCGAACGGCTGATCATGTCCCTTGGCGGCGGGCGTGCGCAGGTGATGTGTGCCACCCGCCACCACCGCGAATGCCTCGCCGTGGGTGCGTTTGACGTCCATCACCCTGGTGGCGTACCAACCGCAGTACGCCGTTACCGCGCGGCCAGGCTCGATGCGTATCGTCTCGCCAGGCCGGGCCAGCTCGCCGAGTCGTTGTCCGTAGGCCTGCCAGTCGAAGTGAGCATCCGGCCGACGGTAGTCGACCGACATGCCGCCGCCGACGTTGATCTCGGCGCGGGGAATGCCGCGCCTGCCGCACCAGTCGCGGGAGAACGTGATCACGTTGGCCGCGACGCGCCCGAGCGCGGCGGCGTCCAGCCCACTGGCCAGATGGGCGTGCAGTCCGCGCAATCGCAGCCGCGGCAGGCCGGGCAGTAGCATGCCGCAGTAGTCGAGGGCGCCAGGGTCCATACCGAAAGGCGTCGGCCCGCCCCCCATTTCGAGCGCCCCGGCCGGCAGCGCCGCGCCGGTGGCGGTGCCACCGGCAACGGGGGCCCACTCGCCGCGCACCGCATCCGGCAGGTTAACCCGCAGCAGCACGTCGGCGTCGGCGGCGGCCGCGGCCGCGACCGCCGCGAGAAGCCGTAGCTCGTGCGGGCTTTCCACATGTATCCTCGCGCCGAGCTTGACCGCGCTGGCAAGCTCGGCGGCGCTCTTGCCCGGACCACCGAAGGCGAGTCCGCAGCCGGGAACGTGCGCAGCCACGTGCGCGAGCTCGCCGCCGGATGAAACCTCGAGCCCGTCGGCGTGAGCGGCCACCGCGCGCAGCAGTTCTGGATCGGGGTTCGCCTTCACGGCGTAGTAGAACTCGGCGCCCGACGGCAGTGCAGCCGCTATCCGCCCGGCGTGGCCGGCGACCTGATCGACGTCGTAGATGTAGGCGGGCAGCTCACCCCTGCTGCCGAGCTGTCCGGCGAGGTCACCCACCCGGGCCGGCACGGCGGCGAGGACCGGCGCGGCGTGCTCGGCCTGCACATCGCGCTCGACCGGCGCGCCGGGCTCGAGCGGCGGGCCCGGCCCGACCGCGCCGGTCGTGCTCAGCGTGCCCATGGCGCACTGAACGAGGATGCCTGCTCGAGGCCACCAAGCGGATTCTGGACGTGCACGTACGTCGCGTAGCGGTCCGCAGCCCTGGCCCAGCGGGTCCGCAGGTTCGCCTTAGCCGGCAGTGGCACACCAGCAAGCAGCGCACGCAGCGGCGCCGGGCAGCCATGGCTGCGCCCGTAGCGGTGCAGGACCGATCCGGCACATCGCCACAGGTCGGCTTCGAGCCCCACGTGCCTGTCAGCGATGGCCGCGGCAAGCTCGGCGAGGTGGTTGACGACAAGGCAGTAGACCACCCGGTTCCAGCCCCGCTCGCTGTCGTAAGCGAGAGCCTCGGCGACCCGGGCGGGAAGCTGTGCGAGGGCCGCGCCGTGCCTGTCCCCCAGCAACTTGACGCCTTCCAGGTCACGAAAGATCACCTGGGCTGGCAGGCCGGCGTCGTCGATTCCGATCAGCACGTTCTGCAGATGTGGCTCGAGTACAACTCCGTCTGCCAGGTAGGCGTGCAGCGCCGGTGGCGCGACCCGAGTCACGTAAGCCTCCCACCAGTTCAGCAGCCACCCGGCGTCGCGGCCATCGAACAGGGTGGCGCGCGGTTCGGTAAGGGCCGCGGCGAGCAAGGGGGTCACCGCGGGCCGCAGGTGGCCGCGAAAGCCATCTCGCACGATGACGGCCAGGCCTTCGAAGCACCTCCGGCTAGCGAGCCGCGCGGTACGGTAGCCAGGCTCATTCAGCAGGACGGTGCCAGGGAACAGGGCGGCGATCTTCGCGAACACCGGCCTGAGCAACCTGGTCAGGGTGGCCGCCCCGGTCAGCTCGTACCACGCGCTCCTGCGCACGCAGTTGGTGATGCGTACATCGAGGCTGAACTTGCAGAAGACGTCGGCGGCGGGATCGTAAACAGTACGCACCGACGACGTCGGCACCACGTGATGCGATCCGTGACCTAGGTCGCGCAGCAAGCCGGCGGCCATCGCCGCCTCGAGCTGGGGTTGTCCTTCCAGCATGCTCAGCTGCCACGGATGAGCGGGCAGCAGGCGGAAGCCCTCGGGCGGAGCCGGCCCGAGGCGGTCGAGTTCGCTCGGGTCACCCTCCTCCGCCACCACATCGGCACGGACCGCGAGGAAGCGCAGCGGGAAGCCCGCGCCCGCCTCCGGCGCGTACCTGAGCCAATCGGCTGGCCGGCCCTGCCGCGCTTTCGGGGCCGGATGGAACCTGTGCCCGGCGACCAGAGCTTGCTCACTGGCGACGTAGCGGAGAATTGGAAGATCATGTTCGTCCATCCGCAGCAGCTCACCTGACGCAACCGGCTGAACCTGCGGACTGTCCGATGCGGTTACCGCGCTGATGGCCGCGTGACTGGCCATCACCTGCGCCGCGAATTCGTCGTTCTCGTTGCCGGTGCACAGGGAGAGTTCCTCGGCGATGACCGCGGCCAGGCCATCCCAGCCGATCCGCCGCCACCATCCATCGCGAAGCTCGGCCACGTCGCCGGTCAGTCGCGGACCGACCCCGGCCGACTGACGGCGTTGCCGCACGCGCAGTAGCCTGCCGACCCTGGCCAGCCTGATGAGCAGGTAAGGGCCGTGCGGCCAGACCTGCCTTTCTGGCATTGACACCTCGCGGACCAGGCAGTTGACGAGCGCCTCGGTGGTGAGCGAGTCGGGATCCGATGGCCTCAGCGCGGGCTCGGCAGGCCGGACATCGTCGGCAACAGCGCTCAAGGGCTTCATCGGCTGCTCCGAAGGTAATTGGGACCACTCGTGCCATAGAACTTGTTGACGTCCCTGACGCCGAGACGGACCTTGTCGACAAGGGTTCCTGCGATCACCATCGACTTGCCGGGCAGCCGCTGAGAGTCAAAGAGCCGCGCGCGCAGCAGGGTGGCAGGCACCGATCCAGCGTGCCGGTCCAGCGCCGCCGCCAGCCGCTGCCTGAGTAGTCCAAGCAGGTCCGCCAGCTGCGCTGCGCCGTGTTCCGCCAGGCCGAACGCGATGGCGCCCGCACACAGGTGCACCACGATCGTGATGAAGACATCCGCAAGCGCGTCGTCGGAGCTGGTGAGCATGCGGGAGTCCGCAAACGCGCCCGGTGCGGGTGCGCCCGCGCCTAGCGCGCCCGCCAGCCTGGGCAGATGAATCAATGTCCCGTCGAAGTCTTTGATCAGCAGACGTATCCCGGATCCGTCGATGACGAGCGCGGTATTCTGCTGATGCGCCTCGAGCGCGATGCCGTACCGGGCAAAAAGTCGCACGTGCGTGTCGAAAAGCGCCCGGAAGTAGGAATCGAGCAGGCTGCCGAGATTACCCCCGAACCACCGGCTGGCCACGTCGTCTATGACCAGCCGCGCCTCCCGCTCGTGTCCCGCTACGGCGGATGGCGCGAGCGGCTTGAGCGGTTCACCCGGCGGGGTCAGGGTCGCCTCCGGCTCGCCCGGCGCCGGCGCGAGAAGAGCGGCGGCGCAGACGATGTCGCAGCCGTCGAGCCCAGCTGGGTAACGGCGCAGCAGGTAACCGAGGGACTCATGGCCGGCGTGGCCGTAGGTACCCTCGTCGGTGACAAGTAGCCGGTCAAGTGTCGGATCGGTGCGTGCCGCCGCCGCGAGCACGCCCTGCACCAGCTTGCTGTCCGCGAGGCTGACCGGCGTCATGACCCGGCGATTGCGCAGGCCGAGGGTGCTTGTCGGCAGCGGGAGCTTGAGGTGGCTCGCCGGATCATCGCAGACGGACACGGTGCGGGTTGAAAGCGTGGGGGCTACCCGCAGAAATGGGCGAGGCGCCAGCTGGGCTGCCGACAGCAAGCCGCGGTCACTGAGCGCGGCCCGCAGCGCGCCGCTGACACTCACTGGATGCACCGGCATCAAGTCGTGCGTAGCGGCGAGCCGCGCAGGCAGCCCGACCTGCTCAGGCCGTGGCCACCAGGCGCCGTGGCCGCCGCCGGCGCGGCGGATGGCGGCAGACGGCAGCGCCACCCAGGCAAGCTCGAATCGCGGGAAGTACTCGGGCGCATAACGCAGGTAATCGTCGGCAGAAAAGCCCAGGCGGCACTGCGTGGCCGGGTAGACCGGATGTCCGGCTAGGGCGGCGAGCGCGTCGTACCAGACAAGGCCGCGGGGGCCGCTGGTGGCGGCCGTGCTCGCGCGCCGGTACGCGGCGAGCCTTGCGAGGATGCACGGC
>DATIYI010000134.1:0-2455 GCA_035517695.1 Streptosporangiaceae bacterium
GCCGGAAACATCGTTCAGAATGTCGGTCAGGACCGAACTGTATTCAGCAAACGGCAGCTCGGCCTGGGTCAGCCGCAGGTGCGGATGCAGGCGCTGCCACAGCACCGCATAGGCGATGTCGAATCGGTCAAAACCTACGCCCTGTGATCCCAGTTGTCCCCGGAGCACCGCCAGCGCGTCATCCTGGCGGCGCAGCGCTGGCACCTGGAGGTCTATCGTGGCCGTCCGGAAACGCGGCACCGCACGGTCTTCCATTTCACGCAGCAGCCGCGATTTCCCGATTCCGCCGACCCCTGTCACGTTGAAGACGCGGGGGCCACTGCCGATCCGCGTGAGTTCTACGGCAAAGTCCGCCAGGACCTGCTCGCCCTTCACAAATGGCCGCTGTAATGCCGCCACCCGGCGGAACCGTGGCGCAATCGGCATCCCGCCTCCCGATGCGAAAGCCTACCATCCCGCGACGCTATCCAGACGAGGATGCAAATGAGAGTCATGCTCTCCTATATGAGCAATGGCGAGCGCCGGCTCGCCGGATCGCATCACTCCGAAGAACATGCAGAGCTAGAAGGCATGTCTATAAAGACAGTCTGTCTCTAAAGACATAATCGCTATGACTTCAGACGGCACCGCCAGCGGCTGCCCCATGCCCGCCGAGGGTCTGATGGTCGCGGCAGACAGCCGCAGCCCTGATTGCGACAGGATGATTCCCGCCGACTGGGATCATTCGCGATGGCCCGTCGAGCCGGGCCATGACACTCGCCGGTGACTTAGCGCTCGGCTCGCTCGGTGACGTAGTAGCCAAGCCCCGGAATCCTGGTAACCAGACCCTCGGCCTCCAGGATGCCGAACGCCTTGGCCGCGGTCTGCCGGGCTATCCCGTGCTCCTGGGTCAGTGTCGTGATCGACGGTGCCGGGCTGCCCGCAGGCAGCGTGCCGTCCTCGATCTGCCTGCGCAGCAGGTCGGCTAGCCGAACGTAAGCCCGGGGGTCGGGAGTCGTCACGCCTCATACGTACCCGGCAGCTGACAGGCATGATCGCGCAGCGTCGTGACACGTCGACAATAGTCGACTATACTCTAGCTCAGCCAATGTCCCGGTTTTCCAGGGCAGCGTGACGACGCTGGCGCCGGGGACACGGGCCGGAGGGTAAGGGTCATGGCCGGGATCTTCGAGGCGCTGAGCCCCGCCGAGGCAGCTGAGCTTGAAGCAAAGTTAAGGACCGGGGAGCAGAAGTCCATCGCGGCCGCCCGTCAGGCGGCGGGCAACGACGTGATGCGACTGATCCGGGTCGTCGTCGACGCCAGGGCTCTGATCGATGACATCGTCCGAGCCCGTTTCCGCGATCGGGTGACGGCGTGACTCCGCACGAGACGGCCCTGGCCGACCTGACGACGCGCTTCCCTGCCTGGGAGGCGTGGTTCGGGATTGATCACCTATGGCATGCGCGCGTGAAGGGCGCCACGCCCCCCGTGATGGTCCGCGGGGAGTCGGCCGAAGATCTGGCCGACGAGATCGTCAGACACGAGGGACGGCAGCACTGAGGAGGCCGGGCCCGCAGCGACCGCTGACGCCGCCCCCGCTCTGCGAAGCGAGGCTTCCCGTCGGGCCCTCACTGGGCGACTACTCGCGCCAACTCGAGCGCGTCCACGAACGCTGTGTCACTTGTAGTACTCCTCGATGTCCGGCAGGTCGAGGCGGATCACATAGACGGCGTGGCCGGGGTCGGCTGCGTCTGTGAGGAACCGGACGCGCTCGCCGGTGCGGATGGTGCGGAAGCCTTCGGTGACGATGTCGGCGTAGCTGAAGGAGCTGGTCGCGCCGGTCTCGTCGTCGCGGACGAAGTAGGTGCCGAAGCGCCCGCCTGGCCCGCTGCCGGAGGGCTTGCGGTCGGTGATGCGCCCGAATCGCTGGCCGTCGGCGCGACTGCCCGCCTGCTCGGCCGGAGCCCGCCGCGAGGGCATTTCTCTCGGTGTGATCATGTGAGGTCCCAGGCGCAGCGGAAGCCGACGGCGTTGCTGCCTCCCCGCCGACGGTAGGTGCCCTTGGCGGATGCCTGCACGGCACGGTAGGGGTTGTCGAACGAGCCGCCGCAGATCACGGCCTCGTTTACGTCGTCCAGCACGGTCGCGGTGAACTCCCACACGTTGCCTGCCATCTCCCGCACGCCAAACGGCGATACGTTACCCGGGTGGGCGCCGACCGGGCCAGGCAGGGCGTCCTCGAGCCGGCCCCGGTCCAGTTCTGCACGCCATGCCTCGTAGGTGATCAGGGGATGGTCGCTCCACGAGTCGGCGCAGCTGACGACAGACACGTCCACGAGGTCGCCCCAGGGGAATAGCCGCCCGTCGGCGCCGCGGGCGGCGGCCTCCCATTCCACGCAGGTAGGCAGCCGCTTGCCTTCGAAGCGGGCGAATGCGTACGCGCTCCACCAGTTGACCGCGACCGCGGGATGGTTC
>DATIYI010000135.1:0-97187 GCA_035517695.1 Streptosporangiaceae bacterium
TTTTCATGGACACAGTGGGACCTCGTCAGGCCAAAAGCAACAGCCCGCGAGGCCGGGTATCCCCAGCTCACGGGCCGTTTCCGCAGGTGGTGGCAGGTGTTGGGTTCGAACCAACGTAGGCTGAGCCGACGGTTTTACAGACCGCTCCCTTTGGCCGCTCGGGCAACCTGCCGTGCGCCGCCTGATCAGCGGCACAGTGAAGGATAGCGGATTAGGCCGCGTCCATCACACCGCTGCCACCGCCGACCGCCCACCACCGCAAACGTGCGCGAGATCGCGCCGCATGATCGTTTCTGGTGGGCGGGCCCCCGACGGTCTACCTCACGGACCCGGGACGCCGCTCATCTGCGGGCCAGCGTGATAACGGGCGGGCCGACGTCTAACCTGAACTCGTGGCATCCTCCGAGTCAAGCTTTGACATCGTCAGCAAGTTCGACCGCCAAGAGGTCGACAACGCCCTGAACCAGGCGGCCAAGGAGATCGGCACCAGATTCGACTTCCGCGGGGTGGGCGCGTCCATCGCCTGGTCCGGCGACAGCGGCGTTGAGATTCGCGCGAACAGCGAGGAACGGGCCCAGGCGGTTGCCGATGTCTTCAAGGACAAACTGGTCCGGCGTGGCGTGTCGCTCAAAGTGCTCGACACCGCCGAGCCGAAGCTCTCGGGTAAGGAATACCGGCTCGGCGTTATGCTCAAGCAGGGCATCTCGCAGGAAAACGCCAAGAAACTAGCCAAGATCATCCGGGATGAGGGGCCGAAGGGTGTCCGCGCCCAGGTGCAAGGCGAGGAACTTCGCGTGTCGTCGAAGAAGAAGGACGATCTGCAAACCATCATCGCGCTGCTCAAGGGCAAAGAGTTCGACTTCGCCCTGCAGTACGTGAACTACCGATGACACAACGGCTCGCCAAGCCTCCTACCTGCGTCTTCGCCGCGTGACGGTTTCGCTAGCCGGGCTTCCGCAATTTCTGCGGAAGCCCGGGCTAGGGCGCACGCGGGGCACATCGCCAAGCGCGGGGTCTATGATCGTGCGAGTCTGCTCGCCGGTATCCGGCCACTCGCCAACATAGGTGTTCAGCGTGACCATCGGCGTGGAGTGGCCGAGCGCTAGCCGCACCCGCTTGACCCTTGCCCCGTTGACCTGCGGCCGCCGTGGGCTTGCGAAGTGCCACGTCGAAGTCGAGAAAGAACGGCGATGACAGTCGCCCGAACTTTGCTCCTTCAAGCAGTTGGAGAAGGTCGCCGAGTGGTCGCCGGGTGCGAGGACGGCGGCAAAGCCCAGCAGTATCAACACGAGCGGAATCGGACACCACCAGTGCTCCCAGAGGGCGCCAAGACCGTGATCGGTCTCACGCCCAACCCAGAAGACGCCGAGGAGCAGGAAAACTGCCCCCACAACTTCGCCAATTCGACGCATAACCTAAGGCTAGCCCTGCGGAGGGACCCGCATGAGTTGCACCAGATACCATCTGAGAAGCAAACAGTACCGGCCGAAGGCCAGACTCGGGATACCCATGACATCGAAGGGCAGTACGTGAACTACCGCTAGCTCTCCGGCATTTCACAAGCAGGCGGAGGTGAGGATCCAGTGGCGAGCAAGACAGGAAGGTTCTACGGCGCTCCGGCGCCGTCCCCACGCTGGGGCTGATCCGGGTAGGCAACCTGCTTCGCGCGCAGGAAGACGGAGTCAAGCATGTCGTGGGTGACGCGGCCGGTAAACGTGTTCTGCTGGCTGGGGTGGTAGCAGCCGATGAAAAGCACCTGCCGGGCGGTCTCGCCTGAGGCGAGCCCAACCTCGCGGCCGTGCCCGAAGGGCGGCCGAGGCCGCGGCAGGGCGAACCCGGCGGCGTCAAGTGCTGGCCAAGATGCCTGCCAGGCGAAACCGCCGAGCGCGATGACCACCCGCACGCAGTCCGCCACCTGGCCGAGCTCTGCGGCCAACCACGGCGCGCAGGTGTCGCGCTCGCGCGGTGACGGGCGGTTCGCTGGCGGTGCGCAGCGGACCGCAGCGGCCATCCGCGCGCCGAGCAGTCGCTGACCATCGCCGGCCGCCACGCTGCCCGCCTGAACGGCGAGCCCGCACCGGTACAGTGACCCGAACAGCCAGTCACCACTGCGGTCGCCGGTAAAGACCCGGCCCGTCCGGTTGCCGCCGTGCGCCGCAGGCGCCAGCCCGACAATCAGCACCCCCGGCCGCTCGTCACCCCAGCCAGGCACTGGCCGGCCCCAGTAGCGTTCGGACTGGAAGGAACGGCGCTTGACCGCGGCGGTCTGCTCACGCCAGGCGACAAGGCGCGGGCAGGCGCGGCAGACCGACTGCCGTGCTGCTAGCTCGGCCATCGTCGCCGCGCCCCTGGCCAGCTTGCTGACCTCCGCGGCGCCGCGCGCCACCGGCGTCGCCTCGGTAGCTGGATCATCGGGCCAGCCGGTGCCAGGGGGGACGGCCGTGCCTTGCGTCCGGGTCGGGTGATCCGGCCCACCACCCAGGTCAGCCATCAGCGGCGGCGTCCCGCATCGCGAGCGACCAGGCGATGCCGTCCAGGATGTCGTGCTCGCTGACCAGGACGCCGCCGAAACCGAACCGGGCCATGAGACGGTCAAGGATCAGCGCTCCGGCGCCGATGACGTCCACCCGGCCGGGGTGCATAACAGCGATCGAGGCCCGCTGCGCGTGCGTTTGCGCGAGCAGTTGCCCAGCCGACCGGTGAACCTGCCCAGCGGTGATCCGCGCGTGGTGAGTGACCGACGCGTCGTAGGCAGGCAAACCGAGCGCGATGCCCGCCACGGTGGTGACCGATCCGGCCAGTCCCACCAGCGTGGCCTTGGCTGCGTGCGGCACCTTGCGCGCTACGACCTCGAGAGCCGCGTCGATGTCGGACGTCGCGGCGGCGACCTCGGCCGGGCTGGGCGGATCGCTGTGCAGGTGACGTTCGGTCATCCGTACGCAGCCGATGTCAACAGAGACCGACGCGCAGATGCGGCCCGCGGAGATGCGGCCCGCGGAGATGCGGCCCGCGGAGATGGACCTAGGCACGCTCAGCTCCGGCGGCCAGGCACGTGCGCGATCCTCGCCACCGGTTCCGCCGAGCACGAACTCGGTGGAACCGCCGCCAATGTCAACCACCAGGTAAGGTCCTGGCGGGCCGGTGGCGGCAAGCTCTGCGGTGGCTCCACAGAACGACAGCGCCGCTTCCTCCTCGCCGGTGACGACCTCCGGCCGGGTGCCAAGGAGCGTCTGCACCCCGGTGGTGAACTCGGCGGCGTTGGCCGCGTCGCGGGTGGCGCTCGTCGCCACCATGCGCACCGAGGCCGCGCCTGTTGCCGCGATGATTCCCGCGTAACGCCGCAGGGCATCGAATGTCCTGCCGAGCGCCTCTGGTGCGAGCCGCCCGGTGCGGTCCACGCCCTGACCGAGCCTGACGATTTCCATTTGCCTGACCACGTCGGCGAGTTCGCCGCGCTCAGGGTTGACATCCGCCACGAGCAGCCGCAGCGAGTTCGTGCCGCAGTCGAGCCCCGCAACCCGCGTCATGACACCGCCTCATTCACGGCAGCCGTGCCGCCGCGCGCGACCGCTTCGCCCGCGCCGGCCACCCGCCGCCTCAGCCACCCCACGGCACCCGCGCCACCCGCGCCACCCGCGACGTCATCCACCCCACAGCACCCACGTCGGACACGACCGCATCCACACAACACGCGCCTCCCGCGGCCTCATCTGCCACAGCAAGGTGCACCCGCCGCCTCATCTGCCACAGCACGCGCCGCCCGGGGCCTCATCTGTCACCGCGATATCTGTCACAGCGATACACGGCCCGGCCAGCCACCACTCGCCCGCCGCGGCAAGCGCCGCACGCCCGAACGGGTTTGCGCCCGGCACCGCGAGTTCGTGCGCGACCAGAGCATGCAGGCATTTCACCCGCTCGGGCATCCCGCCTGCGCTCTGCTGGCCGGCCGGCAGCGGCGCCAGCCCATCCGCACGCGCGGCCTCGTCGCGCCGGCGGAGGTAGTCGCCGTGGGCGGCCAGGTACGCCCGCCGCAGGCCGGCATCCGATGCGAGCCGATCGGTCATCCGCCTCATCTCGCCGCTGGCTTCGAGAGTCCCAATCACGGCGGCTGCCCTGGGGCAGGTCAGGTAATAAAGCGTGGGAAACGGCGCGCCGTCGTCCAGCCGCGGCGCTGTCTCGATCACGCATGGCAGCCCGCACGGGCAGCGGCAGGCGACCGATCGCACACCTCGGGGCTTGCGGCCAAGCTGCGCGGCGATCACCTTGATGTCGCAATCCGCGACGGTCACCGAGGTGCCTGACGGTCTGCCTGCTCGACGGACCTCCACAAGGTCACATACCAGGCGCCGCGGCGCGCCACTGCTGGCTGCGGCAGGATGCCGCCCGGCTGCCCATTGATGATCACATAGCAGGTCTCGTCAGGCATGCACATGTTCAGCCGGGCCCGGGCCTGATCTTCGACGTACGTCGGGTCTGCCAGCCGCTGCTGCGTGGCTTGCAGGCTACGCACCTGCGCCTCTGCCGCGTCGTGCTGCGCGACAAGCTGGTCGATCTGACGATGCTGCGCGATGTACTCCCGCACCGGATAGGCGAGGCTCAGCGCGATGGCGCACATCACCACCGCGAGGACCGCGGCGCGGCTCGTCAGCCGTGGCCTGCCACGCCCGCCCGGACGAATTGCGTCGCTACCGGTGCCCGCGCCGCCGCCCCCTGCAGGGACCGGGCCGCCGCCCTCTTGCGCTGCCATCAGCCGGCCACCACCACCATGGGAACCTGCTCAGCCGTTGCAGACGAGCACTCATGAGTGCTCATGCCGCAGTCCCGTCTTGCGTTGGGACGGCCCCGGTCTCACCGCGCGCGCGCGTGCCGGGTTGACGCTTCGCAGCCACCCGCCGGGCTGGGCCCGGGCTTACGGTCGGCTCCACGTCCGTTGACCTGTCCGCCCCACTGGCGGCCAGGTGTCGCCTGCCATACTCGGCGAGGTTCAGCGCCGCGTTGGCGTCCCGGCCGGTGACCAGGCCGCAGGCGACACAGGCGTAGGCGCGTTCGGACACGAGCAGCTTGGTTTTCACCGCTCGGCAGCCCGGACAGGTCTTGCTGGACGCGTACCACCGGTCCGCGACGATCACGGTTCCGCCGTTCCATTCGGTCTTGTGCGTGAGTTGCCGGCGGATCTGTCCAAACGATGCGTCACCGACTCGCCGGGCGAGCCTCTTATTGCGGACCATCCCGGCCACGTTCGGATCGTCGGCCACGATCGTGCCGTAAGTGGCTGCCAGCCCGGTGGTGAGCTTGTGCTGGGCATCCGCCCGGGCGTCGGTGACCTTCCCGGTGACGCGGTTGCGGGCAGCGTCCGCACGCCGCCACCGGCCGGACGGTTTCGGCCCGGTCCGCCGGCCGGGTCCCTGCCTGCGCGAGACCGGGCGGGACGACCGGCGGACCTTCCGCAGCGCCCGGTCCAGCTGCCGCGGGTTGGGGACCCGCTGTCCGGCCGGCAGCACGGCAAGGGTCTTGATCCCCAGGTCCAGGCCGGCCACGGAGCCGGGTTGCGCTGGCGATGGGCGGTCCATCCCGGCAGCCACGGACAAGGACGCGAACCAGCGCCCGCGGTGCGGCTGCACGGTCGCGGACAGGATCCTCGCCCGGTGAGTGTCCACCAGGCCGGCCAGTCCGTAGGTGGCCTCAGCGGCCCGCTGGGCAAGGTTGGCCTTCACCCGGGCGAGGCCCCGGTTGAACGCCACCCGCGCAGCCGCCGCGTGCGACCGCGGAGCGCGCTCGCGCGCCGGGGTGGGGTCCAGGGCGAATCGGTATGCGCGCAGTGTCACGACGGGTCCTCCGCAGCCGTCGCGGCGGCAACCGCACGCGCGGCCCGGTTCGCTGCGGCACGCCGCCCGTACCGGCGGGCGCACAGTGAGGTGAGGATCTCGGTCACGTCCCGTACCAAGTCGCCGTCCACCTCGGCTGGGTCGACCACCAGCAGGCGGCGCCCGGATGCGGCCAGGGCCGCCTCGACATACTCCGCGCCGAACCGGGCGAACCGGTCCCGGTGCTCGACCACGATCGTCGACACCTTCGGGTCACGGAGCAGGCCTAGGAACTCGGGGCGATTCCCGTTCAGCGCGGATCCGACCTCTGCCACCACTCGGTCCACCGACATGTTCTGCCCGGTTGCCCACTCGGTGACCCGAGCCACCTGACGGTCCAGGTCCGGACGCTGATCCGCCGACGACACTCGCGCATAGACGACGGTGGCGCCGGCCGGCGCGGCAGGAACGGGCTCGCCGATCACGATCAGACGCCCAGCCTGGTACGCGGGTACCGGCAGCCGGCCAGCGAAGTACCAGCGACGAGCCGTGGCGTACGACACGCCCTGGCTCGCCGCCCACTCTTTCAAGTTCACGTCGCAACTCTAGCGAACTAATGACCACTCATGCCAATTCAACATCAGTTTCAGCCCTCCGCTGCGAACCGGGGGAACGCACCCGCTCCGGCGTAGGCGGCCGCGTCGTCGAGCATTTCCTCGATGCGCAGCAGCTGGTTGTACTTGGCGACGCGTTCTGACCTGGCAGGCGCGCCCGTTTTGAGCTGCCCGCAGCCCATGGCCACCACGAGGTCCGCGATCGTGGTGTCCTCGGTCTCACCTGACCGGTGGCTCATCAGGCAGTGGAAGCTGTTGCGATGCGCCAGTTCGACCGCATCGAATGTCTCACTGAGCGTGCCGATCTGGTTGACCTTCACCAGCAGCGCGTTCGCCGACTGCTCCTCGATGCCGCGGCGGATGCGCTCTGGGTTCGTGACGAACAGGTCGTCCCCGACCACTTCCACCCGCGAGCCGATGGCCGCAGTAAGGTCCCGCCAGCCGGCCCAGTCCTCCTCGCCGAGGGGATCCTCAAGGAGAACGATCGGATAGTTGTCCAGCCAGTCGGTGTAGATCTGCATCATTTCCTGTGCGTCTCGCCGAGCGCCGTCGAAGACGTAGGCACCGTCCTTGGAGAACGTGTTCGCGGCGGCGTCCATCCCGAACGCGATGTCCTGGCCTGGCGTGAAGCCGGCCTTGCCGATCGCCTCGGTGATCAGGTCGAGCGCAGCCCTGTTGTGCTCAAGGTTCGGTGCGAAACCACCCTCGTCGCCAACCCCGGTGCTCAGCCCATGCTGCTTGAGCACCGACTTCAGCGCGTGGTACGTCTCCGCGCCCCAGCGGAGCGCCTCCGCGAATGTCGGCGCGCCGATCGGCCCGATCATGAACTCCTGGATATCGACGTTCGAGTCGGCGTGCGCGCCACCGTTCAGGATGTTGAACATGGGTACGGGAAGCAGGCGCGCGTTGGGCCCGCCGAGATAGCGGAACAGCGGCAGGTCAGCAGAGTCGGCAGCGGCTCTGGCGACACCCAGGCTCACGCCCACGATCGCGTTCGCGCCCAGCCTCGACTTGTTCGGCGTGCCGTCCATATCGATCATGATCTGATCGATGATCCGCTGATCGTCGGCGTCCTGGCCGATCAGTTCGGGCTGGATCGTGTCAATGATGGTCGTCACCGCGCCGTGCACGCTCTTACCGCCGTACTCTGTCCCACCGTCGCGCAGTTCGACCGCCTCGGACGCTCCCGTCGACGCACCGCTCGGCACCCCCGCCCGGCCGAGCGAGCCGTCATCGAGCAACACCTCCACCTCGACCGTGGGGTTGCCTCTCGAATCCAGGATCTGCCTGGCATGGATAGCATCGATGGACGCCATGGCGCTCCTTCGCGTCGGTCACTCGGGTGGGTCACTCGGGTGGGTCAGTGGCTTTCGCAGGTCAACATGTCCGCATTGGAGCCTAGTCGACTCCAGGCGCGTTCTCCCGCTCCCACGCGCGGACGCCGTCGGCGAACCGGCGCGCCGCGGCGCGAAGCTCAAGTTCGGGATTAAGCCCGGCGCCGCCGGCCTCCGCCACCAGGGCAAGAAGCCTCGCGCCAATCTCGTTTCCCTGGCCGGCCTGGTTCGGTGCCGCCAGGTCCGGATGGGCACCGGCCGCGGCGGCCCGGGCGTGCAGCTGGGCGGCCAGCGACAGCGCCGGCTGGCCGAATGGTATGCCGTCGAGAGCCGAGCCTGGCCGGCCGCGGGATTCCGCCCGTTCCGCCGCCTTGATCGCCGCCCAGTTCGCCTTTACCTCATCCGCACCTGACACCCGTACATCCCCGAACACGTGCGGGTGCCTGCGGACGAGCTTGCCCACGATGGCATCGGCCACGTCGTCAATCGTGAATCCGGTGCCGTCGTTGCGCTCCGCGGCGATGCGGGCGTGAAATACCACCTGCAGCAGCACGTCACCGAGTTCGTCCCGCAGATCCCGCGCGTCGCCTGACTCGAGCGCCTCGAGCGCTTCGTAGGACTCCTCGATCAGGTGCGGAGCGAGTGAGCGGTGCGTCTGCTCGGCGTCCCACGGGCAGTCGGTGCGCAGCGTGTCCATTGCCGCGACCAGATCGAGCAGCCTGCCGCCCGGCAGGTCATGCGAGCCGGACAGCACCTCGGTGTCGAAGGCGGCCTCAGCGAGAGCCGTGAGCAGGTCGTCTTCTCCCGTCGGCGCGGCGAGCCAGACGACCGGCGCGTCGCACGTACTGGCCAGCGCGATCAGCCGCGTGGCCCGGGCGGCTGCTGCTTCCTCGGGTGCCAGTTCCCAGCCGATCCCGGCCTGCTCGAGCGCCGCAAGCTGTGGGTGACCTGGCGATCCGGCCAGGACCTGCCCGGCCGCGCGAAGGACCTGCCAGGCCGGCAGGCTCAGCAGGCCAGGGGCCACCCTCGGGGTGGTGCGCAGCACGATGAGCCGGCTGTCGCTGCGCCTGCTTCCGCCCGGCGAGCCGCCGGGCGGAAGATAGGCTCTTGAACCCACCACGTCCGCTCAGCCCTGAGACTGCTGCGGCGCTCCGAGAGCGGCGGCCCGCGACAGCCGGTCGGTTGGCGGGTTGATGGTGAGCTGCGCCGCATTGAGCTGGCCGAACTGCGGATTGATCTTGATGTCGAGCCGCTTGGCGGCCGCCGCGACCTCCGCGGTGATCCGGGCGTTGAACTGCCGTTGCTGGGCCGTTGTCAGCGACGAAGCGTTCTTCGCGCCGGTGAACTGAACGGCGAGCTTCTCGATGGTCGCCGTGTAGCGCCCGTACTGATCTGTAAAGCCCGGCGGCAAGGCATTGAACACGGCGAACTGGGCCGGGGTGACGGCTGAGCCGGTCTGCTGCTGGATCTGCGCGGCGGCGTTGACCAGGCCCTGCTGTGCTTCAGCGTTCGTCACCTGCACGCCGTTGCGCTGCGCGATGGAGTCGATGACGCGGAACCTGACGAGCCACATGAGCACGAGCCGGGGCATGTCAGCCGGCTTGTACTGCACCTGGCTCTGCAGCGACGGGTTCGCCGTGTACACGTTGTCGAGGCCAGCGACGTCGTCCGACAGGGTGGCCGTCGAGACGCGTTGCGTTCCGACGATCGCCGCCGCGCCCATCTGGACCTGGCCGCATGCCGTGAGCAATACGAGCGCGGCAAGCGCGGCGGCTGCCCATGCGCTCCTGATCGCGGTGCGGAACACGGCGATGTCCTTCCTCGCGCGAAAGGCGCGGCGGTCACGCCGCACCATCTGATCCATCCGGCGCATCAGTGTGGAACATTGTCGAAAACTGCCCTGACGAGTTCGCCGCACCAGGCAAGCAGCTCGGCATCGCGCAGCGGCCTGCCGCCCACGACCGCGGTCTTGGGCACCGGTACGAGCATGGTACGCACCTGCGGTTTGAGCACGGTCTTCGGGTACAGCCGCTGGGCACGGAGCTGCCGTGACTCGGGCAGCTGCACCGGAGCGAACCGCACGAAGCTGCCCTGCAAGGTGATATCAGTGAGCCCGATGCGGCGGGCCCGCCAACGTAGCCTCGCTACCTCCAGCAGGTTCTCCACCGGCTCGGGGGGCGTGCCGTACCGGTCGATAAGTTCGTCGCGTGCTGCCACGATCTGATCGTCGGAGTCGATCGCGGCAATCCGCGTATAAGCCTCAAGCCGTAGCCGCTCGCCGCTGATGTAGTCGTGCGGGATGTGCGCGTTCACCGGCAGTTCCACCCGCACCTCCGGCCGCTCGGCCGGGCCGTCGCCCTTCAGCTCGCGCACGGCCTCACCGATCATCCGCACGTACAGGTCGAACCCGACTCCGGCGATGTGCCCGGACTGCTCGCCGCCAAGCAGGTTTCCCGCCCCCCGGATCTCGAGGTCCTTCATGGCCACGTACATGCCAGCACCCATCTCGGTGTGCTGTGCGATCGTCGCGAGCCGCTCGTGTGCCGTCTCGGTGAGCGGCTTCTCCGGCGGGTAGAGGAAATACGAGTAAGCGCGCTCGCGCCCGCGCCCGACCCTGCCACGCAGCTGGTGCAGCTGGGAGAGCCCGCAGATGTCCGCGCGATCCACGATGAGCGTATTGGCGTTCGGGATGTCGAGCCCGGACTCCACGATCGTGGTCGCGACGAGCACGTCGTAGTTCTTCTCCCAGAAGTCGACCATGATCTGTTCCAGCGTTCGCTCGTTCAGCTGACCGTGGGCGGACGCCACCCGCGCCTCTGGCACCAGCGCCGCCAACCTGGCCGCCACCTTGTCTATGCTCGCGACCCGGTTGTGCACGAAGAACACCTGGCCGTCCCGCATCAGCTCGCGGCGGATGGACGCGGCGATCTGCTTCTCGTCGTAGGCCCCGACGAACGTGAGCACCGGATGCCGCTCCTCGGGCGGGGTCAGGATGGTGGACATCTCGCGTATCCCCGCTACGCCCATCTCAAGCGTGCGGGGGATCGGCGTCGCGGACATGGCGAGCACGTCCACCTCGGTGCGCAGCCGCTTCAGGTACTCCTTGTGCTCGACACCGAAACGCTGCTCCTCGTCGATGATCACCAGGCCGAGGCGCTTGAACCTGGTCTCAGGTGACAGCAGCCGGTGCGTCCCGATCACCACATCCACTGACCCGTCGGCAAGGCCACGCAGCGTGCTCGCGGTCTCGGCGTGTGTCTGGAACCGCGACAGCGGCGCCACCTCGACCGGGAAAGGGGCATAGCGCTCGGTGAACGTCGACATGTGCTGCTGGGCCAGCAGGGTCGTGGGGACCAGGACCGCAACCTGCATGCCGTCCTGCACCGCCTTGAACGCCGCCCGCACCGCGATCTCGGTCTTGCCGTAGCCGACGTCGCCACTGATCAGCCGGTCCATCGGGATCTGCTGTTCCATGTCGCGCTTGACCTCGTCGATGGCCGCGAGCTGGTCCGGCGTCTCCACGTAGGGGAAGGCGTCCTCCAGCTCACGCTGCCACGGAGTGTCCGGGCCGAACGCGTGCCCGGGCGATGCGGTCCGTGCCGAGTACAGCCGGATCAGCTCGCCGGCGATCTGGCGCACCGCCTTGCGGGCCCGCCCTTTGGTCTTCGCCCAGTCCGCGCCGCCGAGCCTGTGCAGCGTGGGCGCTTCGCCACCGACGTACCCGGTGACCTCGTCAAGCTGGTCGGTGGGTACGTAGAGCCGGTCGGGCGGATGGCCACGTTTGCTCGGCGCGTACTCGATGACGACGTACTCGCGGGTGGCGCCGTGCACCGTGCGGCTCGTCATCTCGACATAACGTCCGACACCGTGCTGTTCATGCACGACGTAATCGCCCGCGCGCAGCCGCAGCGGATCGATACCGCCGCGGCGCCTCGCAGGAAGCCGCCGCATGTCCTTCGTGCTCGCCCGCTGCCCCGCCAGATCGGTCTCGGTGAGCAGGGCGGTCCGGATGCCCGGCCAGACGAAACCTCGTTCGACCAGCCCGGTCGCGACGTAGGGCACGCCGGCCTGCGGCGGCTGCGCCGGGTCGGGCAGATCCGCGAGCCGGGCGCCGAGGCCACCGTCGCGCAGCACTTCCGTGAGCCGCTGAGCTGGCCCGTGCCCCTCCGTCACCAGCACAACCCGCCAGCCGTCGGCCAGCCAGGCACGCACGTCACCGAGGGCACGGTCGGTGTCGCCGCGATAGGACTCGGCGGGTTTCGCACTGATCCGCAACGGCTCACGCGCAGTGTCGCCGACGTGTCCAGTGGCGCCACCCGCCGGCGGCTCGCCCGTGCCCGCACCCGGTTGGTCGGTGCCAAATGGAGTCAGCGTCCACCAGGAGATTCCCAGCCGGTCGGCAGCGCCGCGGACCTCCTCGATGGGCCTGAAGGCGGCACCACCGAGGTCGATCGGTGACTGCCCGCCGACGGCGGCGTTCACCCAGGACGCCTCGAGGAACTCCTGGCTGGTCCTGACAAGCTCGGCGGCGCGCGTGCGGATGCGCTCCGGATCACAGGCGAGCACGATTCCGCGGGCAGGCACGGTGTCGAGCAGCAGTTCCATCCGCTCGGCGAGTGCGGGCGCGAATGCCTCCATGCCCTCCACGGCCACGCCTTCCGCCAGCTTCCCGAGTACCTCGGCGAGACCGGGGTGCTCCGCGGCCAGCCGTTTAGCAGCTGCTCGGACCGCGGGGGTGAGAAGCAGTTCGCGGCACGGCGGCGCCCACAGCCCGTCGGCCGCAGCTTCCAGGCTGCGCTGGTCGGCGACCTTGAAGTACCGGATCTCTTCCACCGTGTCGCCGAAGAACTCGATCCGGAGCGGATGTTCCTCGATGGGCGGAAAGACATCGAGAATGCCGCCGCGAACAGCGATGTCGCCGCGATTCTCCACCAGGTCCGCCCGCGTGTAGCCGGCCTCGACAAGCCTGGTGAGCACCTCGTCGAGATCGGCTTCTGCGCCGGTCCGCAATCTGATCGGCTCGATATCGCCGAGGCCCGCCACGATGGGCTGCAACAGGCTCCGTACTGGAGCGACGACGACCTGGAGCGGGCCAGCCGCGGGATCACCCGGGTCGGGGCGCGCCAGCCTGCGGAGCACGGCGAGCCGCTGCCCGACGGTGTCAGAACGTGGCGAGAGCCGCTCGTGCGGTAGCGTCTCCCAGGCCGGGAAGCACGCAACGGCGTGTGCAGGCAGCAACGAGGTCAGCGCCGCGGTCAGATCCTCTGCCTCGCGGCCGGTGGCGGTGACGGCAAGCACGAAGGGGACCGCGCCGCTATCCGGGCCGGCGCGGCGGGCGAGTGCGGCGGCGACGAACGGCCGCAGCGCCGCCGGCGCGACAAAGTCCCCGCCCGTCCCCCGGGCATGCGCAGCGGCCCCGCTCGCGGCGCGCGCGTCGTCGATGCCGCGGCGAAGCTCAGGGTCGTCGGCGATGACGCCGAGAAGTCCGGCAAGGCTCATGTTTATTACAGCTGGTTTGTCGCAGGCAGCCCAAAAATCCCCGGGCCGGGGCAGCACGGGGGGTCTTTTCCAGCTTAGAGCCTGCCGCGGGGTGGCCGGCACCGGTCGGGCCCGGGCCCAGGGGGCCGACTCGCCGGCGTGGCACGTCTACAACGCGCAACGCATTCGAATGACTACTCTACGAGTTCGTGGCTCGCATTAGTGAGGACCCGGTCCCAGCGGAGGGCCCGCAGGCACTGGGCGAAAAGCTGGCACTGGGCGACAAGCTGGCACTGGGCGAAAAGCTGGCACCGGGCGACAAGCAGGCACCGGGCGACAAGCAGGTGGGGGACGAGACGCGGGTCTCCACGGGCAACCCGGCCGCCGCGCAGATGTTCGTCGCCGCCGTACGTGACTACGCCTACAGGCGGGCCGGCGATCCGGTCCGCCTGCTTGAGGCGGGCTGCGGCCGTCTCGGGGGTGACCTCGGTGTCGGACGGCTCCGGGCGGCCGGGTTTGACATAAGGGTGAACGGTATCGATCACGACCACCCGCTCACCAGAGAGATAACAGCGGCGCGGGGCGATCTGCAGTCCGTCACGCTCGGCGATCTGCGCACCGTGCCGTTGCCGCCGCGCTCGTGCGACATCGTGCACTGCGCCCGCCTGCTCGAGCGGATCTGGCACGTCGAACTCGTCCTCGACAGGCTCGTGGCGGCGCTCAAACCCGGCGGCGTGTTGCTGCTGCGGACCGCTGACCGGGATTGTGCGGCCGGTGTCGTCGACCGGGTTGCCGCCGCACTGCCGGGGCGTGTACGCGAGCACGTCTGGCGCCACTTGCGCCCCGGAGAGCCTGGGCCGTATCCCGCCGCGTACGAGGACATCGTCTCCGGCCCGGGGATCCAGGGGTTTGCGCTGATGCGCGGTCTCGTCATCGCCGAGCGACGGGCCACCCGCAGTGACCTCACGGGTACCGGCGTGTGGTGGCGGGCGCTAGGCTCGGCGCGGCGGCTTGCCGCCGCGGCATCGCGCGGAAAGTACACCGATGACCACGACGAACTGCTTTTCGTCATGCGCAGGCCGGAAGACCGGTTCGCCCGCGTGCTGTGACCCCCGGCGGTGACCCATTCGGGTCCGCCGCGGGTCGCTGGCCTGGGATGGGCGCCTCTCGTAACGTAGTGCTCTGCGAGACAGGCATAATCGCGGCGCCACATCGGGTTGCGACCATGATCGACGGCTTCAGGAGGGTGCCGCAGCCCCGCCCAGGAGTCAAACGATCATGAAAAGGAGGATACCGTGCTGGACCGATGTGGGTGCGCGCGCTGGATACCCGGATGACCGCACTCGCGGCAGGGCTCCGAGTGGACCTGACGGGCGTGCCTGCGTATGCGCCGGATGAGCTTCAGCTCGCGGACCTGGAGCTCCTGCTCGGTGGCGCGTTCGAGCCGCTCAACGGTTTCATGTGCGATGCGGACGCCGTTGCGGTGGCACGCGACGGCAGGCTCGCCGATGGCAGGCCCTTCCCTTTCGCCGTCACACTGGACGTGCCTGCAAACGCGGTACCGCCTGACGCGGGCATGCTCGTGCTCGAGGATCCGGAAGGAGCGCCGCTCGCCCTTCTCCAGATCACCGAACGCAGCCAGGCAGGCCAGGGCGGCGCGGCGAGGATCTCAGGGCCGGTCCGTGCGCTGGCCGAGCCCGAGCACGGACCATTCCGCAGGCTGCGGCGCGACCCGGCGGAAACGCGGGCCGCACTGGGCACGGCCCGGCAGGCACCGCCGGGTGAGGTGCCGCAGGGTGACGGGCCGCAGAGCGAGGGGCCGCAGAGCGAGGGGCCGCAGAACCATGTGCCGCAGAACCATGTGCCGCAGAGCGAGGGGCCGCAGAGCGAGGGGCCGCAGAACCATTTGCCGCAGAGCGGGGGGCCGCAGAACCATTTGCCGTACTGCGGGGTACCGCCCGGCGGGGAGCGGCAACCGGCGTCGCGGACACCCGCACCCGACAAACCGGTGCTCGCGTGCCTCACCCGCGGGCCGCTGCACCGACGCGAACTGGGTCAGCTGCGGCATCTGGCCGACACCATGCGGGCCAGGCTCCTGCTGATGCCCCTGGTCGTGGGACCAGCGGAGGTGGTTGTGCGGCCGGAGGCCCTCGTCAGGTCCATGCTCGCCGCGCTACCTCAGCTACCCGCCGACACGCTCGTTGTCCCTGTCCCGCTGGCGCCGCGCGGGCCGGAAGGGAGCAGGGACGAGGTGCTCGCGCGCGCGCTCGTCGCCGCCGCCTACGGCGCGACCCACCTGTTCGCACCTGCGCCGGTCACCAGGGGTCAAGCGGCTCAGGTCGCGGCGCGGGCAGCCGCGGGCAGCCCCTACGTGGACAGCACCTGTGTAGGCAGGACGTCTGTCGGCAGCACGTCTGTCGGCAGCACGTCTGTCGGCAGCACGTTTGTCGGCAGCATGGAGATAGGCAACACCGGCGCGACCATCGCCAGCGTGCCACGCGCGCCGATACCGGTCGTCATGCCTGGCGAATGGGCCTTTGACGTGGTGGCCGAGGTGTGGCGCCCCGCCGTGCGGATCTCCCCGCAGGCGCGGCGGGACGGGCTGAGCCCAGCCGAGCTCACCGGGCTACTTGAACGCGGCGACGAGATCCCTGACTGGTTCACTCCCGCGCCGGTGGCCCGCGAACTGCATGCCGCCCGGCCGCCGCGGCACGAGCGCGGGCTTGTCCTTTTCTTCACCGGGCTTTCCGGCGCCGGTAAGTCCACCGTCGCCCGCGACGTCGCCGACGCCCTTGCCGAACGCGGCGACCGCACCGTATCGCTGCTCGACGGCGACCACGTACGCCGGCTGCTTTCCGCCGGGCTCGGTTTCTCCCGCGCGGACAGGGATCTCAACATCGTGCGTATCGGCTTCGTCGCCGCCGAGATCGCGCGCCACGGGGGCGTAGCGATCTGCGCGCCCATCGCGCCCTACGCGGCGGCCCGCGCGCGGGTACGCGCGATGGTCAGCGAGACAGGAGATTTCCTGCTCGTGCACATCGCAACCTCGCTCGAGGCGTGCGAGGCCCGTGATCGCAAAGGGCTCTACGCCAAGGCACGGGCCGGTGCCATTTCGGGTTTCACCGGCATCTCCGATCCCTATGAGGAACCGGACGACGCTGACCTGGTGATCGACACCGCGGTAGTGACGCGCCAGGATGCGGCCAACGCCGTGCTCGGCGTGCTGGGCTCGGGCGGCTGGCTCGCACAACAGCAGCGCGGGCGCCGCTGACCGCGGGTAGGCCGGAACCTGTCACCGGTATCGGCACTGGACGTGCGGCGGCGGCAAGCCGTCGCCGGCTCGCACTCGGCTGCGCATGTTCTGCATGCCATGCTGCGCGGCACCCTTGGCGAGCACGCGCGCCAGCAGGAGTCCCTCGTGGGCGCCGGACGGCTGCGCTGCGACTTTGCCCACTTCGCCGCGGTGGAACCGGCCCGGCTTGCCACGATCGAGGCGCTGGTCGACGGCCACCTGCTTGCCGACCCATCGGTTCGCATCTGGTACGCGAGCCGCGCAGACGCGGAAGCGGCGGGCGCCGCCGCCCTGCGGCGGGGTCAGTGCGCGTCTGTGATCATGCCCGCGCCGACGGTCGAGTTGGTGGACTCGTCGATGAGGATGATGCCGCCAGTGAACCGGTTTCGCGCATATGGGTCACAGAACAGCGGCTGGGTCGCGCGCAGGCTCACCCGGCCGATCTCGTTGAGCTGGAGTTGCGCCGCCGCTTCGTCCCGGTGCAGCGTGTTCACGTCGAGCCGGTAGTGCACGTCCCGCACGATCGCCTTCGTGGCCCGGGTGGTGTGTTTAATTACCAACCGGCTGCGCGGGCCGAGCACCCGGTCCGCGGACATCCAGCAGATCATGGCCTCGATGTCCTGGGCCGCGGCCGGCTGGTTGTGCGGGCGGCAGATCATGTCACCGCGCGAGATGTCAATGTCATCGTCGAGGACAAGCGTCACGGACATCGGCGGGTATGCCTCGCCGACCTCGCCGTCCGCGGTGTCGATCCGCTTGATCCTGGCAGTCAGCCCGGACGGCACGTGCATCACCTCGTCACCAGGCTTGAGGATGCCCCCCGCCACCTGGCCCGCGTAGCCGCGGTAGTCGTGCAGTTCCGGATCGGTGGCCTGCTGCGGCCGGATCACGTACTGCACGGGGAACCGAACGTCGATCAGGTTCCGGTCGGATGCGATGTGCACGTTCTCCAGATGGTGGAGCAGGGACGGACCGTCATACCAGGGCATGTTGACGGAACGCTGCACGACGTTGTCGCCGTGCAGCGCGGAGAGCGGAATGAACGCGAGGTCGCCGATCTCCAGTTTCGTCGCGAACGCGGCGAACTCTGCCTTGATCTCCTCATACGCGGACGCCTCGTAGCCCACCAGATCCATCTTGTTGACCGCGAGGACCAGGTGCGGCACCCGCAGCAGGGTGGCCAGGAACGCGTGCCTGCGGCTCTGCTCGGTCAGTCCGTTCCGTGCGTCCACAAGGACCACCGCCAGGTCCGCGGTTGAGGCGCCGGTCACCATGTTGCGCGTGTACTGAATGTGGCCGGGTGTGTCGGCGATGATGAACTTTCTGCGTGGAGTGGCGAAGTAGCGGTAAGCGACATCGATGGTGATGCCCTGTTCGCGTTCGGCACGCAGCCCATCGGTCAGCAGCGCGAGGTTCGTGTAGTCCTCGCCCCGGTCGCGGCTGGTCCGCTCGACGGCCTCGAGCTGATCCTCGAAAATCGCCTTTGAGTCGTAGAGCAACCGCCCGATGAGCGTGCTCTTGCCATCATCGACCGAGCCGGCGGTGGCGAACCGGAGGATATCCATCAGAAATAACCTTCCCGCTTGCGGTCTTCCATCGCGGCCTCGCTCGTTTTGTCGTCGGCACGTGTCTGCCCGCGCTCGGTGATCCTGGTGGCGGCGATCTCCTCCATCACCTCGGCTACCGTTGACGCGGTCGATTTCACCGCGCCCGTGCAGGTCATGTCGCCGACTGTGCGGTAACGGACGGTCGCATCGAACGGTGTCTCGTCGTCGACGCGGGATACGAATGGGCTGTCGGCGAGCAGCACGCCATCTCGTTCGAAGACCCTGCGGGTATGGGCGAAGTAGATCGACGGGATGTCCAGATTCTGCCGCCCGATGTAGTCCCACACGTCCAGCTCGGTCCAGTTGGACAACGGGAACACCCGGATGTGCTCCGCGTTCCTGATCCGGGTGTTGTAGATGTTCCAGAGTTCCGGCCGCTGGTTCTTCGGGTCCCACTGGCCGAACTCGTCACGGAACGAGAACACCCGTTCCTTTGCGCGGGCCTTCTCCTCGTCGCGGCGTGCCCCGCCGAACACCGCACCGAACTTGTGCTGCTCGATCGCGTCGAGCAGCGCGGTCGTCTGCAGCCGGTTCCTGCTCGCCCAGCGGCCCGTTTCCTCCGTCACCCGGCCCGCGTCGATGGCCTCCTGCACCGAGGCGACGACCAGCCGGACCCCAAGTTCAGCGACCCGGTGATCTCGGAAGCCGATCACCTCGCCGAAGTTGTGCCCGGTATCGACGTGCATGACGGGAAAGGGAATCCGCGCCGGCCAGAACGCCTTCTCGGCCAGCCGCAGCATGACGATGGAGTCTTTCCCGCCGGAGAAGAGCAGCACCGGCCGTTCGAACTCGGCCGCCACCTCCCGCATCACGTGGATCGACTCGGCCTCGAGGACGTCAAGCTGTGCGAGCCGGTAGTCGTGGGCAATTGCAGTCATAGTCCAGTCACCAGGCAGGTTCGTCGTGGATTCGGCAAATTTTCGCCGACAATGGCGTGGGCAACGGCGGCCGGTTCACCATCTGGCTGGCCCATCCGCGCCGCCGGCGGATCGGATAGCTGCCAGCATCATCGCGGCAATGGCCGACCGACAGACTAGGATATCCGGCAGCCTGGGGTCAGGTTGGTTGTAGGCGAGGGGCCGCCCGTCGATGCGCGACGCGTGCAGTCCGGCCGCCGCCGCGACCGCAACGGGGGCGGCCGAATCCCACTCGTACATTCCGCCCGAGTGGACGTAGGCATCCGCGGCGCCGGAAACCACAGCGATGATCTTCGCGCCAGCCGAGCCGAGCGGGATCAGGTCGGCGCCTATCCCGGCGGCGAGTCGCCGCACGAACCCGGGCGGCCTGGTGCGGCTGACCACCATCTTCAGCCTCGCGACGCCGGTAGGGCCACCGGCGTTTTGACCGTTTGCGTCGCCAGATGTTCCGGTCGCCACCGTGCTGAACGTCCGGCCCTGCGCGGGTAGGGCCACCGCCCCGGCCACCAGCCGCCCACGAGGCGGCCCGGCCGCTCCACCCAGGTCGCCGCGTTCCCACAGTGCGACATGAACCGCCCAGTCGGTGCGGCCCTCCTCGCCGAACTCGCGGGTGCCGTCGAGCGGATCGACGATCCAGACTCGGCTGCTCTTCAACCGGACCGGGTCGTCCTCGCTCTCTTCTGACAAGAGCGCATCGCGTTGGCGATGCGCTGCGAGCGCAGCCGTTAGGAATTCATGAGAAAGCAGGTCACCTGCGGCGCGCAACGCCGCTTGATCGCCAAAATCCGCACCGTCCCGCAGGTCGAGCAGGCGCCGCCCCGCCTCGGTCGCGAGCTCATGAGCCAGGTGATCGTCGTCCACGATCAGCAACGGCCTCCCTGCGGGCCGGTCTCTGCAGACCAATGCGACCAGCATTCCCCGATATAGCGCAGATCACGCCGCGTCGCATTCCTCCCAGGACAAAGTCGGTGGACCTGGCACGGGATGCGGGACGATCGTCGACGCAACGGCTGGCGCCTAACGGGCATGAAACACATTCTGCGCCGTAACAAGACCATTCTGTAGCAGTGTCTCGACGGCGTCCGCCGCCCGGTCGACCAACAGCGGCAGCTCACGCCGCTGCGGTGGGGAGAAGTCACGCAGCACGAAGTCCGCCGGGTCCATCCGCCCGGGCGGCCGCCCGATGCCGAACCGCACCCGGTAATAATCACCGGTACCGAGGGCCTGAGTGATCGAGCGAAGGCCGTTGTGCCCGTTGTCGCCGCCGCCCAGCTTGACCCGTAGCGTCCCGAACGGCAGATCGAGTTCGTCGTGCACGACGACGATCCGGTCGGGCGGGATCTTGTAGAAGTCACGTAGCGCGGCGACGGGGCGGCCGGACAGGTTCATGAACGACCGGGGCTTGGCGACCGTCACCGGCGACCCGGCCAGCCTTCCCTCGGCCACCTCGGCACGCGCCCGATGCGACTTGAAGCGCGCCCCGATTCGCTCGGCGATCAGGTCCGCGACCATGAAGCCCGCGTTGTGCCTGTTGGCCGCGTACTCGGGAGCGTGGTTGCCCAGCCCGACGACGAGCCACCGCGCATCGAGCATGTCAGGCCGTCTCATCGCAGCGCCATCCGGCGTCAGCTGGACTCCTCCGCCTCCGCGGCAGGCTGCTCGCCCTCGACCGGCGCCGGGGCCAGCGCCTCAGCGGCCTCGGCCGGAGCACCGATATCGGCCTCCAGCTGCTCCGCGGTCGGCGCGGAGATCACGTGCAGCACGAGGATCTGCGGCTCGGTGGCGAGCGTCACGCCGCGCGGCAGCTTCAGGTCACCCGCGTGCACCGAGGCGCCGACATCCATGCCGGCCAGGTCGACGTCAATGGACTGCGGGATTCTGGTGGCCTCCGCCTCCACCGGGATCTGCACAAGCTGCTGGTCGAGCAGGCCGCCGGGTTCAATCTCGCCGGTCAGCTGGATCGGTATCTCGACGGTGACCTTCTCGCCGCGCTTGACGATCAGCAGGTCCACGTGTTCGAGGAACCCCCTGAGCGGGTCGCGCTGCACCGCCTTGGGCAGGGCAAGCTCGGCGCCACCTGGCAGACCTTCGAGCCGGATCAGCACGTTCGGCGTCTTGAGGGCGAGCATCAGGGCGTGTCCGGGCAACGCGACGTGCTGCGGGTCGGTCCCGTGGCCGTAAAGCACGGCAGGCACCTTGCCCGCGCGACGCGTGCGGCGGGCGGGGCCTTTGCCGAACTCACTGCGCGGCTCGGCGGCGATACGTACCTCGGGCACGGTGCTAACTCCTCAAGCGGAACGACTGATGCTCAGGCCGGTAACTCAGGCGCGCCGCGGCATCCCCGCGAGCCGCAGCCTACGCAGTCTAGCCCAAGACCCGCAGCCCCGCGCGCCAGGCGGGCTGCGCGAGGCTGGGGTTGGCGTTTAGAAGCTGTCTTGATTGTGCGGGAGCTTGATTGTGCGGGAGCCTGATTGTGCGGGAGCCCTGATTGTGCGGGAGCCTGGATCACCGTGACGCGGTCCGGTCCTTGAAGTGCGTCAGAGCGAGCCGCTGTGGATCAAGCTCCATCGCAACGCCAGGAGCGTGGGGCGCAGCCGAGGTGGCGCTGCTGCATTTTGTGCAGTTGTACTTTTCTGACGTCGCTCGAGTTCTGAGCCGCCCTGAGCCGAGCTACGCCCTGAGCCGCCCTAGCCGTGGAAGTGCTCTTCGGGCTCAGCGACGCCTTCTTCCGGCTCGTCTGGCTGCACCGGATCGGGTTGCCCTGGTGGCTCAGGCTCTTGCTCGACGTTGTCCTGCGCGTCGACAACTGCGTCACGGTCGAGTTGGTCACGGTCGAGTTGGTCATCGCCGAGCGGCTGGCCAGGTATGGCGGCGTCCCCCATGATGGGCCTTTCGGACCCCGAAGTCCTCGGAGCCTTAGCTTGGCTATGGTCAATTACAAACAGTAAGAATGGTACCGGCCAGATGTCATGAATTCTCGCAGACGTACGAGAACTCACTAGAATGTGGCGTCTCGTCCGGCGTAGTGCCCGATGGCTCTAGCGCGCCGCCTCCGTCAGTTCCGCGAGCCCGCTACGGAGCTCCGCAGCCTGACTCTGATCACCGAGTTCCTCGAATATGCGGTAAGCTTCGATGAGCAACTCGCGTGCGTCTCCGCGCCGTCCCTGCTGGTGGCGGGCACGGCCCAAGAGGGTCAAAGTCGCCGCTTGGCCGCGCCGGTCGCCGATCGCCTGCCATATCGCCAGCGAGTCACCGAGGCAGCCGATTGCTTGGTCGACCCGGTCCAAGGCGATGTAAACGCCGCCGAGATCGCTCAGCGACTCGGCTTCCGCGCGCTGATCGCGGAGTTCGCGGAAGATGACCAGCGCCCGCTGCAGCCGATCGACGGCATCGTCGAGGCGGCCAAGCTCCCGGCATGCGCAGCCCAGGTTGCCGAGCGCGATTCCCTCCCCGTAACGATTCCCGGCCTGTCGCTGGATGACGAGGGACCGCTCGGCAGCGTCGAGCGCCTTCTCGAAGCGGCGCAAGCGGAAGTTGGCGGTAGCGACGTTGTTAGCCGCGCGGGTCTCGCCCTGCAGGTCGCCGATCTCACGGTCGATGGCGAGCGCCTGCTCGAAACAGCCGACGGCCTCTTCCATCCGCTGCAGCCCGAAGGCCATGCCGAGGTTGTTCAGCATCCACGCCTCGGCCCGGCGGTCACCCAGCTTCCTGGCGCTGTCCAGGCCGGCCTCGTGGGTGGTGACCCAGTTCGCCCAATGGCTGCGCCGGTAGAAGAAGCTCATCGCAGCGGCGGGGAGTTTCCAGGCGATTTCGTGCAAGCCGTAACCAGCAGCCTGCTTCGTAGCCGCCACCAGGCCGGCGCGTTCGGTCTCGCACCAGCGCAGAGCCTCTTCCAAGGAGCCAAACGCCAATGGGGCTACCAGGAGGTCGCCTGCGTCAAGCGCAACCCTGGTGTGATGCGGCGAGATGACACAGGCGGCTGCCTCAGCCGTGTGTAGGTACCAGGTGAGGACCCGTCGCACAGCGTCATCGCGATCCTGCCGCGCCTCCTCGGCCTCGGCCCGCTCGGCCGCGTAAACGCGCAGCAAATCGTGGCAGCGATACCGTTCCGCGGCCGGCGACTGCAGCAGGTGCGCATCCACCAGCACCTCGAGCGCGTCCGCCACGTCGTCCTCCGGCTCGCCGACGAGAGCCGCCGCAGCGGCCAGGCCGATCGACGGCCCCTGCCACAAGCCGAGCAGCCTGAACGCTCGCGCCGGATCTACCCCACCGGCGTCGGCGGCAGGCAAAGTGGCGAAACTGACCTGGAAGCACGCTCGAATGGCCAGGTCGCCGACCCGGAACTCGTCGATCCTGCGGTGCTCGTCTGCCAGCCGGCGGGCGAGCGTCTTGATCGTCCAGCCGGTCCGGGTGGCGAGACGGGCACCGGCGATCCTGATCGCCAGCGGCAGGCCAGCGCACGCCGCAAGAACCTCGGCCGTAGCTTCAGGTTCTGCCGCAAGCCGCCGCGCGCCGACGATACGGACGAGCAGGGCGCGGGCTTCGTCCTTATCGAGCACGTCGAGGTCGACGAGCCTGCTGCCGACCAGATCGGGCAGTCGGCCCCGGCTAGTGACGAGCACACCGCAGGACGCGCTGCCGGGCAGCAACGGGCGCACCTGTGCGGCGTCGCGCGCGTCGTCGAGCACGATGAGGATCCGGCGCCCGGCGAGCCTGGTGCGATAGAGCGCGGCGCGTTCCTCCACGCTGACCGGGACCTGGGCGGCATCGACACCGAGCTCGCGAAGAAACCTCGCGAGCACGTCCGCGGGGACGGCCGGCTGGCTGGTCGCGCCCTGCAAGTTCACGTATAGCTGCCCGTCGGCGAACCGGGCGCGCAACCGGTGCGCGGTGTGCACGGCGAGGGTTGTCTTGCCCAGGCCGCCGGTGCCTGCGACCAGCGAGACGACCACCGCACCACCTGACCGGTCAGCGCCGTCGGGGACGTCGGCGAGCAGATGACACAGGTACTTGACATTTTCTGCCCGGCCGGTGAAGTCGGGCAGGTCCGCGGGCAGCTGCGACGGCACGACCTGCACGGGCGGTGGCGCCGGGTCGACCCGCGGAGGCGCCTCGGTCCGTCGCGGTGGGACCTGCCCCGCCGTCAGGGACGGCTGCGTGGTCTGCGCGACAGGACGCGCGTCCGCGTCCAGAATCTCCTGGTGGAGCTGGCGTAGCCGCGGTCCCGGATCCACGCCGAGCTGATCGGCGATCACCCCGCGGGCTCGCTCATACGTCTCAAGCGCCTCCGCCTGACGGCCCACCGCGTACAAGGCGCGCATCAGCAGCGCCCAGAGTTCCTCCCGCAGCGGGTGATCCGCGGTCAGGCGGCGCAACCCGGCGACCACCCCGTCGGCACGCCCGCATTCGATCTCTGCCTCGCTGCGCAACCCCACCGCCTCGACGCGGGATTCTTCCAGGCGCTCGGTCTCCGCAGTGACAAGCTCGGAAGGCGGCACATCGGCGAGCGGCTTGCCTCGGTACAGGCCGAGAGCCTCGGCGAGCAGCGCGGCGGCGCGGTCAGGCTCCCCGGCGGCGAGCGCCTCGCGACCCTCCGTGACGAAGCCGGCGAACCGTGCCGCGTCCAGGTCACCAGAACCAAGCAGCAGCCGATACCCGGGCGCCCGGGTGATGAGCAGCCGGCCGTCAGGATCGCCGATCGCCGCTCGTAACCGGTGCACGTAAACGGCGACCTGGCTGGCGGCCTTGGCGGGCGGGTTGTCGCCCCAAAGCTCATCGACCAGGCCGTCAGTGGAGACGGCCTGACCTGGGCTGAGCAGCAGCGCCGCGAGCAGCGCTCGCAACTTCGGCGCGCTGAACCCGCTCCAGTCCTCGCCCGAGCCCTCGCGCCAGTCCTCGCTCGAGTTCTGGGCCGCCCGGACTTCCAGCGGCCCGAGAATACGAAACCGCACGATGCCGTCCCGCTCGTTGGGTTACCTCGTCCCGCCGCGTCGCGGGCACCATGCCAACTCAATCATGACTCAATCAAGACATCGGCGGATCACGCAACGCTGTGTGAAGACCAGTCTCCGTAACGGCGGTGCGCGGTGGCGCGAGCGATGCCGCCGACACTCGGATGGGGCGACGGCTTCGCGGGCGGACCCGCGCGCCACTCAACGCGTGCCACTCAACGCGTCCCATTCGACGCCTGCCATCAACGCGTGCCGCTCAATCGGCGCGCAATCGATCCGCAAGGGCGCACTGGCAGTCTCGGAACCACAGCGCAGGAAACGGTGGACCAGATCGCAGCGGACGGCCTTGCGGGGGCGCAGTCCGCGGCGCCAGGTAACCCTACCTTGCAGGTCCGCCATCCACCCGCGAGACCGCTGACGACGCCCGGGTCCTCGTGGAGCAGGTGGCCGCCGTTCCCGTCAAGCACGTCGGGGGGCGGGAACGCGGTCACCTTAGGAGGTCGCGGGGACGAGCCAGCGGATCGCGAGCCACGCAGGCGAATCCGCGCGGCCGCATAGACCCGCCGGCGCCACTACCCGCGCCATGGCGGCAACCGGCCCCAGGATCCCGCCAACCCCTCGGCGCGGGCATGCCTCGCATATCTTTGGCGGCGGATCGGCGCCCCGACCCGCGTCCACCCAGACCTACGAAACACGCCCTGGGCGGATCCATCGGGCACGCCCTAGCTCTGACCGCCGAAGAGGCTGGTCACCGAACCATCGCTGAACACCTCGTGGATCGCCCGGGCGATCATCGGCGCGATGGACAGGACGGTGAGCTTGTCGAACCGCTTTTCCTGCGTGATCGGCAGCGTGTCGGTAACGATGATCTCGCTGATCCTGGAGTTCTTGAGCGAATCCACGGCGGGCCCTGAGAGCACGCCATGCGTGGCCGTGGCGATCACCCGTGCGGCGCCCTGCTCGAAAAGGGCCTCGGCCGCCTTCACGATCGTGCCGCCGGTGTCGATCATGTCATCGACCAAGATGCAGGTACGGTCCTTGACCTGGCCGACCACCTCGTAGACCTTGATGTCGTTGGGGACATCGGGATCACGGCGCTTGTGGATGATCGCGAGCGGGCAGCCGAGGCGGTCCGTCCATCGCTCACACACCCGGACCCGGCCTGCGTCAGGTGCGACCACGGTCGCCTGGGCGATGTCGATCCTGTCCTCGATGTACTCCGCGAGTATCGGAAGCGCGAACAGGTGGTCGACCGGCCCGTCGAAGAAGCCCTGGATCTGGGCGGTGTGCAGGTCGACGGCCATCAGCCGGTCGGCGCCCGCGGTCCTGAATAGGTCCGCCATGAGCCTGGCCGATATCGGTTCCCTGCCACGGTGCTTCTTGTCCTGGCGCGCATACCCGAAGAACGGCGTGACAACGGTGATTCGTTTGGCTGAGGCCCGCTTGAGTGCGTCGATCATGATCAGCTGTTCCATGATCCACTCATTGATCGGCGCGGTGTGGCTCTGCAGCACGAAGGCGTCACATCCGCGCACGGACTCGAGGAAGCGTACGAATATCTCACCGTTAGCAAAGGCGCGCAGCGTGGTCGGCGTCGGCTCGATGCCAAGGCACTTGGCCACATCCTGCGCGAACTCGGGGAACGCGCGGCCGGAGAAGAGCAGAAGCCGCTTGGCTCCCGTCGTGGTTATGCCCGTCAATCTCCCTCTCCCTCGCAGGCCGGCCTTGCCTGCTTTTCCTGTTGCTGCAGCTGCTCCTGTTGCTGGCGCTGCGCCGTTTCGGCGGCGCGTGCAGCAGGAGTGCCTGCGCGACGGTACCCCACCCAGCCGTCGACATTGCGCTGCCGCGCGCGGGCAACGGCGAGCGCACCCGGCGGAACATCCTCGGTGATGACCGAACCCGCGGCGGTGTACGCGCCATCACCGACGTGCACGGGTGCCACGATCATGGTGTCGCTGCCCACCCGCACGTGATCGCCGATGGTCGAGCGGTGCTTGGCGAGCCCGTCATAGTTGACGAACACGGTGCCCGCGCCGATGTTCGTTTGCTCACCGATCTCGGCGTCACCCACGTAGGACAGGTGCGGCACCTTGGAGCCCGGCCCAACGACAGCGTTCTTGAGCTCCACATGGCTACCCGCCTTGGCCCCAGGACCGAGCAGCGTTCCTGGCCGCAGGTAGGCAAAGGGCCCGACCGAGGCACCTGGGCCGATCTGCGCCGACTGGCAGACCGCGTTCGTCACGATGGCACCCTCGGCCACGGTCGTATCCCTGAGCACACAGCCCGGGCCGATCCGCGCACCGGATCCGACGGCCGTGCGCCCCTCCAACTGCGTGCCCGGCCATATCTCGCTGTCGGGCTCAAGGGTCACGTCGACGTCGATCCAGGTGGTGGCCGGATCGACGATTGTCACGCCGGCGAGCATCCAGTAGCTGAGCAGCCGATCGTTGCACAGCCGGCGCGCCCGCGCTAGCTGTGCGCGGTCGTTGACGCCCTCCACCTCGGCGGCATCGGCGGCAAGCACGCTGCCGGTGCGATGTCCGTCTCCGCGCAAGATCGCCACCACGTCGGTGAGGTACTCCTCGCACTTGGCATTTGCCGTGCACAAGCGTTTGGCCGCATCCGCAAGCAGTGCGCCATCGAAGGCGTAGACGCCAGAGTTGATCTCGCGGATCGTGCGCTGCTCAGGCGTCGCGTCCCGGTCCTCGACGATCCCTGTCAGAGTCCCTTCGGTGTCCCTGACGATCCGGCCGTATCCGGCTGGGTCCTGAACCTGCGCGGTAAGCACGGTCACCGCATTGCCCGTGGCGGCGTGCTCGGCGGCGAGCGCGCCGAGCGTCTCGGCCCGCATCAGCGGCGTATCACCGTATGTCACTATCACCGTGCCGCCGATCACCCCGACCGCATCGATCACCGTGCGCACCGCATGGCCGGTCCCGCCGGTCCGCTCCTGCACGATGACGCGCGCCTGCGGGGCGTGCTCAGCGAGGTGCGCGGCGACCAGATCACGCCCGTGGCCTGCCACCACGATCAGCCGCTCCGGATCGATCTGGCGTGCGGTCGCCACCACGTGGCCAAGCATGCTGCGACCGCAGAGCTCGTGCAGGACCTTGGGTAGACGCGACTTCATACGCGTGCCCTCACCTGCGGCGAGGACGATGACGGCTGCCGGGCGGCTCACACTCACTCCCCAGGGTATCGCGGCCGGCGATCATACGAGCACGGCGAGCGACGACGCCGCGGTTCACGCGCCCGACCCTCGCAGGATACCGCTCGGACCGTGGCTCGGTGCCGCTCGGCGACTGAGCGGCGCCGGATCGTCCCCTTCGACCGGTCCGGCCCACCAATTTTTCGGTGGCCGCTGCTTGTATGGAGCATGAGTTCGAACGACCGCCGATTACACCTGCCCGAGCAGGCGATCGCCCTGCGCGGGTCCGGCAAGTCACGCAGCCAGATCAAAGCCATCCTCGGTATCGGCAACAACAGGCTCGACCAGGCAATCAAGGCAGTGCCGCCGCCAGCCGGGACCCGCCGCCCGAACGCCAAGGATGGCCAACGGCAGAAGGCAAGAACGCTTAGCACGAAGGGCATGACCTACAAGCAGATCGCTGCCAGGCTCGATGCCTCCCAAAAGCTCGATTTCGCTGTGGGTCCGGGACCTGCCCGCGCCGGATCGCTCAGGCCGGATCACTCAGGCCGGATCGCATCCGCGAGCGCCCCGTAGGGGTCAACTTCATCAACGGCGACCCGAGCGTGATCGCGATCTTCCGCCGGTTCCTCGACGCGACAGGGATCGAGCAATCACGCATCAGGTACCGGGTCTATACCCATGCGACGGCTGCGGGTACCACTCTGAGGACTACCAGTACCAGCTCCCGGGCGAGGATTCGAACCTCGGTTGAGGGCACCAAAAACCCTTGTCCTGCCTGGCTAGACGACCCGGGATGGTCGGAGGTTCAACCCTACCGCCAACTGCGCCGCGGCTCACGCCAACACCGGACGATCGCCGCCGGCTGAGGACGCGGCCAGCAGCTCGCCGACGCACATCTCTGTTTAAGCGAAGTCCAGCGGGCAGATTCCGCTGTCACGTACGAGCGAAGCACGGCGCGGCGAGCAACTCACCGCTCACGACTTGTCTCGGATGGTGAGATTAACTGCGGCAGCCGTTCGGGATAAACCTCGTGGGCACCTGGGTGAAATCTCCACAGAAGCCCCCGTTCAACCTACGGCTGCGTAGCTTACGCTAACGTAAGATAGATCGAGGGTCTTGCGAACCAAGCACCAAGGAAGCAACGCAACGAAGGAGCGCAATGACAGCTACGCCTTCCCAGCCCCCTGGCAGCAGCACACTGCTTGAACCGCCGCCCTCCGCCGGTGGTCCAGTCACGTCACGGGCCGAGCCCGCAGCCGGGCCGCCCCGTACCTCGCCGCCGCCGGAAATCGAGCCCGAGCCCACGGGCGCTGGGGAGCGCGTGCTCGTCGCCCTCTTCGTCGGTATACCTTTCCTTGCCGTGCTCGCCGCCATACCGCTCGCCTGGGGCTGGGGGCTCGGCTGGCACGACGTGGTGATCGGCTTGGTCTTCTACGTCATCTCAGGGCTCGGCATCGCGGTCGGCTTCCACCGCTACTTCACGCACGGTTCTTTCAAGGCGAAGCGGTCGCTGCGCATCGCGCTCGCCATCGCGGGCAGCCTGGCCATCGAGGGCCCCGTACTCACCTGGGTGGCCGACCACCGCCGCCACCACAAGTACTCCGACCGTGCGGGCGACCCGCACTCACCGTGGCGTTTTGGCAATGACTGGAAGGCGCTGACCAAGGGCCTTCTTTACGCCCACATGGGCTGGATGTTCGACTCGAACAAGACCTCACAGCAGCGGTTCGTGCCCGACCTGCTCGCGGACCGCGACATCCGCGCCGTATCCCGGTCGTTCCCCTGGATCGTCACCGCATCCCTGCTGCTGCCCGCGGCCATCGGCGGCCTCTGGTCGATGTCCTGGCAGGGCGCGCTCGCCGCGTTCTTCTGGGCCAGCCTGGTCCGCATTGCGCTGCTGCACCACGTCACCTGGTCGATCAACTCGGTCTGCCACACCTTCGGGGAGGAATCATTCGAGGTGCGGGACAAGTCACGCAATGTGGCTTGGCTGGCGATCGCCTCCTTCGGCGAGTCCTGGCACAACCTGCACCACGCCGATCCGACCTGCGCACGGCACGGCGCGCTCAAGGGACAGATCGACGAGGCCGCCCGGGTGATCTGGGCACTTGAGAAGCTCGGGCTCGCCTATGACGTCCGGTGGCCCGACAGCGATCGCCTGACCTCGAAGCAGACGGGCTCGGCGGGGCGAAGCCTCGGCTCGATGACCCGCAGGCGCCGCGATGCGCGCCCGGCGGCATAGATGCGCGACCGGCGGCATAGTCGTCATGATTAACCGGTGAGCGAGTCATCACCGAGATCCCGCAGAAAACGCATGACGGGCGCCGAACGCAGAGAGCAACTCCTCGGCGTAGGGCGCCGCCTGTTCGCAGAACGCGGCTTTGACGGCACCTCGATCGAGGAGATCGCGGCCCGGGCAGGAGTCTCCAAGCCCGTCGTCTACGAGCACTTCGGCGGCAAGGAGGGCCTATACGCCGTGGTGGTGGACCGGGAGATGCAGCGACTGCTGAGCATGGTCACGGCCTCGCTGTCCGACGGCCACTACAGGCAAAAACTCGAGGGCGCGGCGATGGCGCTGCTCGAGTACATCGAGGAGAGCGCGGACGGTTTCCGCATCCTGGTCCGCGATTCGCACGCCGCGTCTGGCACCGGCACCTTCGCCAGCCTGCTGAGCGACATCGCAAGTGAGGTCGAGCACATCCTCGGCGCCGAGTTCAAGGCCAGGGACTACGATCCCAAGCTGGCCCCGATGTATGCCCAGATGCTGGTCGGCATGGTGGCACTGACCGGGCAATGGTGGCTCGACGAGCGCCAGCCGAAGATGGACGAGGTCGCCGCCCACCTGGTGAACCTGGCGTGGAACGGGCTGTCAGGCCTAGACGCACGGCCGCGCCTTTCCGCGCAGGCCGGCGAGCGGCGTCAGCGTGAGGAGCGCAAGGCCAAGGACTCCCGCGGACGCGCCGGCCGACGCGGCGGCACCCTCGGTGCGGGGATCCCCGCCATGCCCGTTGTGGCCGAGGACCCCGCCGGGCCCTGACCTGCGCGGCTCACCGGGTCCCGGGTTCACGCGGTCCCGGGTTCACGCGCTCCTGCGTGCCACCACGAAGACGCGGCGGAAGGGCAGGACGGTGCCGAAACCGCGGGCCGGGTAGGCGGCACGCAGACGGGCCGCGTATTCGTCAAGGAATTCGGCCGCCTGATCTGGCCGAAGCGCGGCGATGACCGGCCGCAGCCCCGAGCCCTTGTACCAGTCAAGTACGGCGTCGTCCCCGTGCAGGATGTGCAGATAAGTGGTCTCCCACGCGTCCACCTCACATCCGGCGGCAGCGAGCAGTTCCAGGTAGTCACCCGGGTGATGCGTCTGACGGGTGACGGCGACCCCGGCTAGCTGCTCCCGCCAGCGAGCGGACCCGGCGAGCTCACGAAGTAAGTGATGACTCGGCTGATCAAAGTTGCCCGGTACCTGGAACGCAAGCCAGCCGCCCGCCGCCAGCATCCCGGCCCACCGCGGCAGCAGCTCACGATGACAGGGAACCCACTGCAGCACCGCGTTGGAGACGATCACGTCTGGGGCGCGCGAGGGCGCGAACTCGGCGACGTCACCACGACGGAAGCTGAGCGACCCGGGTCCCGGCTTGCCCCGGTCGCGGTCACGGAAACCAGCCAGCGTTGCCTGCGCCGCCTCGAGCATCTCCGCCGAATTGTCCACGCCCGCCACCTCGGCGCCGGGCCAGCGCTCAGCCAGCGCCACGGTGAGATCGCCAGAGCCGCAGCCAAGATCGATCACATAGCGCGGTGAGGTGGCGCCAACCCGGCTGACCAACTCGAAGAACGGCCGCGAACGCTCATTCGAGTAGCGCTGGTACTGAGCCGGATCCCACATGTCACCCTCCGATTTATCTCGATATCGAGATAAATTCTCGTCAGCGGATGTCTCGATGTCAAGAGATAGACTGTCCGGCATGAATGGCACGGTGCGTGGCAGGCCGGCGGGCCAGCCGGGCCTGGCGGCAGACCAGCCGGGCCTGGCGGCAGACCAGAACCCGCGGGCGGCGGACCCGGCCGGGCGGGTGACGGACGAGGTAGACCAACTCGTCGAGGAGTGGTATACGCAGCGGCCCGACCTCGACGTGGCGCCCCTTCAGGTGCTGAGCCGGATCTGGCGCCTCGCCAGGCACCTTGATCGGGCGCGGGCCGACGCCTTCGCCGGGCACGGGCTCGAACCCTGGGAATTCGACGTGCTGTCCTCGCTCCGCCGCCAGGGTCCCCCGTACCAGCTGAGCCCGGGGAACCTGCTGCCCGCCACGATGGTCACCTCGGGCACCATGACGAACAGGATCGACCGGCTCGAAGAGTCAGGGCTTGCTCGCCGCGGCCCTGATCCACAGGACAAGCGCGGGGTGATCGTGTCGCTCACCGAGGAAGGGCTCGCACGGGTTGATCTTGCCCTGGCCGCTTTGCTCAGCCGCGAGCGTGCCCTGCTCGCGAGCCTCACCGCTGATCAGCGCACGGAGCTTGCCGCGCTGCTGCGCACCCTGCTCGCTCCCTTCGACGCAGGCGGACATGGTGCGCTGGGCCGGCGATGATCTGTGCCGGGCGGGCCATGATCTGCGGGCGGCTGGAAGTTGCTTGCCCGGCAGGGCACGCTCTCGTGCCAGGGAGTCCTTGAGCGAGCGGCGCCTGGATGAGCGGCTGGCCGTTACCCGTGAACATCCTCGGCGAGCGCCAGCCAGCGCTCCTCGAGCTCGGACTTCTCGTGCTGCAGCCCACGCAGCCGATCGCCAAGCTCGAGAAGCTTGCGGTAATCGCTCGTCTGGGCGGCGAGTGAAGAGGCAAGCTCGGATTCCTCCGCGGTGAGCCGGTCCAGGCGGCGTTCTACTCGCCGCAATTCCTTGCGCGCCGCCCGGGCGCGTCCAGCGGAACCCGCCGGCACGTCCGACGTCGGCGCTTGCCGCGCCGGCGGCGCCGCCGCGGCGATGTCACGCGCCGCCAGCGTGGCCAGATATTGGTCGACGCCGCCGCCAAGGAAGACGAGCGTGCCGTCGCCGGGCAGCGCGAGCACATGATCGGTAACGCGCTCGAGGAAGTATCTGTCGTGGCTGACCACGACAAGCGAGCCCGGCCAGCCGTCGAGCAGATCCTCGACCTCCGTGAGCGTCTCGACGTCGAGATCGTTTGTCGGCTCGTCAAGCAGCAGCACGTTGGGTTCGTCCATCAGCAGCCGCAGCAACTGCAGCCGCCGCCGCTCCCCACCGGAAAGTGAGGCTACGAGGGCTCGCTGCCGCCCGCCAGTGAACCCGAGCCGCTGCAGAAGCTGGCTGGCGGACACCTCGCCCTTGCCGAGCCGAGCCTGGTGACGGACCTCCTCCGCAGCTTCGATCACTCGAAGCGACGGGTCGAGCTCGGTCAATTCCTGCGATAGGTGGCCGATCCGAACGGTCTTGCCCCGCGTGACCCTGCCTCGCACGATGATTCCGTCGCCTTGGGGCAGTGTCCCGTCGAGCAACCGCAGCAAGGTCGTCTTGCCGCTGCCGTTGGCGCCGAGCACGCCCACCCGGTCGCCGGGCCCGAGCTGCCAGCTGACGTGCTCAATAAGGGTCCGCCCAGCGGCGCACACCGTCACGTCCTGCAGGTCGGCCACGGTCCGGCCAAGCCGCACGGTGGCGAGCCTGGTCAGCTCGACCGCGTCGCGAGGGGCCGGTTCACCGGCGATGAGATCGTTCGCCGCGTCGACCCTGAACTTCGGCTTGGATGTACGGGCCGGCGGACCGCGTCTCAGCCAGGCGAGTTCCTTGCGGAGCAGGCCCTGCCGCCGCCGCTCCGCTGCCGCGGCGATCTTGTCTCGTTCCGCCTTGGCCAGCACGTACGCTGAGTAACCCCCTTCGTACTTGTGCACCTGACCGCCGGTGACCTCCCACATCTGCTCGCAGACGGCGTCGAGGAACCAGCGGTCGTGGGTCACCGCCACGACCGCGGCGCCGCGGTCACGCAAGTGGCCCGCGAGCCAGTTGATCGCCTCGATGTCAAGATGGTTCGTGGGCTCGTCAAGGACGAGCAGGTTGGGGTCGGCGACCAGGAGCCTGGCCAGCGCCACCCGGCGGCGCTCGCCACCGGAAAGCTGCGCGGCCCGCGCGCTCAGCGTGACCCCGGGCAGCAAGGCACTGATCACGTCACGTGCGCGCGGGTCGCCCGCCCAGTCGTGCTCGGGCCGGGCGCCGAGCACAATGTCACGCACCGTGCCCTCGGCGCGGCCGTCTTGTGGCAGATAACCCACCCGTAGATCACGGCTGTGGGTGACGCGGCCCGTGTCAGGTTCGGCGGCCGCGGCAAGAATCGAGACAAGAGTGGTCTTCCCGTCACCGTTGCGCCCTACCACGCCGATCCGCTCGCCGGACGCGACCCCGAGCGAGACACCATCGAGCAGCACCATCGGACCGTAGGCCTTGCCAACGTTCTCGAGGTTGACGAGGTTCATGGCGCCCGGGGTGCGGCTCATGGGGCGCCGCCACGGCCAGCCGACTGGGCCGTTAGCGTCGCACCCGGCACCGGACCACTGACGCGGGCCACCTGACGGCACACACCCGCGCCGGCGAGCGAGGCGGCAAGGCCGAGCGCATGTTCCTCGCTTCTGGCAAGAAAGCCGCAGGTGGGACCCGAGCCGGAGACGATGGTCCCGAGCGCGCCGTGCTCTTTGCCCGCCTCCAGGGTCCGGCGCAGCTGCGGCCTGAGTGATACAGCGGCGGGCTGCAGGTCGTTGCTCAGCTGCGCGCCAACTGCGGCGGCGTCACCCGCTCGCAATGCGGCGAGCAGATCGCGGCTGACCGTACGCTTGCCCGAGCGTCGGGCCCCGCCGTGCGCGGAGCCGTCGCCGACCGCGGGCCTGAGTCCGGCCGCGCGGAGTCTATCGCACTCGGCATATACGTCAGCAGTAGACAATCCCGCATCCGCGACCGCGAGCACCCAATGGTACCTCCCGCTCACCAGGGCTTGACTGAGCTGCTCGCCCCTGCCGAGGCCGACGGCGGTACCGCCGACGAGGCTGAAAGGGACATCGCTGCCGACTCGGGCCGCCAGCTCGGATAGCTCAGCCAGGCCGAGGCCAGCACGCCACAGCCTGTTGCACGCAACCAGGGTGGCCGCGGCGTCCGCGCTGCCGCCCGCCAGGCCGGCCGCGACCGGGATCCGCTTGGCGATCGAGATCTCCGCACCATCCTTGATCCCCGCAGCCTTGCGCAGTGCGTTCGCCGCCTGGACCGCAAGGTTGCCGCGGCCCGCAGGGACCTCACCAGCACCCTCGCCCTCGACGCGCACCGTCACCCGCCCTGCGGGCCGGACCGTCACCTCGTCGTAGAGCGAAACCGCGTGAAAGACGGTGGCGAGGTCGTGGTATCCGTCCGGCCGCGGCGGACCCACGGACAGTTGCAGATTGAGCTTCGCGGGAGCGCGGGCCGTCAAACCGGTCACGATCAACCGATAGTATCTGGCCCGCATGACTGGTTCGTCCTCTCGGACTGGGCTCGGCGGTCGCCACTGCGCGCCGCGGCGATCCTGACGAAGTCCGTCACCCCGAGCGTCTCCCCCCTGGCCCTCGGATCCACTCCTGCGCTACGCAGCAACCGCTCGGCCGCACCACGAGACCCGGCCCACCCCGCCAGCGCCGCGCGCAGGGTCTTGCGGCGCTGCGCGAACGCGGCATCGATGACCGCGAACACCTCGCCGCGGCTGGCCGAGGTGGTCGGAGGATCCCTGCGGGTGAAGGCGACAAGCCCCGAGTCCACACCCGGAACTGGCCAGAAGACGGTCCTCGGCACCGGTCCCGCGCGGCGCGCGGCGGCGAACCAGGCCAGCTTCACCGATGGGACACCGTACGACCGGCTTCCAGGCGCGGCGCACATCCGGTCCGCTACCTCCGCCTGCACCATGACGAGGCCACGGACCAGTGACGCCGTGGTGGCGAGCAGGTGCAGCACCACGGGAACGGCGACGTTGTACGGCAGGTTCGCGACGAGGACGGTGGGACGCTCGCCAGGGATGGCCGCGACCCGCGCCGCGTCCGCGTGGACCACCGCGAGGCGCCCGGCGAACTGAGGCTGCACGGCCGCAACCGTTTCCCGCAGCGAGCCAGCCAGCGCGCGATCCACCTCCACGGCGACGACCCTGCGCACGTTGGGCAGCAGCGCCAGGGTAAGCGAGCCGAACCCGGGGCCCACCTCCAGGACGACGTCGTCGGGTGACAGGTTGGCGAGCCGCACTATCCTGCGCACCGTACCCGGATCGATCACAAAGTTCTGGCCTAGCCGTTTAGCCGGCCGGATGCCGAGGCGGCTGGCCAGGTCGCGAATGTGGGCCGGTCCGAGCAGGCGTGGTAGCTGCTGCGCCTGCTCGGGCCGGCCAGGCCGCGCGCCGCCAGCTGGATCCCTCACCGTGCCACGCTAGCCATTCTCACGATGCCGCCCCTACGACACACCCCCACGCACCCGGACATGCCCGCCGTGGGCGCCCGGGCCGCGGCCGCCGTCGGCCATGATGTGCGCAGGACCCGCCCGCTTGCGCCCATGTCCTCGCAGGCTGGCCAGCGCCCTCGCAGTGTCCCTGCAGGCTGGCCAGCATCCTCGCAGGCTGGCCAGTGTCCTCGCAGTGTCCCTGCAGGCTGGCCAGCGTCCTCGCAGGCTGGCCAGTGTCCCGCTCGCCAGGTCCGCGCACATCGTCAGGACCAGCGCGATAACGAGTCTCCCCGCTTTTCGCACGGCCTCGGATAAATCGCGACCGGGAGCATGAGCAACGTCCGGCCGGCATTCCCGCGGGACCCATTGTTTCACCAGGGCCCGAAAACGCGCTCACCGGTCAGCATTATCTCGGCGCCAAGCTCAGCTGGATCCACCCCGCGCACCTCGGCGAGGCAGCGCACCGTGTATGGGATCATGCCTGGCGCGTTCGGCCGGCCGCGGTAGGGCACCGGCGTCAGATAGGGCGCATCGGTCTCAACGAGGAGCAGGCCGGGCGGCACGGTGCGAGCAGCCGCCCGCAGCGGCCGGGCGCTGGCGAAGGTCACGTTGCCTGCGAAGCTCATGAAGTATCCGGCGTCGGCGCAGACCTTCACCATTTGTTGGTCACCGGAAAAGCAGTGGAACACAACCTGCCGGGGCGGGCCCTCCTCGGCGAGGATGCGCAGCACATCTGCGTGCGCATCGCGGTCGTGGATGACCAGGGCCTTATCCACCTGCTTGGCCAGGCCGATGTGCGCACGGAACCAGTCCTGCTGGACGTCGCGATCCGAGCAGTCGCGGTAATAGTCGAGGCCCGTTTCGCCGATCGCGCGCACCTGGGGGAGGGTGGCCAGCGCGGCGATCTCAGCAAGCGCGTCACCGGCCACGTCGCCGGTTTCGTTCGGGTGGATCGCGACCGCGGCGTAGACGTCGCCGTGTTCCGCCGCGCACCGCACGGCCCATTGTGACGACGCGAGGTTATAACCCACCGTCACGACGCGGCTGATGCCGGCGGAGCGGGCCTCGGCGAGCACCTCCGGCACTGGTGTGTCAAGCAGGTCGAGGTGGCAGTGGCTGTCCAGGGTGCGGTAGGGAACGTCGCCGGAGGTGCGGCAGGAAGCCTCGGCCCGGTTGGTCATTCCCCTGCCAGCCGCGCGACCTCTTGCTCGGCGACGGACACGTCGAGCTTGGCGAACAACGGCGAAGGTGGACCCAGCGGCGTGCCCGCATGGACCGGGCTTGACCCCCACCGCGCAGCCGTTCGGTAATCTCCCATGAGTACCGGATACGAAACGGCGCCTCCGGTCCCGTCAGGTTCGTCCACCTCACGTATTTCTGGCATACCGGACCAGGGCGGTTCACCACCCAGCATCTTATGCACCTTGTCCGCCGAGTAAGGCAGGAACGGGGTCAGCAGCGTCTTGGCATCGTCGACAAGCTGCAAAGCCACATGCATAATGGTCCGCATGCGTTCAGGATCGGAACCGCGGAGCTTCCAGGGGGCCTGATCCGAGAGGTACTTGTTCGCCTCGCCCACCGTCCGCATCGCGTCCGTGATCGCGGCCTTGAATCGGCTGCGTGAAAGCAGTGAGCCAATGTTATCGAACGATTTAGCCGAGCGTTCAAGTATTGCCCGGTCTATAGCACGCAGGTCGCCGGGCGCAGGAATCTCGCCGATGTTGCGTGCGGCAAAAGAGACGGTGCGATTGACCAGATTCCCCCAGTTGGCCACGAGTTCGTCGTTATTGCGCCGGACAAACTCGGCCCAGGTGAAATCGGTATCCTGGTTCTCAGGCCCGGCGACCGCGATGTAGTAACGCAGCGCGTCCACATCGTAACGCGCGAGAAAGTCGCGCACGTAGATCACGACGCTCCGCGACGACGAGAACTTACGGCCCTCCATGGTGAGGTACTCGCTGGAGACGACCTCGGTGGGCAGGTTGAGCGCGCCGATGGTGCCTGGGCTGCCGTCACGATTGCCCCTGCCGTTGTAACCGAGCAGGATGGCGGGCCAGATTTCCGCGTGGAAGACGATGTTGTCCTTGCCCATGAAGTAATAGGACTCGGCGTCAGACGACTGCCACCAGGCCCGCCAGGCATCGGGATCACCGGACCTGCGCGCCCATTCGATCGAGGCGGACAGGTAGCCGATGACAGCGTCGAACCACACGTAGATGCGCTTGTCCTGGCGATCCCGCCAGCCTGGTAGCGGCACAGGCACCCCCCAGTCAAGGTCGCGGGTGATCGCGCGTGGCTGCAGGTCGCTGAGCAGGTTGAGCGAGAACTTGAGCACGTTCGGCCGCCACTGGCCGCTCTTGCTCTGCAGCCACGACCCCAGTGCCTCGGTAAACGCAGGGAGGTCGAGGAAAAAGTGCTCGGTCTCCACGAATACCGGTGTCTCCCCATTGATCCGCGAACGCGGATTGATGAGGTCGGCCGGGTCAAGCTGGTTGCCGCAGTTGTCACACTGATCGCCGCGGGCTCCGTCATAGCCGCAGATCGGGCAGGTGCCCTCGATGTAACGGTCAGGCAGTGTGCGCCCCGTCGACGGCGAGATCGCGCCGAGCGTGGTCTTGGGGAACACATAGCCGTTGTTATACAGACCGGTGAACATCTCTTGAACAACGGCGTAGTGGTTACGCGTGGTAGTGCGCGTGAACAGATCATACGAGAGACCTAGCCCGCGCAGATCCTCGGCGATCACGCGGTTGTAGCGGTCGGCAAGCTGACGCTCGGTCACGCCCTCCGAGTCCGCTTGCACCTGAATCGGCGTGCCATGCTCGTCGGTCCCGCTCACCATCAGCACCTGCCTGCCGGCCATCCGCTGATAGCGGCTAAACATGTCAGACGGGACACCGAATCCCGACACGTGCCCGATATGGCGCGGGCCGTTCGCGTACGGCCAGGCGGGGGCCGTTAGGATGTGGCTGCTCGGCGAGGACATGCCGAAAGCCTATGGGCATCCGGGCACCGGCTCGAACTCATTAGAGACCGCGGCATCTGAGCCGGGTCGGCAACTTTCGGCCGTCGTCGCCGCCGGTGTGATGTGATGCGCAGATGTGCGGCCAGATGTGCGGCCGGATGTGCGGCCAGATGTGCGGCCAGATGTGAAGCGCAGCTGTGCGGCCAGGGCTTGCCTGGCCATGTGATGTCGGGGGGATCCCTGATCGAGCTTCGTGCCCTGGAAGCGGGCCAGTGACCACCCCGGCCCAGCGCGCCCCCGGCCGCCCACCGCGCATCGATGAGGCGGCCGCGGTGGCGACCCGCCAGTCCGCGGATGCCGGGCGATCCACTCCAGTCCGCCTGGCCGGCTGGATGCCGGTCGTGCCTGCCGTGGTGACCCTGGTGGTCATGCTGTGGGGGATCGGCTCCGCGTCCTTCTGGCGCGATGAGGCGGCGACACTGACGGCGACGAAGCGCTCCCTGCCCGAGATGGTACGGATGCTTGCCCACGTGGACGCCGTGCACGGCGCCTACTACCTGTTGATGTGGCCGCTCGCCCATGTGTTCGGCGCGAGCGAGTTCGTGATGCGGCTGCCATCGGCGATCGGGATGGCGGCGGCGGCTTGCGGCACCGCTGTGATCGGCCGACGGCTCGGGCGGTGGCAGACGGGGCTGCTCGCCGGCCTCGTCTTCGCGGCGCTGCCGATGACCAGCAGGTACGGTCAGGAGGCCCGGTCGTATGCGCTGGTGACCGCCGTGGCAGTCCTCGCCAGCTATCTGCTGGTCAAGGCCATGGACGAGCCATGCTCGCGGTTGGCGGTGGAATACGGGCTTTCACTCGTCGCGCTTGGCTTCCTCAACATGTTCGGCTTGCTGCTCATCCCCGCACACGCGATAACGCTCGCGGTGGCCCGCAGACACGGATCGCTGCCCGAGGCCGGCCGGCCGACGGGTGCCCGTACCTCGGGCACCGCGCCCCGCCTGGCCTCGGGCACCGCGCCCCGCCTGGCCTCGGGCACCGCAGGTGGCTGGGCGACAGGCACCGCGGCAGGCTGGGCGATCGGCGCGGGAGTCGCCTTCACGATGATCATTCCTGTCGCATTCCTCGCCTGGCACGAGCGGACCCAGCTCGCGTGGCTTCGCAGACCCACATTCGCGGATGTCATGGCCCTCCTCACCTTGCTGACTGGCTCACGCGCCGCGTGCGTGCTGATCGCAGCGCTTGTTGCGGCGGCCGTGGCCGACGCCAGCGGGAGGTTCCAGCGGGTTGGCCGCCCCGGCCACTCACGAGTCCCCCGGCGATCCGCCAGCTTGAGCCTGCTCCGGCTCGGTGTGCCCTGGCTGCTGCTTCCTCCTGTCCTGCTGATCGTCGTATCCGAGATCAAGCCCATCTACGTACCTCGCTACGTCGTGTTCTGCCTGCCCGCACTCGCGCTGCTCGCTGGGGCCGGGCTCGCCACGCTCGGCCGGTACTGGCGGATTGCCGCGGTGAGCATGCTCGCCGCGCTCGCGGTGCCCAATCAGCAGGCCATCCGCCAGCCTTGGGGTCATGGAGACGATATAAGGGCGGCGGCTCGCTTGTTGCAGGCACAGGCCACGCAGGGAGACGCGGTGCTCTACTTCAAGCCCGGATTTCGCGACTTCGCCGCCGCCTACCCGTACGGATTCACGCGATTGCGTGACATCGGCCGGCAAGAGTCCGCTGTAGCGGCGGGGAATCTCATCGGCACGGAGGTGACGCGACAAGTGCTCGAGCGGCGGCTCAGCGGTGTCTGGCGTCTGTGGCTCGTCGAGGTGGACCACTACAAGCCGGCCGCAGGCCTCGTCGGCTGGCCACAGTTCCGGTGGATCCGCACGTGGTCATTCGATGGCATTACGCTCCAGCTTTACGTGCACAACAGAGTGCGTGTGGCGGCGTAGTCCCTCATCGCCTTGCGGCGCAGGGCCGTCAGACGCGGCCCGCGCTCGGAGCGCCATCGGGGCGCTGGCCAGTCGGGTCGGTCGGGTCGGTCGCGGCAGGCGCGGCGGGCGCGGTCGGCGCCGCAACCGGGGCGGAAAGCACTGGCTGCCCGGCCTCCCCGACGGCGTTCCCCCGATGGTCCGCTGAGGCGGGCACGCCAACGTGCGCCGAACCCGCCCGCGCCGAACTGGCCTGCCGGGCCCTGGCGGCCTGCTGGGCCAAACCGGACCTCGCAGGCAGCGGCCGGGCCGAACCGTTGTCCTCGTCGGCGAGTGCCTCGGCCGAAGGATGCCTGGTCCGCCTGATACCCAGAATGCTCATGAAGAATGTGCCGAAGATGACCTGGCAGCTGACCACGAGGGCGGTCGCGGAGGGCACCATGAGACGCAGTGAATGCGTGGGATCCAGCGGGCCGAATCTCGCGACCCGCCACTCCGAGATTGATACCAGCGCGCCGACCAGACCCGCCACCCCGAGCAGCACGCCCGCCACCAAACCACGCTCGAGGCTCCAGACCCGCAGCACCCGCTTCGCCCACCGATCCTGCGGCAGGAAACCCTCGGCACTGGCGTAGATCTTCGTGAACAGCGCGAACTGTACCGCCTGGAAGCCGATGACCACCATCGCCGACGCGCCGACCAGCGTGTCCACGTCAAACGACACGCCGCCGATGGTCAGCGGCCCGGGCACGACCGCCGCACCGATCAGGAGCCCGATGGCAAGCAGCGCGATCCCTGGGATCAGGAACAGCCAGCGCGGGCTGAACAGCAGCAGGAAACGCAGATGCCGCCAGCCATCCCGCCAGCTGCGCAGATGTGGCGGGCGGCTACGGCCGTCAGGTGACAGCGTGGTCGGCACCTCGACGACCCGCTGCCTCGCCAGCGTGGCCTTGACGACCATCTCGCTGGCGAACTCCATGCCTGTCGCCTGCAGGCCGAGCCCGAGCACGCTGTCCCTGCGGAATCCGCGCAGGCCACAATGAAAATCACCGCTCTTGATGCGGAAAAACAGCCGCCCAATGAAGCTCAGTACAGGATTGCCCAGATAGCGGTGCAGCGCGGGCATGGCACCAGGGGCGATGCCGCCCTTGAACCGGTTACCCATGACCAGGTCGGCACCGTCACGAAGAGCGGAAACAAACGGCATGAGCGCGGTGAAGTCGTAGCTGTCGTCGGCATCGCCCATGATGACGTACCGGCCTTGCGCGGCGACGATGCCGCCCATCAGCGCATTGCCGTATCCCTTCGCAGAAACCGGGACAACCCGTGCGCCCGCCTCCTCCGCGAGCTCTTGGCTGCCGTCTGTACTGCCGTTGTCCGCTATGAGGATCTCGCCGTCGATGCCGTGCTCGCGCAGGAAGCCGGCGGCCTTGCGGACACAGGTGGCAACCGTCTCCGCCTCGTTGAGGCAAGGCATCAGTACGGTCAGTTCCACGTCGTCTCCTCCGCGCTCCGGTGGCGCGCCTTCCGCTGGCGCACTCGGCACGACCCCGAGGTCGCTACCGTTGTGAATGTTGCGCAACTATCCGGCCTCGGCCCCCAGCGGCGATCATTGACCACGGGCAGCCAGCGCGAGTGGACGCTCGCACGAACAATGCCCAGGTTATGTGGCACCCGTGGCCGGTCTGGGCGCGGTCGCCGACGACCGCACAGTATCAACCGCAGGCTTTAGCGGGAGGGAAAGGAGAGAGCACGCGCGTGTTGGGCGGGCGAGGCAGTGATCCCGCGACCGGGCGCCGCGCGCCTGCGTCGCACCGGATCGCGGGTGCCGCCCTGGCCGCCCGAGGCGCGCTGTCCAGACATCGCGCCTTCGCCATCGCGCTCGCCGCCGGTGCCGCGCTGCGTATCGTGACCGAGCTTGGCTACCGCTGGGCGTTCTGGTTCAACGACTCATTCGACTATGTCGCGATCGCGCAGCGGCTGCGGCCAGACCCGATGCGGCCGATTGGGTACCCGATCCTGCTCTGGCTGGTAGGACAGGTCCACAGCCTCCTTCTTATCACCTCGGTACAGCATCTGCTCGGACTCGGCACCGCTGCGGCGGGTTATGTGCTGTTGCGCAGGCGTTTCGGGCTCCCTGGCTGGGGCGCGACGCTCGCGATGGTCCCCGTCCTCTTCGACGCGTTCCAGATTCAGCTGGAACAATTGCTCCTCGCCGACACGCTGTTCACGTTCCTGGCCGTCGCCGCCTTCGCAGTGCTTTGCTGGCTTCCTGCGCCACGTGGGCGCGGGATGAACGCTTGGCAGGCGGCGGCGGCGGGAGTGCTTCTTGCCTTCGCCTCGCTCACCAGGGGTGTCGGCATCCCGCTGATCGTGCTCGCGGTTGCCTATCTGATCGTCTGCCGGGCCGGCTGGCGTGCCGTCACGGCCGTATGCGCCGCCGCGGCCGCACCTCTCGCGGGTTACATCCTGTGGTTCCACGCCGTAAACGGCCAGTTCGCGCTCGACTCCACCGACGGGATCTACTTGTGGGGCAGGACGGCCGCCTTCGCGGAGTGCGACGTCATCAAGCCGCCGCCAGCGCAGGCGTGGCTGTGCCCAAGGCTTCCACCGGCCCAGCGCGCCGCCTCATCGGCACAGGTCTGGCAGCCCACCTCGCCGCTGCGCTGGCAGCACGGCCAGGTGTTCAGCGCCAGGGAAAACGACCTCGCCATGCGCTTCGCGCTCCGGGCGATCGCCGCGCAGCCCGGTGGTTACGCGAATGCCGTATTCACCAGTGTGGGGCGCGCCTTCACCTGGAACCGCACGTCTTATCCGACCAGCTACACCGCGAGCCTCTACACGTTCGCGGGAACTAAGACCTGGCTGCCGACCTGGCCCGAGGCCGACGGGCGCACCGCCGCCGAGGTAGCGCGATCATACGCGGACGGCGCAGCGGCGACCGCCGTCGTGCAGCCGTACGCCGGCCTCATGCGCTGGTACCAGCGCTACGTGTACTTGCGCGGCACCATGGTGGGACTCATCCTGGTCGCCGCGCCCGCGGCCGCGCTCGCCGGGCTCGTCCTGCGGCGCCGGGCCAGGCGCCAGCCGTCAGGCTCCCCCCGGTGCGCCGACCCAGCCGCACGCCCGGCTACCGCGGCAGGCCAGGCGCGCCCCGCGGAAACCCCGGCGGCATGGCTGTGCTGGTCAGCGGCCGTCGCATTGCTGCTGATTCCTGCTCTCACGGTCGATTTCGATTATCGTTACGTGCTGCCCGCGGTGCCGTTTGGGTGCCTGGCGGCGGCACTCGCTGCCAGGCGCTGCCTTGTGGCTGCTGGCCATTTCCACGCCGGCCAGCCGCCGCGTCGCTGCCGAAACTCTTCGGCGGCTAGCATTCGTACTGATCGCGAGCTGACAAGATCTGACGGCTAGGCTGGCAGGCGCTGCGCAGGGGAGGGCACGGGTGTGAAGGTCCCGCCGGGGGGAGAAGTCGCGCCGTCCCCGGCACCACGACGGTCCATCGCCGCGTTCCTCGCCCGGCACTGGCTGTTCGTGGCCGTCCTGATCCCCGCGATCGCGGCGCGAGTGGTCACCATGCTCGGCTTCCGCTGGGCGCTGTGGTTCAACGACTCATACCAGTACCTTCAGTACACCGTGAACGGCTTGCGACCCGACCCGACGCGGCCCTCCGGCTACTCTGTCTACCTATGGCTGCTCGAGCCGCTGCACAGCTTCGCCGCCGTGACGATCTCACAGCACCTGATGGGCCTCGGCATCGGTGTCCTGGTCTATGCGCTGCTCGTGCACCGCTTCAAGGTCCCGCTGTGGATCGCGACGCTGGCCGCGGTCCCCGCGCTATATGACGCGTACCAGATCCAGCTCGAGCACCTGCTCATGGCGGACACGCCGTTCGCCTTCCTGGTCACGGCGGCCATCACCATCGTGATGTGGCGCGACAAGCCCAGCATGGCGCAGACCGCGATGGCCGGCCTGCTGCTGGGGCTGGCAGCCGTCACCAGGTCCATCGGGCTGCCGCTGCTCGTCATCCTGGTGGTGTACCTGCTGATCAGGCGCGTCGGTTTGCGTGTCATCACCGCGGGGATCATGGCCTGCGCCGTGCCGGTGGTCGGCTACATGTTCTGGTTCCAGTCCTGGTATCAGCAGTTCGCTATGACCCAGAGCACCGGGATCTTCCTGTATTCGCGCGTGATGGCCTTCGCGGACTGCAGCAAGTTCAGCCTGCCAGCCGACGAGAAGCCGCTGTGCACGTCCGCACCACCGGACCATCGGATGCTCTCCCAGGATTACATCTGGAGCACTGACGCGCCGCTCCGCCGCTTCCCGCCGCCCGAGTTCTCGCCACTGACGAACCTGCTGGCCAAGGGATTCGCGACCCGGGCGATAGCGGCCCAGCCGCTCGACTATGCCCTTGTCACCTGGGACGACACCTGGCGCTCGTTCGCGTGGAAGCGCAAGGTGTTCCCCGACCCCATCACCTACGGCGAATACGTATTCGCCAGCGCGAGCCACGGCCCCGCGCGGGGGCCCGCGACCGGCCACGGCTTCGGCGCACACTTCGCGGTGCCTCACTACGCCGACGGCAGCCAGATCACCCACGTGGTTGCGCCGTACGCAGCAATCATGCGCGGATATCAGAAGTACGTGTTCCTGCCCGGCACGATCCTTGGCGCGCTGCTCGTGGCCGGGCTCGGCGGGATGGTAATCGCCTGGCGGCGGCTCGGCGGCGAGATCCTGCTGCCCTGGGCCTTTGCCGTCGCCATGATCGTGATTCCGGCCGCCACCGCAGAATTCGACTATAGATACCTGCTGCCCGCCGTCCCCTTCGCCTGCCTGGCCACGGCGATGGTGTTCGGCGTGGGCAACCCCGTCGGCAATCGGCTGGCGGCGCGGCGCGAACTCCGCAGCACACCTGCGGGTGACCAGCATGATGCGCGCGAACCAGTGACAGCGACACCGGCGGTAACGCCGTCCGGGCCCGCTGCCGGGGCCCCCGATGAGCCGAAGCCCGCCGGGGACAGGCCCGGCGCTGTGGCGCCAGACGCCGCCCCGCCGAGATCGCCTTGACAGCACGCGCGCGCGTCCTCGCCGCGCGAGCCGCCAGCCAGATCCCGAACCCGGCTGTGGCTAGCCCGAGCGCCCTCCCGGCTTGCTCGCGACCACCGCGTCGTAGACCGCGCGTTTGGGCAGCCGCCGCTCAGCGGCGACCGCGGCGATCGCTTCCTTCCTGGTCAGGCCTGCTGCCTGGCGCTCGGCCACCTCAGCGGCGGCGCGGCCAGCGTCCACGCTGCCCCGATGCTTGCCGGTGTCAGCCGCGACGACGATCGTCACCTCGCCAAGCACTCCGCTAGCCGCCCAGTCCGCGAGATCGCCGAGAGTCCCGCGGCGGATCTCCTCGTGGGTCTTGGTCAGCTCACGGCACACGACCGCGGGCCGGCCGGGGCCGAATGCCGCTGCCAGCTCACCGAGGGTCGCGGCGAGCCGCCGCGGCGACTCGAAGAAGACCAGCGTCCGTGGCTCGGTCGCGAGCTCGGCGAACCGGCGCACACGGTCACCGGGCCGCCGGGGCGGGAAGCCTTCGAAGCAGAACCGGTCGCTCGGCAGGCCCGCCACAGCAAGCGCCGCGGTCACCGCGGAAGGCCCGGGCAGGACGGTGACCCGGATTCCCGCCGCCGCGACCGCCCTGACCAGGCGGTAGCCGGGATCACTGATGCCAGGCATGCCGGCATCGGTGACAAGCAGCACATCACGGCCTGCCTTCAGGTCAGCGAGCAGCCTCTGCGCACGCCGCTGCTCCACCGCCTCGTAGCACGATACGACCTGGGCCGTCAGCCGTATCCCGAGATCGGCGGCGAGCCTGCCAATCCTGCGGGTGTCCTCGGCTGCTATCACCGCCGCGCCCGCGAGGGCCGCCGTCAGCCGTGCCGAGGCGTCGGCCGGGCATCCGATCGGCGCCGCGGCGACGATCAACATCCCGTGTATCGTTTCGTTCATACCGTTTCTTTTCTGACCGGCCATGCGCTTCGGCCCTAACCCGCCGTGCAGTGAAGCGGCAGGCCCGGAGGTGGGACCTATATTCTCCCTAACGGCTGCGCGGCGCGAGCCCGGCGTGCCGGTGGCCGCCCACCTGGGCGCAGAGAGGCAGCACCTGACGGTCGCACCAGGAGAGATGACTCGGGCAACAAGAGGCGGGGGCGGCCCGGCCCATCGCCCGCCGCCAGGCAAAGATCTACCTAGTCCATAACTGGCAAATTTGCACAAAATAGGAACCGGAACTATTGTTCCGGCGTCTTGCTGGCGAGAGCGCAGCTCGCGAGGCCGATGCCGGGCACCAGCTGACGGATCCTCCGAGGCACCGGTGTGGACAGCGTTGAGGACGTGGGCATGACCGATCAGGGACGGCGTGGCGATCCCGACGGGGCCACAGGACGTTCCCCCGGCTCGTCCCCAACGGGGCCCGAAGGCGACGGCCCGGTACCAGCCGGCCCGTTGGCCGGGCCCTCCCTCGCCAACGTCTCCGCCGACGAGGGGACCGCTGCGCCCGGACCAGGTCAGCGGGACCGCGGCCCGCAAGGAGACGGCGGCGGCAGTCGCGGCGGCGGCAGTCGCGGCGGCGGTTCTCGCCGCGTGCGGCGCCGCGGACATCGCCGCCGCAGAATCTTGATGTGGGTTGCCATCGGCATGGTTCTCGTGCTGATCCTCGGCGGCTCGGTTGTGTACCTGAAACTGAATTCCAACCTGCAGAGCGCGCCGCTGGATCTGGGTGCGCAACAGAGCGCGGAGAAGGTGGATCCGTTCGGCCGCACGGCCCTCAACATCATGCTCATCGGTTCGGATACTCGCGCCGACCAAGCGGACTGCAAGATCGGCGGGGACTGTAGCGGCGGGGCGAACGCGGATGTCGAGATGCTCGTTCACCTGGCCGCCGACCGCTCGAACGCCACCGTGATGAGCATCCCGCGCGACACCGTTGCCAACGTGCCGCAGTGCACCAGCCCCACGCACCACGTCTATCCGCCGCAGCAGGCCGTGCAGATCAACTCCAGCCTGCAATCCGGCGGTCCGGGCTGTACTGTCGCCGCCGTGCACGCGCTGACCGGCATCACCATCGACCACTTCATCATGATCGACTTCTCGGGTGTGGTTAACATGGCCGACGATGTCGGCGGCGTGCCGGTGTGCGTCAGCGCCAACGTATACGATCCGTACTCGCATCTGCGCTTGACCAAGGGCAGCCACGTGGTCGTAGGGCTGCAGGCGCTTGAGTTCCTGCGCACCAGGCACGGTTTCCTGGACGGCGGGGATCTGTACCGGACGCAGGCGCAGCATATGTACCTGAGCGCGCTGATCAGGAAGATGAAGAGCGCGAGCACCCTGGCCAACCCGGTCACGCTCTATCGGCTCGCCAACGACGCCACCAGGGCCGTGACAGTCGACCCCGGCCTTGACAGCGTCTCCAAGCTCGTCAGTCTCGCCAGCGACCTGAACGAGGTGCCGGCCAAGCGGATCACGTTCGTCACCATGCCGACCGTGCCGTATCCGGGCAATCCGGCCGCCTGGGTGGCCCCAGCCGAGCCGGGCGCTCAGCAACTATTCCATGACATCGCCACCGATACGCCGCTCACCCGGGCCGGGCCCGCCGCTAAGCCCGCGACCTCCACGCCGTCTGCCGCAACGGTCACGGCGAGTCCGGCACCTACCGTGGACAAGGCTTCGGTGCACATCTCCGTGCGGAACGGCACCGGCCTCGCCGGGCGTGCTCACGACGTTGCGGCCAAGCTCGCACGGGACGGTTTCACTGCGGCGGTCGGCGACCTCAACGCGCCCCTTACCACCACGACGAGCCTCGCCTACGGACCGGGCGAGCGCGCGCGGGCACAGGCTGTCGCCGCTGCGCTTGGCCTGCCTGCCAGCGCGCTGCACCGCTCAGGCACCTCGATGACATTGGTGATAGGCACGGACTGGCCGAGCGGCCGCACCTACCCGGGCAGTAACCCAGGCGCATCCCCGGCTCCGTCGGCGAGCGCTACAAGATCAGCTCCGGCCACCGGCTCGGCTTCCGCCGCGCCGCCGCCCGGCTCCGCCCCGGAGAACGCTTCCCATGCGGGCCAGTGCGCGCAGGTGAACCCCGCCTACTCGTTCTGAGCTCACGCCTCAAGTGCAATGCGAGACCGGGCAGGAGCCGACGATGATCGGCGCGCTGCCAGCCGTTACCCCGGGTGCTGCTTGGTTCGCCTGGTGCGGTCCTCGAACGGCGGGTCGCCGGCCAGGGCCAGCTAGGGCTGCCCGGAGGTGATCCAGGGTCCTATCAGTAAAACGGCCTTAAAGCTCTGGCAGCGGTCTGCCAGAAGGTCCGCCGCGCACGTCCCGCCAGGGCAATCGAGTCTTACAGACGACTAAAGTGCCCGCATGAAATGGCGTCGCCGTCAAGGCAACCGGCGGGCGGAACCCGCGACGAAGCTCGATCGTGAGGCGACCCCGGCCGATATCGCTGCGCTCATAGCTTTCGCGCGCAGCCGGCCTGGCGTGGAGTTCTATATAGAACCCGAGACGTTCGCGACCGATACCACCGCGGTCGCCGTCGCGGCCGACGGCGAGTGGACGCGGCGCAGGGTCGGGTCCCCCGCGGCGATCCGCAAGGTAGCGCGCGGTCTTCGACTGCCCGTGTATGAGGCCCAGATCGTCGGTTACCCCGCACGGATGCGTGCCTGGACCGAACGTCAGAAGCAGCGGCCGCCCGGCGCCTTGTGACAGCCTGATATCGGCTCCTGCATCACGGCTCGCGCGGCACCAGCATCACGACTCCAGCATCACGGCTCCCGCGGCTCCAGCATCACGGCGAGCGCGGCTCCAGCATCACGGCCCGCCTGCCATTGAAGCGGGCCTTGATTGTCCGGCTCCCGCGGCTCCAGCATCACGGCTCCCACGGCTCCCACGGCTCCCACGGCTCCCACGGCTTCAGCATCACCGCTCCCGCGGCTCAAGAGCGGCCCGCAGGGCATCGTCGTCGGCCGTTCGGCTCCGGGATCATGCTTCTCACCTGTATCAATACTTCTTGAATTCGTGTGAACACGCTCAGTAACTATAGCCGCGGGATTCAGCATTCTCCCAGTTTGCTCTGATGCCGAACGGATACGTCACCTGCAGAATCGCAGCTAGAGAGCATATTTCGCGCGCCCGGTCCACGTATCGACAACCAGCAAGCCAGGGAGGAAGGATGCGCACGCGGGTCAGGCACACGCGCGAAGGGGAGCTTGCCGTCGCCCGCCGTGGCGCAGACGGCAAGTATCCCGAACGCCGGCGCAGACCGCAACCGGGGCGTGCCAGGTCGCTCGTCACGTCCTCCACATCGCTGATGAGCATCATGACGCTGCTCATCTTCGCAATCGTCATGGCGTCTCCCGCCGGAACCGCCGCGGACTCAGCCCCGCCCGAGCTAGCGGCATCGGTGCCGCTAAGCGCGACATCGTTCACCGGCACAGCCGCGGTGGGCGCGCTGTTCGTGACAAGCGCCAGCGGCACACCGACCCACTTCTGCACAGCGAGTGTCGTGCACAGCCCGAGAAGGGACATGGTGATCACGGCAGCTCACTGCCTCGCGAGCTACGCGGCCAACCCGCATCAGATCACGTTCGTACCCGGCTACCACGATGGCAAGGCACCGTACGGCGCGTGGACCATGTCCCGCGTCATCGTCGACAGTGCGTGGGCATCGGCCAGCGACCCCGACGATGACGTAGCCTTCCTCATCGTCGAGGACCATGCTGGCGGCAGGATCGAAGATGTGACGGGGAGCGAGCAGCTCGGCGTCGGCCTGCAACCGGCCGGCGTGGTTCGGGTAATTGGGTACCCCAACTCTGAGCAGCGACCGGTCACCTGCCAGAACAAGGCCACGGAGTTCAGCGCCAGCCAGCTGAAGTTCGAGTGTGGCGGCTTCACCAACGGCACGAGCGGCGGCCCGTTCCTCACCGACGTCAGCCCGGTGACAGGAAACGGCCTTGTGGTCGGGGTCATCGGCGGATATGAATTGGGTGGATACACAGCGGCGATCTCGTACTCGCCGACGTTCGGCCCAAGCGTCGGCGCGCTGTACAAATCCGCAGTCGCCGCGAGCTGACGGCGGGCAAGCCTGCCCGCCACGCAACACGTTGCCGCGGGTACCTCCTAGGCCCCGCGTCCTGTGATCTTGGTCACCTTATGCCGATTTCACACACGCAGCGTCTTAATCAATCAGGTTGAGGCGTCTTATAGGTGGGTGCGCCACCGGCGCCGGAGTAAGCGATGAGGTTGACCAACAAGATGACCGAGCAGAGTGTGCGATTCGAGCGGGACGTCGTACCCGAACTCGGCCAGCTCTACCACGCCGCGCTCCGGATGACCCACAACCCCGCCGACGCCGAGGATCTCGTACAGGAGACATCGGCCAAGGCCTTCGCGGCCTTCCACCAGTTCCGGCCCGGCACGAACCTCAGGGCCTGGCTGTACCGGATTCTCACCAACACCTTTATCAACGGTTATCGCAGGCGGCGCCGCGAACCACAGGAGGCGGCCTGTGGCGAGCTGCAGGATTGGCAATTTCCCGCCGACCCGCTGGCACCCAGTGCACGCTCGGCCGAGGTCGAGGCGCTTGACCGGATGCCTGACTCCGATATCTTCCGCGCTCTGCGGGATCTGCCAGAGGAGTTCAAGGTCGCGGTCTACCTCGCCGATGTCGAAGGGTACCCGTACAAGGAGATCGCCACGATCATGGGAACCCCCATTGGGACCGTGATGTCGCGCCTGCACCGGGGCCGAAGCAGGCTGCGGGACCAGCTCACGGCGCGCCTGAGAGGCGCCGGCCTGGCGCCGGCGACCGGCTAACGGCAGGGGTGAGTCAACCGCAGACCGCTCGCGCCAGCGAGCGGCTAACGGCTTACCGCCTGGCGAAGAGCAACAACAGATCGTTCCTTGTGTGCCAGTGGCCAATCACTCGCATCGTATGAACCAGCGCGAGCTTTTCTTCGTCGATCGCGTACTGTGCCGCGGGCAGCGTAGGGCCGTTGTCGCTGATGACCCACACACGGCTCACGGTCGCGAAGCGGCTACGCAGCACCGTCGGGGCAACCTCGGTCCCGTTCAGCGTGGCGGATGCGACCGGGGACTCGGCCAGCGCTATGTCCCGCAATTTGTGGAACGGGCCGGGATAACCCTGACTGACGATCCGCGAATAGCTCGTGATGTAGAGCACGGCGTCACCCACGTGAGCGTACGTGGCAACGATCTTGGACACCTTGCGCAGGTAGTCCGGTCGGGACCAGGGCGCACGGACGGCCTGCTGCGGGGCTACGGACGCCACGGCGATGAAGGCGACCACGGCCAGTGAAGGCACCCAGGCGGTCGCGGTCACGGCCCGCCCGCAGGTCAGCCTCGCAGCATAGCGCGCCGCAAGGCTGGCCAGCATGCGGAGCCCGTCCGCGGCAAGCAATGCCACCGCTGGCAGGCAATACACCACGTACCTGATGTTGTAGAGCGGATGAAATTGCGAGGCGATCAACAGGATGGCCGGTGGCAGCACGAGCCAGGGCAGCGCGACATCCACGACCGTAGCTGGGCGTTGGCGGCCAGCCGCCAGACCAGCGGCAAGGCCAGCGACCACAGCGATAACGACGAGCGCTCCAATTGGCACCGTCAGGGCGGCAGAGCCGGCGAGCGAAGTCACCAGGGAGCCGATCTGGCGCGAGCCAGGCTCGCCAAGCCAAGCCGTGGCGCCGCGCTGCAGATAAGCGACGACGGCAAGCGGGGCCAGCACGGCAAGCGCAACAATCACCGCCGCGACCCACGATCGCAGGCCAGATCCCGCCACCGGGACCTGCCGCTGCGGGGATTTGTCTGTCGCGGCAGGGGAACCGGCCGTGGCTGCTCCTGGCCCCGATCCACCCACCCCGCCTGCGGACGGCGAGAGTGCGGCGGGGTCAGGAGCTTGCGTCCCCCCGCGCCCGGCAGGGGATCGCCTCGCCAGGACCGCCGCCGTGACCCCATGGGCTGGCAAGATCAACAGCGCGAGCAGGTTAAACAACCCGGCCAGCGCGATGGCCGCGCCGTAGGCCACCCACCAGCGGCGGCGGCGTTCCTCGAACGCTCGGACAAGCAGGTAGCTGGCGATCACGACCAAGGCGCTCACCGTCGCGTAGGACCTAGCTTCCTGCGCGTACCTGCTCGTCAAGGGCGCTATCGCATAAAGCACGCCAGCGAGCAGGCCGGTTGCGCGCGGATACGGCGCGCGGGAGGTAGCCCCGAGGCGCATGCTCAGGGCGGCAACGAAAGCGGCTGCGACTGCCGTGGCGACCACGGAAGGCAGCCGTACCGCGGTCGCTGAACGGCCGAGCACCATGATCGCCACGTGCATGCACATGTAGTAGGCACCATGTACAGCATCTGCGTTCTTGAGCAGCGCCAGGATCTGCCCGGGTGACCGGCTGGCGGCCTCGATCGTGTACGCCTCGTCCCGCCACAGTGATGGCTGTGCGATGCCGTAAAGCCCCACGGCGAACGCCGTGATCGCGGGGATCAAGGAAATAAGCCAGGCGTACGGCAGGATGCCGCGGAATCCGGCCGACCGCGCACCCGCCGACCGCGCACCCGCCGACCGCGCATCCGCCGTCCCTGCGCCGGCCATCTCTGCGCCGCCGGATCGGCTGGGCGCGGCCCAAGGTTCTTCATCGCCCGCCGCCGCGTTCGGGCCGTGCGGGGGAGCTTTCGAACCCGGCAAGTTGGACTCCTCGTGGCGCGTCCCGTTACGCTTCTCGCCGCCTGATCCCCGTCGTGCTAGGACAACCCGGCCCGCTGATCCGATGCGCCAACGTTCGCTGATCCGATGCGCCAACGTTCCTGGCACCCCGGTTAGTGACTCTACTTTGGCGCAGCGGCCCATGACGACACTCTAGGGTTGCGGCCCCCCGACGCCCGGCCAGGCACGCGTTACATGCATTAGACCGTCTCGATCACGCAGGTCTTCTCACGGGTCGTGGCGATGACACAGTCATGTCCGTAACCACTGCCCTTGATAACCACTGCCCTTGATCCCCCGACCGGCAAAGGCCGGGCGGCATTCGGCAGAACATGTTCAGCCACACCGTACCGGTTTGAAGATCGCGCAGCATGCGCCGCGGCCGCCGAACATGCGGTTGGGGGTTCAGGGCGACGAGAGCCTGTCGCATATGCGCGCGCCAGCCTTGCCGTCATCGAACGGGCAGAACTTCGCGGCAAAAGCCCGATAGGCCGCGGCGTGCCTGGCTGCCACGCTCTCGATATTCCCGATTGCCGCGATAACGTCATCGGAAGTGGCGAGCAATGGCCCAGGTGCTTCCGGCTCGAAGTCGAAGTAAAAGCCGCGCAGGTTGTCGCGGTAGTCGGCCAGGTCGTAGGTGAAGAACAGCATCGGCCGCCCGGTGCTCGCATAGTCGAACATGACCGACGAGTAGTCCGTCACCAGTACGTCGCTCACCAGGAACAACTCGGCGATATCGGGATAACGAGTGACGTTCATCGCGAACCCTGACGACGCGGAATCTGGCACGTCGTCAGCCATGTGGTGATGGCCGCGAATCAAGACCACATATTCGTCGCCGAGCGTCTTCCACGCGCGCTCGAGGTCGAGCCGGAGATCGAACCTGTACCGCCCCGCGGCGTAGAACTGATTGTCCCGCCAGGTGGGGGCGTAGAGCACGACCTTCTTGCCCTCGCTGAGCCCGAGCCGCTTGCGGACCTCCGCCGCGAGTTGTGGAGCGTCTGGACGGCTCAGAACATCGTTGCGGGGATAGCCGTATTCGCAGATTTCCCCGTCGAACCGGAAGGCGCGGCGCAGGATCGGTGTGCTGAACGGATTCTGTGAAAGCAGCAGATCCCAGTGCGCCACATCTTCCGCCAGGTGATCCAGATACGCGGTGCCGCTGATGAACTGCGGCCGCTCGATGTCAAAGCCGATCCGCTTCAGTGGCGTGCCATGCCAGGTCTGCAGATAGACCTGGCCGTCACGCTTTCGGTAGTGCGCCGGCATGTCATCATTCGTGATCAGGTATCGCGATCGCGCGAGCGCTTCGTAGTACTCCTGCGTACCTGTGAGCACGACGGTGGCCCCATCCGGCGTCCGCACCGCCGGATCGGTTACCGCCCAGATATGCTCTCTGTCATCGCCACGGCTGCGCAGCTCGGCGGCGATGCCGAGTGGATTGTCCGCCGCTTGCCTGCCTTTCCAGCTGACGAAAAGCACGGTGTCGCGCAACGGTGACCGTAGCTTCAGCGGGTAGTAGGCCCTGCGCAGCAGTCGCTGGTTGAACCTGCCCCGCTCCATTCGCGACCTGGTGGCCGTCACGACCAGCACGGGCGTGTCCTCGTCCACGACCACCAGGCGGTACTGCTTGGCGCCGACGTCGACTGGCTCCTCGGTAACCTCGGCCAGCCGGGCGGGGTCATAACCGGCGGTCACGAACCGCCCGCCGCCCGGGGTGGCCGCGTACTCGCCAGTATCAAGTAGGGCGGTCTCAAACAGAACCGCCCAGCGCCCATCCCTCAGCGGCAACTCATCGCCGAACGATGGCATCCGGTTGACGTCAATCAGCGCGGCGAAGCGCTCGCCGTCGCGCTGGCAGGCGAGACGGTGCCGCTCACCGGATCCATTGCGTTCAAGCACCAGGTCACCGAGACCGGCCGCAGGCCCGAGATAGCGGCCGCGAAGCTGCAGCTGGCCGTCCGCGGTCCAGGTGTGGTCCGCAATGATCGCGCGGGGAGTGCTGTCGGAAATCACAAGGTCACCGTAGCGACTCCAGCCGACTACTATCTCCCGGCCCGCGCGCGGGTAACGCTGTCCGGCCGCGCCCGCAGCCTCTGCGGCCCCGGCCCCATCCACGGGCACAGCCACCCGAAGCCGGCGACGGCCAGCGCACGATACGTAGACATCCCAGGAGATGCCGTCGCCACCGGCGCTATCCACCGACCCCATGCCCGCCGCGGCACGGTGACCACGGTCAGCGCCCGCGATCACGGCGTCGAGGTCGACGGTGCCTGACATGCGCACCTTGCCAGCAGGATCACCGGCCACCGCGCGCGGCGTGGCGGCGTCCATCGCCGTTACCGCAGCGGGAAAGCTGAGCGTGGCGGCGCCTCCCCGCCTGACCAGCAGGACCTTGGCGGGTTCAGTGACCGCCGACCGCGCGCCGGGAAGATCCACATCGAGCCTGATCTTGCGGACGCTCCCGTCCTGGCCCGGCTCGGCGACGAGGCTGGCGAGCACCGCGGGCACCCTGGCAAGTTGCACCACCAGGTTGCGGCCTTCCCACCTCGGCCGAAGCCGTATGCCTGGTGCCACCTCGCGGGCCCCCGGCCGTTCCGCCTGACCGGGCTGGGGGGTGTGGATGCGGGCCGGCCGCCAGACCCCACGGCTGCGGACGAGTACGTAGCATTCCCACGTGCCGGTCATCCAGCGCCCGAACAACCGGAACCAGCGCGGGCTGATCTCGCAGCGGAATCCGGCCCAATCATAGGAGTAACGGTCCTGGCCGGACGAATCGGTCGCGTCAGGATGCAGGAACGACCGCGCGGGCAGGACGATCGGCAGGCGGCGGTTTCGCGAGCGAAGCACCACAAGCTTCGACGAATACCTGCGCTTGCCGATGTCGATCGACGGGATATAGGCGCGGCCTTGCACGACTACCTTGCCACCCCGCCAGCCGACCTCCTCGACCCGCACAACGGGGTCAAGTTCGCGCCAGGACGGGCGGAAGATCTTCGTTGGGATACGCAACCTGGAGTTCGTCCGCAGCGGAAGGTCCGCGATCAGCCTGCCGTGCCTGCGCACGAGCGGTACCGCACGCACGGGCTGCCGCAGCTGCCAGGTCAAGAACCCGATAAGTTCGGGCATCAAGCGCTGTTTGACGAGGTAGTAGGTGAGTTTCTGGGCGGCGGGCAGCTTGCTGAGCACGCGCGGCCACACCTGGTCCAGGTAACGGCCCGCAAGGTCGAGGAACTCGGCGCGGTAACCGTCGTCGACCTTGTACAAGTCCCCCACGTACAGCCACAGGTCGTTACCGAGCGCCTTGCGCTGGTGCCGCCGTAGCAACGCGGCGGGCGCGTTCTGCGCGAGGAAGCCGTCGATCGCGAGCAGCGCGTCGATCCGGTCCCTGAGGTTACGGATGTCTGTGCGGCTCTGGGTGATGGACAGCTCACCGAGGCCGCGCTCACGCCAGTAGTAAACATGGTCGGGAATCACGTCCACCGCGCGGGCAAGAACATGTGCCCGGGTCATGAGCTGGAGGTCTTCCCAGAGCATTCCCTCGGGGAAGGAAAGCTGATGGGCATCCCAGAACTGCTTACGGAACAGCTTGTTGAACACCGAGATGTCATAGAGCAGTTGCGGCATCTTGGTGATGTGGGTAGCGGTCCGCCTGCCCTTGATGGCGCGGGCGTGCAGGGCCGACGGCCTGATCCCCCAGGGTCCGATGCGGTCAACGTTCGCGCAGACGAAATCCGAGCGCGACCGTTCCAGGGTGTGCACGAGCACCTCGTAGGCGCGCGGCGGCAGCATGTCGTCTCCGTCGACGAAGGCGAGGAACTCACCGCGCGCCCGCTCGACACCGCGGTTCCTGGCAAACCCTGGACTGCCGCCGCCGTGTACCTGGAGCAGGACGAACCTCGGGTCGGCGGCGGCCTGTGCCCTGGCAATGTCAGCGCTCGCGTCGGTCGACCCGTCATCGACCATGATCACTTCAAAGTCGCGGAACGTCTGCGCGGCGATCGACCTGAGGCAGTCGCCAAGCAGCTCGGCCACATTGAAGAAGGGAACCACGACAGTGATCCGCGGGCCTGCCACTCTGCCGGACCTCCCAATCATCGTCGGCGCGGTCAGATGCTACTACCACGCGGCCATGAGCCACGTCCCCATACGCGTCGGCGTGTACACCGCGTAAGTGCAGGAAATGGGCCTTTTCGCCGGTTGGGCCGCGTGCCCCACAGGCGCCAGCACAGCCAGAACGGCTGCGCGGCGGGCTCTGCAGTTCCAGGACCGGTGCCCATACGGCAGCCGTTAAGCCGTACGTTCGGATTATGGAGCAGGCTTGTCGGCGCCTGCACCCCTGCGGGTCAGGCGGCCGCCCAGCCGAGCGCGACCGGGTCGTAGACGCGCTCGACATAGATCTGGTGCCAGAGTGAGAAGACAATCAGCACCCACAGTTGCCGCCAATTGGCGTCTGGCTCACCGGACCTGTAACGGCTCAGCAGGTCAAGCGCCGCGGCGCGATTCACCCATTCGCCGGTTTGCGCCTCGCTCAGCAGACGGTGCGCGAACTCATGCATCTGGCCCTTCAACCAGTGTCCGACCGGAACCGGGAAACCCAGCTTCGCCCGCTGCACGGCGGACCGGGGTAGCAGCTCGCTCATCGCCTCGCGCAGCGCGTACTTCGTCGTGCCGCCGCCCGTTTTCTCCTCCTTGGCGAGCTGCGCCGCCACCGCCAGCACCGCGGAATCGAGGAAGGGCACCCGAAGTTCGAGGCCGTGTGCCATGGTCATCCGGTCCGCTTTCACCAGGATGTCGCCAGCGAGCCAGGTGTTGATATCCACCAGTTGCATCGTGGCCACATCGTCCAGGCCCCAGCGCTGCGCGAGTGCGTACACCGGGTCGGTAACGTCATAGGGGCTCGCGTTGCCATCGGCGCCGCTGCCCGCGATCAGGTCGATCTGATCGCCGGTGAAGACGTGCGCATTGCCGATGAACCTGCGCCGCAGCGGCGTGGAGGTACGTTCGAGCAGGCCCTTGCCTTTGACTCCGGCCGGGATGAGGGCAGCGGCCCGCTGCAAGGACGACCGCCCCCAGCCGGGCAGCTTCTCTCCTGCCCGCACCACGCCAGGCTGATGGTAGATGAGGTAGCCGCCGAACAGCTCATCCGAGCCCTCTCCGGACAGCACCACCTTGACGTGCCTGCGTGCTTCCCTGGCCACGAACCACAGCGGAACCGCGGCCGCGTCGGCCATCGGGTCATCAAGGTGCCAGACAATCTGCGGCAGGTGGCGCATGAATTCCTCGACGCCGATGACGTAGGGCATCGACTTCACACCGAGCGCGGCCGCGGTCTCCTGCGCGCGGTCGATCTCGCTGTAGCCCTCACGCTCGAAGCCGACCGTGAAGGTCAGCAGGTCGGGACGGCGCTCCGCGACAAGCGCGCAGATGGCGGCGGAGTCGATCCCGCCGGAAAGGAATGCGCCGAGCGGCGCGTCGCTGCGCAGATGAACGTCGACCGAGTCCCGCATGACCTGCAGGATCCGGCCCGGGGTTCCCGGCCGGGCGGCCGCCGCGGGGCGCAGCTCCGCGCCCCAGAACCTGGCGACCTCGACGCTGCCGTCTGACGATCCCGGCGCGGCGGGCACTGCCCCGGGATCGGGCCGCACCCCTGGCCGCGCCGTCAGCACGTGCCCGGGGGGCAGCATCCGGACAGGCGGGGTGAGCGTCGCGGGGGCCGGCACGTACTGGAACGCCAGGTACCTGCGCACAGCGTCGCCGTCGAGCCGGGTCAGCTCGCCGGGTTCCGCCAGTGCCTTCTTCTCCGAGGCGAACTTGAGCATCCCGCCATCGAAGCGGTAGAAGAACGGCTTGATGCCGAACGGATCACGCGCGCAGAACAACTCACGCCTGTGCGTGTCCCAGATGGCGAACGCGTACATGCCGCGAAGCTTGCTTACCATTTCCCTGCCCGACCTGGCATAGGTCTCCAGCAGCACCTCCGAGTCGGAGCTTGTCCGCAGCCGCACACCCTCGGCGCGCAGTTCCTGCGCGAGCTCGATGTAGTTGTAGATCTCACCGTTGTAGACCATCCAGTAGCGACGGTCTGCCGTGCACATCGGCTGGTGGCCACCGGGGGAAAGATCGATGATCGCGAGGCGCTTGAAGCCGAGCGCGACGTCGAAGTCGCTGTAGGTGCCATCGTCGTCAGGTCCGCGGTGGGCGATGCGCTTCGCCGCCTCCTCCACCCAGCGCGTGTCCGGGCCTGCGGACGGCGCAAGGGCCAGGCAACCTGCGATTCCACACATCCACGCCTCCATCGGTCGGTGCGGGTGCCGCGGCACCGATCCTACGGTGGCGACGGTGATGAGACCGCTGAGATGGCCGAGCGGACGTCGCGCGGTGGGGCGGCGCTGATGAGACCGCGCTGGCACAGCCCGCAACTGCGGGATGTCTGCGGGAAATCACTCGCCCCGCCAGGCGGGCGGCCGCTTCGCCGCGAATGCGGCCGCCCCCTCCATCGCGTCCTTGGAGCCGAAGACGGGCGCGGCGACCTCGGCCTGCCTGGCGAAGGCATGCGCGGCAGGCCAGTCGGCCGACTCGACGATGATCCGCTTGCTCGCGGCAAGCGCGAGCGGCGCGTTAGCCGCGATGCTGGTGGCGAGCTCCCGGGCCACGGCCAGGGCCTCGCCAGCCGGGACGAGGCGGTTGACGAGCCCCGCGTCGTGCAGCCTGGCGGCGGGGACCCGCGCGCCGGTCAGCGCGATCTCCATGGCGATGTGGTAAGGGATCCGGCGGTGCAGGCGCAGCAGGCCGCCTGCGCCAGCCACGAGGCCCCGGGTTACCTCGGGCAGGCCGAAGCCCGCGTCCTCGCTCGCGACGATGAGGTCGCAGGCGAGGGCAAGCTCGAAGCCGCCGGCGAGGGCATATCCCTCGACCGCGGCGATGATCGGCTTGTCCGGGGGCTGCTCGGTGAGACCACCGAACCCGCGGCCGCCCGCCATCGGGTTGTCGCCGCTGAGGAACCCCTTGAGGTCCATGCCGGCGCTGAACGTCCCTCCCGCGCCGGTGAGAATGAGGACGGAAACATCCTTGCGGCTGTCGAGCTCCCCTACCGCGCCAGCGATGCCCGCCGCGACCGCGCCGTTAACGGCGTTCCTCGCCTCGGGCCGGTTGATGGTGAGCACGGCGATCCCCGCTTCGATCTCGAGCAGCACTTCGTCCGGCATGTCGGCGCCTCAATTCGCTTGAAGTCGTACCGGAGCACGCTGACCTGCGGTGGAGCATCACGGCGCATCCCTGTGAGGGCACTTCGCGTGAGAAAACAGGTCCAACACCTCCCGGCCCCGGTCGCCTGCACCGGGCACCATGTGAGCGTACGTCGTGTACGCCGTCTGCACCGGGTCGCCGTCTGCACCGGGTCGCCGAGCCAGGCGGCCGATGCCCCAGCCTCGTGTCGGTTGGTAGTGTGACGAGGTGCCGCTCCGCTTCCTCGTGGCTGCGCAGGACGTGGATGTGCAGAAACGAGATCAGGTCCGGTCCCGTTCAGCCGGTCCGTCAAGAGCTCAGCCGTACAGCGCAACGTCGTCGCCGGCCTGACCGTTTGGCCACGTTCGACGAGGCACCGCGGCGCGCTCAGATCGATTGCCGGTCAAGATGGGCGCGCCCCGGGTCCCGCCGATGAGCGAGGAGGATGCCGTGAGCGAACTCGAGCGAATGGAAGCGGCGGTTGGGGAGTGCCGCGAGATGGTCCGCGAAGCCCATGCCGCCACGAAGGATCTGCGAGCCGCGGTGCGCGAGGCGAAGAAGGAGTTGCACGCCTTGGCGCAGGACGAGGTTGCCGCTCACATCCAGCTTGAGGTGTCTCGACAGCTAGAGGAGCTGGGCGAACGGACCCGCGAGGCCGTGAGTGCGGCAACGCGGAAAGTGATCGCCGAGTTCGACCGGTTCGGTGAGGCATTGCTGGGCAAGGAGACGTACTGGCAAACGGCGAGCGGTCGACGCTCGGTGACCCGCCCCGACACCGATGTGGTGACACTCGACGTCGGGCCCAGCGAGGACAAGGGCTGACGCGCCGGCAAAGTGGCCCGTCAAACGTCGTCGGCGCGCCCGACGGTCCGCCAGCCTTGTTGCTTGGCGTGACTTCCCCCGAGTGGTGGCCCCTGACGCCAGCACCAGTGGGGCCAGCGCCGTTAGCAGTCGTGTCGACTGGCATTGCGGCGACGCTGGCCCCCTCCGAATCATGGGCTGACGAGCGAGAAGCCTCCCACCCCATTCCCGTTGCCCGCCGCCGTGAGGGTCTTGGGGTTCAGCGTCTCGTTGGAGAACAGGTACAACGCGTGGCCCTTGTAGGTCACCTGCACGCCGAGGCCGGTCGAGCGGGTGCCCACGGCCGACGCGTGCACGCCATTTGACGTCCCTGGGTGACCTGCCGTGAGCACGTACGGCCACACCCTGGCGCACTGTCCTGGCGGGCACGCGCTGGCGCGCTTGTAGACCGGGAAGTTGATCCAGCCGACACCCGTCTGCATGGGAGTCGCCAGGTACCGGTGGCCGTGGAGGTTCACCGTGCTCAGGTTGCTCGTCCACGGGAACTGGTTACCGTTTGGCTTCACCTGTACAAGGATGACTAACAGTGTCAGCACGGCTACAGCCTGCCGCTTCCCGCGTCGTTTACGGGCTCCTGCTCGGTTGCCGCACCGTCGTGCTGCACGCCAAACTTGATCGTCGTCACAGCCGCTCACCTACCTGATCAGCACGAGGAAGACGTAGATCGCTACGGCGAGCATGATGACCACGAGAATGACCGACAGCAGCCATGCAGGCAGCTTGTCCAGTTGGCGCTCCGTCATGACTGCCACCTGATTTCTTGCTCATGCTAAGTGGCTCGGAGGGGGGCATCGGCAGTATCTCTTAGTATCAGCTTATGCGCGGAGCGTGTGAAACGAGCGAGACGCAGCCACCGCCAGGAGGTGATTATCGTCTTCGCGCCCAAGCACTACTAAGATCACACTGACCACCCTGAGGCGTGCCCATTGGCGTGCCCGATCCGACGGTGATCAGCGGTGAATCACAGTCACTCACTGGCACGCCACGTCGGCGTTGACCTGTGGTGGTCCAGGTCAGGGCCGCGCCTTCCAAGACCTCCAGGGAGTTTCGGAAGGTCTGACGTGCGGGCGCCGCGAGCAGCCTGCGCGCTTCGGGCACGGTCACGAGGATCAGGCCCATGTCCTGGGGAGGCTGCTCGCCGGAATGGATGGGCAGCTTGCCGGTGTCGTGCCAGTGTTCCGGCTGGTCAATGGTGGCGAGGAAGGCCCGCGGCCGGTGGCTGTGCCCGGGCCGACAGCGGCCCAGGGCGCCCGGGTGCCGGGTGGCCTGGCGGTCGCGACGGCGAGTAGCGCGAGGGCACACTATGGACAGCACGGTGTGGCGGCAGGAGGAGTGCCACAGGCCGAGCTGGTGCTGGTCAAGGCCCGGCTGTCGGCCTGCTGTGAGCAGCAACAGACGCAGCATCCGCAATCACGGCGAAACAACGAGGATGGCCGTGCACCAGCGCAAGACAGTCTGCCCGCAGGTCCGAGGCCTGAGTGGGGTGAAGTCGCCGACTCTCTGTAAAACCGCTCCATCGAGGTATCGAGCACTCCGCTCTCAGAGCCGTGAGCCGATCTCACCGGCCCCCTATAGCAAGTGCTCGGCATGAGGGCACATCGAGGGCACATGACGGCAAGATCTGGCCAGATACAGCGAGAACCACCGAGACGTCATTTCGCAGGTCACGTCGCGTATCTGTGACGAGTCTCAGGTGAGCGGAGGCCCGGAATCACTTCGGCTGGAAGCGGATGCCGCCGTCGAAACGGACCAGTTCCGCGTTGATGTAGTCGTTCTCGATCAGCGAGCGGACCAAGTGGGCGAACTCGCTCGCACGGCCCATCCGCTTGGGGAATGGCACCGGCGCCGCCAGCTTGGCCTTGAACTCCTCGCTCTCGGGGCCGGTCCCATAGATCGGTGTGTCGATGATCCCTGGGCAGATCGTGTTGACCCGCACGCCGACGGCCGCGAGATCGCGAGCAGCGGGTACCGTCATGCCCATGATGCCGCCCTTGGAGGCGGAGTACGCCACCTGCCCGGTTTGCCCTTCGATGCCCGCGATGGACGCGGTGTTGATGATTACGCCCCGCTGGCCGTCAGGGTCGACGGGTTCCGCGGTCGCGATGGCCGCCGCGGCGAGCCGCATCACGTTGAACGTGCCGATCAGGTTGACGTCGATGACCTTACGGTAGCTGGCGAGGTCGTGCGGGCTGCCATCCCGGCCAACCGTGCGTGCGGCCCAGCCGACCCCCGCGCAGCTCACCGCGACACGCAGCGGGACGCTGCCGCCAGCGGCCGCGTCCACCGCGGCCTGTACCGATGCCTCGTCAGACACGTCGGTGCGCACGAAGACGCCCCCGATCTCGCTGGCGAGCGCCTTACCCCGCGCATCGTTTAGGTCCGCGACCACGACTGAAGAGCCAGCCGCCGCGAGCGCACGCACTGTCGCCTCACCGAGGCCACTGGCACCACCAGAAACTATCGCTGCTGTTCCGTTCAGCTCCATGCAGCGGAGCCTACTTGGCCCGCCAGCACCTGAACCTGAACCGGGGCTCGGTAATGGGAGGGGTGGTGCGGCGCGTGGCGCCGAGGCCCAGTCGGCCCGCAGCCCATGATCCGTTGCTGCGTTAGCTCTCCTGCGCTATTCGCCGCGAACGTGACGAGAAACCGATCATGAATACGGCGGCGACTGGGAGGGATCCCGCTGCAGGTGGCGGCCACGCCCTGACGCGTTCGGCCAGCCAACGGCCCAGCCTCTGCTCGAAGCCGCGGGCGACTTATGCTGAATCCGATCTATGTCGAATCTGGCTCGCCGGGTCGCTGCGGCACCTCGCCGGGGCGCCGCCGTCGCGCCGCAGTGTCGTCGGGCCGGTCCGGGCATCGCCGGGTCGCCGCGACAAAAGGGAGATCTGCCACGTGAGGCTCGCCACCATTGTCACCCCGGACGGGCTGCGATTGCACGTTCGCGGCAGCTCCGGCTATGTCGACCTGGGCGAAGCGACCGCGGATAGCCGACTCACCTCGCTCGGCTCCCTGCTCCGGGCGGGGCCCGCCGCGATGGACGCGGCAAACGCCGCAGGTGACCGTGACGACGGCCGTGAATACGGGCCTGGCGATCTCGGGCCCGCCGTCCCCGCGCCAGGGCGGATCCTGTGTGTCGGCCTGAACTACCGCGAGCACGCCCTCGAAGACGGTCGTGACATCCCCAGCTGGCCCGAAGTGTTCGTGCGCGGCCGCGAGACGGTCCTGGCGCCGTATGCCGACCTGGTCAAGCCCGCTCTTACCGACAGGTTCGACTACGAGGCCGAACTCGGCCTGGTCGTCGGCCGTGGCGGACGCTACATACCGGCCGAAGAGGCCATCGAGGCTCTCGCCGGCTATGTCGTGCTCAATGACGCGTCGGCAAGGGATTGGCAGCGGATGGGGTCGCAATGGACGCCGGGCAAGAACTTCGATAGCAGCATGCCGATCGGCCCTGAGGTCGTCACCACCGACGAGGTGGACGTCTCCGATCTCGCCATCACAGCCGTGCTGAACGGCGAGGTCATGCAGTCGGCGCGGACCTCGCAGATGATCGTCGATGTGCCACGCTGCGTAGAGTTCTTCTCCACGTTCACCACCCTGCATCCGGGGGATGTCATCGCGACTGGTACCCCCGGCGGCGTGGGCTTCGCCCGCACGCCACCTGTCTGGATGACGCCGGGCGACGTCATCGAGGCCTCGGTCGAGGGCGTTGGCACGATCCGTAACCGCGTTGTCGCCGAGGCCGGCGACCGCGGCGACTGGCCCTGGCGCCCCGGCGCGGCGGCCGCGAACACACTCTGACCTGCGCGAATGACCGACTGAGCGGCCAGACCTCAAAAACCGATGCAGAACGGCTGCGCGGCGGGGCAGCCGCATTCCCGCGGTGCGTGCGGCCGACTGCCAAGGCATCGGGGAATTGTCAGTGGTTTGCGCGACTATGTCTGTTAGTGAGGCCGGGCGGAGCGCGGCGAGCCGGCTCGACCCCATGTCAGGGTGGTCCTGCTTCAGCAAACCTCGCCTGGCAGGACCTGGTTGACGGCCTGACGGCCTGACGGCCTGACGGCCTGACGGCCTAACGGCCTAACGGCCTAACGGCCTAACGGCCTAACCGCTTGAAGGTACGGGCTAACGGTACGGAGGAGTTCACGTGAGCAAGTTCCGCGGCAACCCTTGGGCGATCCTGGTCGTCGTCTCCCTTGGGTTCTTTATGACCTTGCTCGACCTGACAATCGTCAACATCGCGATCCCCAACATGATCGACAAGCTGCACGCCGGGCTCGACCAAATCTTGTGGGTCATCAACGGCTACGCTCTCGTGGTCGCGGCTCTGCTCATAACGGCTGGCCGGCTCGGCGACCTGCGCGGGCCCCGGAAGCTCTTCGTCATCGGGATCACCGTGTTCACCTTGGCCTCGGCGGCGTGCGGCTTCGCGGCCAGCCCCGGCCAGCTGATCGCATTCCGGGTCGTGCAGGGCCTCGGGGCGGCGCTACTCATGCCGCAGACACTGACGATCCTGACGACGGTTTTCCCACCGGAACGGCGCGGTGCCGCGTTTGGCGTCTGGGGCGCGGTCGCGGGCGTGGCGACGATCGCGGGCCCGACCCTCGGCGGGCTGCTTGTCACCGCGTTCGACTGGCGGTGGATCTTCTTCGTGAACCTGCCGATTGGCGTGATCGCGCTCGTCCTCAGCTTCATCGTGATCCCTGACATGAAGCCCAGGCGGCATCACCGGCTCGACCTCGTCGGCGTGTTCCTGGCGAGCGGTGCCCTGTTCGCCATCTGCTACGGCCTGGTCGAGGGCCAGAAGTACGCCTGGGGAAAGATCAACTCAGTCCTCAGCATCCCGCTCATCTTCTTGATAGGCGGCGTGCTGCTCGTTGCTTTCCTTCTGGTCGAGAAGGCGCGGCAGGAAAAGGAGCCGCTGGTGCCCTTCGCGGTGCTGCGCAACCGCAACTTCGCCGTGATGAACTTCGTCACCTTCGCCCTCGCCATCGGCATGCTCGGCATCTTCCTGCCATTCACGATCTACCTGCAGTCCGCGCTTGGCATGTCGGCCCTGCGCGCGGGCCTCACGCTCGCGCCCGCGTCGGTCGTCTCGGTATTCCTTGCGCCAGGCGCCGGCCGGCTGGCCGACCGGATCGGCGGGAAGTTCATCTTGATCACCGGGCTGACACTGTTCGCGGCCGGCATGGCCTGGGCTACCGCCGTCGCGAAGCCCGGCTCCGCCTGGTACGACTTCTTGCCGCCCCTGATGGTTGCCGGGATCGGCATGGGCTGCATCTTTGCGCCGCTGACCACGGTAGCCATGCGCGATGTGCAGCCGCAGCTGGCGGGAGTGGCGTCCGGGCTGTTCAACACCAACCGACAGGTCGGCGCGGTGATCGGCTCCTCCGCGGTCGGCGCACTGCTGCAGAACCAGCTCGCCTCCTCACTCGCCAGCCAGGCAGCACAGCGCGCTGGCCAGCTTCCACCTGCCACCCGCGCCGCCTTCGTCGCCGGTTTCCGTAATGCCGCCAAGAGCGGCCTGCAGGTAGGCGCCGGGCAGAGCGGCAGCAACGTGCAGCTCCCGAAGGGATTGCCTGAGCAGGTGGTGCTGCTCATCCAACGGGTCGCGCATGACGCGTTCACGAACGGCTTTGTCTCCGCCATGCGCGTGACCATGATCCTGCCCATCGCAGTGATAGTTATCGCGGCGCTGAGCTGCTTCGCCATCAAGGGCGGTAGAGCAGTGGCGAGCGCGCCGCCGACCCAATCGGCCGAGGTCAGCACCGCTGCCTGACCGCGCGCCCAAGCGGACACCAGGCAGGACGGGCGGGGCCCGCCAGGATGACTTGGCGGGCCCCGGCCCGTACCGGAAGACACTGTTCGAGGCTCAGCGCAGAGCCGGCTGCCGCACTGATGCGGGATCGAAGGGAAAGTGGTCGGCGAAAGCTGGCTCAAGTTCGGTCAGCCAGGTCGCCTCGGGGTTGTACCTGGCAAAGAAGGGCCTGCCGACCAGCGAGGGGTCACGTGCCTGAATCAAGTGCAGGACGAACACCCGTTGCCCGGACACTTCCGCGATCCCGTCGACGCAGACCTTGCCTGGCGTGGCCGACATGGACGGGCCGCGCACGGTCCTGCACAGGCCGGACACGCCGCGGTAAGCCTCGCGGAAGATCTCATAGCCGTTCGCGAGCGGCACGGCGAAGTAGTCCTGCGGGCCAGTGTCCCGCTCGACGAACATATAATACGGCACCATGCCCATCCGCAGCTGGCGGCGCCACATTTCGGCCCAGATCAGCGGGGAGTCGTTGATCGACCGGATGAGCGGGCCCTGCGTCCTGATGACGGCGCCTGTGCCGATGATGCGCCGCACCGCGTTGGCCACGACCAGTGGCTCGAGTTCCCTCGGATGGGAGAAGTGCGCCATGAAGGCCAGGTTCCGGCCGGATCTCACCACCCGCTCGAACAGCCGAAGCGTGTCGTCGGCATCAGGATCGCTGACAAAGCGCTGCGGCCAGTAGGCCAGCGACTTGGTGCCGATCCTGATCGACTCCACATGACCAAGCCGGGGGTCGAGCAGCGGCTCTACGTAGCGGCGAAGCACCGTCGATCCCATGATCATGGGATCTCCGCCGGTGAGCAGCACGCTTGTCACCTCCGGATGGTCGCCGATGTAAGCGACCATCCGGCCGATGTCGTCGGTTGCCATCTTCAGGTCCGGTTCGCCGACGAACTGAGCCCAGCGGAAACAGTAGGCGCAGTAGGAGTGGCACGTCTGTCCCTGCCTGGGAAACAGCAGGACCGTTTCCGGGTACTTGTGCTGCACGCCTGGCAGCGGCTCGTCCCCATAGTTCGGCACGTTGAGGATGAGCTGCCCGGCCGGATGCGGGTTCAGCTTCATTCGCACGTCCCTGGCGGCGCGCTGCACCTCCGCTTCTGCGGCTCCGCCGGCGAGAAGGCACGACATGCGCTGTACATCCTCCACTGGCAGCATGTCAGCCTGCGGGAACACCAGCCGGTAGATCGGGTCATCCGGCGCGGCGTTCCAGTCGATGAGCTCGTCCACCACATAGGCGTTGGTCCGGAACGGCAGCACGGTGGCCACCGCCCGCACCGCCAGCCGCTGCGCGGCATCCAGACCCGCTCGCGTCACTAGCTCGTCGAGGTGTTTCGCGGAGTACGCGCGGAAGCGGCGGCCTGCAGCGGACGCCGTGGACGTCATGTCCTGGACCGCAGTCACCAATCTCCCTTCGGTCGATCGCGCCCAAGCGGTGTCGCCTGGACTCGAAGCAGGCCAGCCCGAACGGCCGGTGACCCTTACGACGCAGTTACCGTGTGCGGCGCGCCGCGGCATGACCAAACGAAAGGGTTACGGCATGAAACGCATCGATAACCACACGCGTTCCCTTGCACCCTCGGGCTGCTCAGCGGGAGTAAGCCCTAGCACCGTCCCCAGTTGGCGCTTTCCCATCAGGTTCCCCGCCGGCCGAAGTAGTGCGCCACAACTTCCTACGCCTAATTGTCCCCAGGCAGCTCATCGCGCAACCGCCGACCCGCGTAACATCCCCGGGGCCAGCGGTGCCGATGGTGCTAATGGGCCCGGCTTCGTGATCATTTGTCTTCATGATCACGAGCCGCCGTGGATGTCGGAACGCTCCGCCGATATGTGGTGAAAATGCAACTGATATACGGCAACGGCACTGCATGTGTCGAAAAGGCACCGGAATCGTGGCAGGCCTCGGCCGCGCTGCGTCGGCGCGCGCCACGGCCGGTATCTCGCGGCCAATAGGATCGTCGCATGGCCGATCCACAAGAGATTCTCGCGCAGCGGGTGCAACGCGCGCTTGTCGCCGCGTTCGGCGAAGAGGAAGCCGGCACCGACGCAGTGATCCGGCCATCGCAGTTCGCCGACTACCAGTCCAACGTCGCACTGGCGCTCGGCAAGCGGCACGGCCGCCCGCCGCGTGTCGTGGCCGCCGAGTTGGCTGAACAACTCGACGTGGGCGATATATGCGTCGCTACCGAGGTCAGTGGCCCTGGCTTCATCAACTTCAGCCTGCGTGAGGACTGGATAGCGAGCCAAGCGGATCTGCTGCTTACTGACGAGCGGCTGGGGATCCCTGCGTCGGCTCGCCCGCAGACCATCGTCGTCGAGTACTCCTCACCCAACGTCGCCAAGGAGATGCACGTCGGGCACTTGCGCACGACGATCGTGGGCGACTCGATCGCACGTGTCATGGATGTCCTCGGCCACCGGGTGATCCGTGACAACCACGTCGGCGACTGGGGTACCCCTTACGGCATGCTCATAGAGCACCTGCTCGAGGTCGGAGAGCATTCCGCCCAAGCAGGACTGCTCGAGACCGACCCGAACACCTTCTACCAGGCCGCCCGGCAGAAGTTCGACGCTGATCCCGCCTTCGCCGAGCGAGCCAGGGAGCGTGTCGTGCTGCTGCAGGGCGGCGACGCCGAGACGATCCGGCTGTGGCAGGAGCTTGTCGATCTCTCGAGAGAGTACCTTCGCCGGACCTACGCGCGGCTCGGCGTCACCCTCACAGACGCCGACATCCGCGGCGAGAGCTTCTACAACGACCTGCTCGCGGGCACCGTGGCCGAGCTTGCTGCCAAGGGAATCGCCGTCGAGAGCCACGGCGCGCTCTGCGCCTTCCCGCCAGGATTCACGGGCAGAGAGGGCGAACCGCTGCCCGTGATCATCCGGAAGAGCGACGGCGCCTATAACTACTCGACCACAGACCTCGCCGCGATCCGCTACCGGGTGGATCAGCTGCATGTCGAGAGGGCGATCTACGTGGTGGGCGCATCTCAGGCACTGCACTTCCAGATGGTGTTCGCGGTCGCGCGGCAGGCCGGCTGGATACCGGAAGGCGCGCGGTTCGAGCACGCCCAGATCGGCGATGTGCTCGGGCCTGATGGAAAGATCCTGCGCACCAGGGCCGGCAAATCGATCAAGCTGCGGGAGTTCCTCGATGAGGCGGTGGAACGTGCGGGGCAGGTCATCGCGGACAGGTACGAGGATCCGCAGGTGCGCGCGCAGATCGCAGCGGCGGTCGGCATCGGCGCACTCAAGTACGCGGACCTGTCCGTGGCCAGGGACAGCGGGTACGTCTTCGACTTCGACCGGATGCTCGCGCTCACCGGCAACACCGCACCGTACCTCCAGTACGCGGCGGCGCGGATCCGGTCGATCTTCCGCAGGGACGACTCGGACGCGGACAAGGCCGCCGGGCCGATGATCCTCCACGAGCACGCAGAACGCGCACTGGCTCTGCGGCTGCTCGATTTCGGCACGGCGGTCCAGCAGGTTGGGGAAACGGCGGAACCGCACCGGCTGTGCGCGTACCTGTTCGGCGTGGCGAGCGCGTTCACCACGTTCTACGAGCAATGCCCCGTGCTCGGCGCACCCAGCGAAGCCGTTAAGGAATCTCGGCTCGCGCTTTCAGCTCTCACGCTGCGGGTGCTGCTGACCGGCCTAGGCCTGCTCGGCGTTCAGGTTCCTGACCGGATGTAACCGGCGATAGCGGGCGGCTCGGGCAGCCGCGTGCGGGCGTTCAGTCGGATTCGTCGCGCTCGGGTACCCGCGCGACGCACAGCACAGTCTGGCCGAAAGGTGGCCGGATCAGCCGCTCGATGAACCGGGTGGCTGGCACGACCGTCCGGTCGTAGAGGCGGACAATATTCGGCTTGGGATAGCTCACGCCCGCGCGGCGTACGGCGAACCACCAGGCGATTCCGCCGAGCAGGTTGATCGGCCGCAGCACCTCGGCCGACAGCCCGGCCGCGGTCACCGCCGCACCCAGTGTCTTCGGGGTGTACCTGCGGACGTGCCCAACCTTCCGGTCGAAGTCACCGTAGAGCTGCTGATACCCGGGCACCCAGAGCACGATCTTGCCGCCGGGTTTCGTGACGCGCGCCAGGGACCGAAGCGCTGCGACATCGTCGACGATGTGCTCGAGCACGTTCATGGCGATAACCGTGTCCACCGGCTCGGTCAGCGGTATATCCACCGGCAGAACGAGATCGAGCACCTGAACGCTCGGATCATCCTCGTAGCGTTTGGACAACTGCTCGATGCAGTACGGATCGCTGTCGCTCACCACCAGGCGGGCCAGGCGTGGCAGAAACTGGGCGGAGAAGTCGCCAAGCCCGGATCCGATCTCGAGCAGCGAACTGCCGACGTGCGGGGCGATAATGTCATGCTCATAGCGCCGGTAGTTGCGGGCCGCCTCGCCGCCGAGGTGATTCTCCAGGGCACCAGCTCCGGCGCTTGGCTGGGCGAGATCCGACCCGTCGCCAGATCCTGGCGCCCCCGTGCCGCCAATCTTGTTGTCAGCCACAATGATCCCGTCCCACGGTCGGTTCGTTATTTGTTTGCCCAGCGAACGTACTGCGCACTCCCAGCGATCTCCCAGGATTTGCAGCTCGTCATCCCAGCTCAGGCTGGAACTCTATCGGTATGGACGACATGAACCCGGGAAATCAGCCACAACACGAGAGCTACCGATCATACGGGCCCTCGGATATTACCCAGCCAGTTCCCCCGATGATCAGCCCCATGCCGCAGCCCACCAACCATAGCCACAAGGCCCTGCGGTGGATAGCCGGCCTCGCGGTTGCGGCGGTGCTCGCCGCTGGCGGTGCAATCGCAGGAATCGACCTGGCGGGCAGCGGGTCACCAGCGGGTGGTCGCGGTGCCGTCCTCAGCGCGGCGCTCGGCGGCGCAAGTTCCCCGATGCCGGGCGGCACGGCGTCAGCTGGCAACCCCGCAGCCCAGGCTAGCCGCGCCGGATGGGCGCTTCGGCACCTGCGCGGCCTGCACGGCGAGTTCACGGTGCGCAACGGTACTGGCGGGTTTCGTGAAATCGCATTCGAGCGGGGCACCATCGCGGCGGTCAGCAGCAAGACCGTGACCGTCCGCGCCGCTGACGGCACCACCTGGACATGGACGCTGATGACCAACACGGTCGTCCGCAAGGACCGGGCCAGGTCAAGCGCGGCGAACCTCGCGACGGGTGATCCCGTGTTCGTGGGTGGCCCTGAGCGGGGTTCAGTACGCGGCGCACGACTGATCATCGTGTCTGAGAATCCAGTCGCCAGCCATTCCGGGTCACCGCAAGGCAGCGTCCCAGGCCCGTCGCCGTCAGCAAGCTGACCGCTCCGCCCGGCGCCGGTGGCCAATCCTGCGTCAGCGCGCGGGTGACCTGGCCACCGGCGCCGTGGTGCCGCCCTCAGGTATCGGATCGTGCCGACCGTCGGCCATGATTGGCAGTGCGATGACTGCAGGTGACCATCTTCCTAGCGTGCTCGTGGTGGATGACGAGCTGAATATCCGTGAACTCGTCCAGGTCGCGCTGCGATTCCACGGCTTCATGGTGAGCACGGCAGCGAGCGGGAGTGACGCGCTGGAGCAGGCCGCCGCCCAGCAGCCCGACCTGGTCGTGCTCGACGTGATGCTGCCGGATCTGGACGGCTTCGAGGTCTGCAGGCGGCTGCGCGCCGGGGGAAATGATGTACCGGTGATCTTCCTGACGGCCCGCGACACCTCGTCGGACACGGTTACCGGTCTCGCCCTCGGTGGAGACGACTATGTCACCAAGCCGTTCTCCGTCGAGGCCCTGGTCGCGCGCATTCGTGCGGTGCTGCGCCGGGTTAGGGCCGCGGCAGGGACGGGTGGGCAGGCGGAAGGAGACGACGATCTGGGCGGCGCCGACGTACTCAGGGTCGGCGACCTCGAACTCGACGAGGCGCGGTGGATGGCACGTCGGGGCAGCACCCAACTTGAGCTTTCCCCCACCGAGTTCCGGCTGCTCGCATTCCTGATGCGGCATCCGGGCCGGGTCCTCACCCGGGCACAGCTACTCGAACACGTCTGGGGCTGGGACTACGGCGGGCAGTCGCAGATCGTGGAGACCTACGTGAGCTACCTGCGGCGCAAGCTGGACCCCCTTGGCCCGCCGCTGATCCACACACAGCGCGGAATCGGGTACGCGCTGCGGCCGGCCGCGGGCGCAAGTCCCGCACGGGACGCGGCGGCCCCAGCGCGGGACGGGGGATGAGCGCAGCCGGCCCGGGATCCCCGCCGTCCCGTCCGGCGGGCACCGCCGGACGGCTATCGCTGCGAACCCGGCTGCTCATCGGCTTGATCGCCATCACCACCGCGTTCCTGGTGATCATGGGCGTGGTCAGCTCGGCCGTGCTGAGGACACAGCTCGGCACGCAGTTCAACACCGAGCTGCGGATCACCGCGTTGCATACCCCGGCACAGCTCGCGGCCTCGCAAGGCAGCTATCTCGCCGCGGTTTACTCGCTGCGAACCGGCGCCGTCTCGCCCGTCACGCACGGCCATCTCTCGGACGAACTGCAGACGGCACTCGGGCAGATGGGCCGCGTGCCCTTCGTCGCGCTCGCCCGCGACCCGCCCTTCGCGATCACGCCGCAGGACGGCACGAAGCTCCGGGCCTGGGCGAGAGTGGTCAATCCGCTGAAGGTAAGCGACGCCGGGGTGCCCCTCCCGGGCAACGGGGTCCTGGTCCTGGTGGTGGCGCGGCCGCTGAGTGACATGAGCGACCCGCTGAGCGGCGTCATCCTCGCCGAGCTGATCACCGGCGGGGCGCTGATCGTGCTACTCGGCCTCGGTGGCCGGTGGCTGATCGGCCGGGGGCTTGCGCCGCTCGGGCGGATGGCCGGGGCGGCCGGCCGCATCACGGAAAGTGGAGACCTCACTGCCCGGATGCCCGACGCTGAGGCAGGCACCGAAACCGGCCGCCTCGCCGGGGCCATCAACACGATGCTCGACCGGATCCAGCACGCGTTCGCCGCCCGCTGGCACTCGGAGCAGAAGGTACGCACATTCGCCGCCGACGCCTCGCACGAGCTCAGGACTCCGCTCACCACCATCCGCGGCTACGCCGAGCTGTACCGGCAGGGCGCGCTCGGACCTGACGACCTGCCGAGCGCGATGCGCAGGATCGAGGAGGAGGCGAGCCGGATGAGCATGCTCGTCGCCGAACTGCTCGAACTCGCCCGGCTCGACCGGACATCCTCACTCGACCTGACCGAATGCGACCTCGCCATGATGGTCAGGGACGCGGCCGCGGACGCCGCCGCGGTGGAGCCAGGCAGGCCGATCAAGGTCGACGCGGCGGACCGCATCATCGCGGTCGCGGACGAACCCCGGTTGCGCCAGGTGCTCGCCAACCTGCTCGCCAACCTGCGCGAGCACACAACGCCGCAGACGCCGGTCGCGATCCGGCTTACCCGAGCAGGGTCCGGCGCGATCATCGAGGTCGCCGACGCCGGGCCCGGCATGTCGGCGCAAGACGCGGCGCAGGCCTTCGACCGGTTTCACCGCGGTCACCGTGGCCAGCACAGCCAGCACAGCCAGCACAGCCAGCACAGCCAGCACAGCCAACACAGCCAACAGGACCGGCCGGGTGCGCAGGGACAGCAGGCCGGACAAAGCACCGGCGCGCGTCCGCCCGACGGATCAGGTGGCGCCGGCCTCGGCCTGTCCATTGTCCAGGCGATCGCCCAGGCACACGGCGGCCAGGCGATCCTCGAATCGGCGCCCGGCCGCGGCACCATCGTCCGCGTCTGGCTCCCGAATGCCTCCTGACCCCGTGATCAGCTTCTCGTCCGTTACAGCCGGGCCCCTCCTCAAGCCCCAAGAAGCACAACAAGCACAAGAAGCCCAGGAACCACAACACCCGAGGGCCCGCTTGGGGCCACCGCACCTGAGACGAAGGTCATTCCGGTGGGGCTGGTGACGGAAGGGACCTGTTTGTCCCGGGTGACGCTAGCGGGATATGTGAAGGAGGCACGGTGCTGCGGCCGTTAGGCATCCCTAATGTTCTGGCTTGTTAGGTCCCCGTGCTCTACCGGTCGGTGTGACTGAGTAGTAACTTAGGTACTCAAAGCGGATACAAGAATTGGGGGCTGTCATGGCAGCCGTGCAACCGGTGGATGAACGACAGGCCCGCAAGGTCGCCGAAGAAGCGCGCGAGGCCGACTGGGCGAGGCCGAGCTTCGGCAAGCAACTATTCCTCGGAGATCTTCAGCTCGGGCTCGTCCACCCGCACCCGCGGATCGCGGAAGACACTCGCCAGGTGGGCGAGGAGTTCTGTGCCCGGATGCTCGAGTTCTGCCAGACCCGCGTCGATGGCGCTCAGATCGAACGGGATGCGGAGATTCCCGCCGAAGTGGTCAAGGGCCTGGCTGAGCTCGGCGCCTTCGGGATGAAGATTTCGAAAAAGTACGGTGGTCTGGGACTCTCCCAGTTCTACTACAATCACGCGCTCATGATCATCGGCTCCGTGTCACCCGCGGTTTCTGCCCTGCTCTCCGCGCATCAGTCGATCGGTGTGCCGCAGCCTCTCGCGATGTTCGGCACCGAGGAGCAGAAGCAGCGCTTCCTGCCGCGATGCGCACGGGGTGAGATCAGCGCGTTCCTCCTCACCGAGCCTGACGTGGGTTCCGACCCGGCGCGCCTGAACACCATGGCGGTCCCGTCCGCAGACGGCACCGAGTACGTGCTCGACGGAGTCAAGCTCTGGACGACCAACGGCGTGGTCGGCGACCTGCTCGTCGTCATGGCCCAGGTGCCGCGCAGCGAGGGGCACCGCGGCGGCATCACCGCGTTCGTCGTGGAGGGCCAAGCCAAAGGCGTCACCGTGGAAAACAGGAACGCGTTCATGGGGCTGCGCGGCTTGGAGAACGGCCTGACCCGCCTGCACCAGGTCCGGGTGCCGAAGGAGAACCTCATCGGCAAGGAAGGTCAGGGCCTCAAGATCGCCCTGACCACACTGAACACGGGCCGCCTGTCGCTGCCAGCGATGTGCGCAGGGGCTGGGAAATGGGCGCTTAAGATTGCGAGGGAGTGGTCGGCGGAACGCGTCCAGTGGGGACGGCCCGTCGGTGAGCACGAGGCCATCTCGAAGAAGATCTCGTTTATCGCCGCGACCACCTACGCGCTCGAGGCCATGGTCGATCTCGCCAGCCAGCTGGCCGACGACAAGCGCAACGACATCCGCATCGAGGCCGCGCTCGCCAAGTTGTACGCGTCCGAGATGGCGTGGCTCATCGCGGATGACCTCGTCCAGATCCGCGGCGGCCGTGGATACGAAACCGCCGCATCGCTCGCCGCCCGCGGCGAGCGTGGTGTACCCGCCGAACAACTGCTGCGTGACCTGCGCATCAACCGGATCTTCGAGGGATCGACCGAGATCATGCATCTGTTCATCGCCCGCGAGGCGGTGGACACGCACCTCGCCGTCGCCGGTGAACTGATTGAGCCAGGCGCGAGCGCGGGCAAGAAGGCTCGTGCGGCGCGGAAGGCCGGCGGCTTCTATGCACGCTGGCTGCCCACGCTCGTGGCCGGTGAGGGCCAGCGGCCCGGCGGATACAACGAGTTCGGGCCGCTCGCGAACCACGTGCGGTACATCGAGCGCACCTCAAGGAAGCTCGCGCGTGCCACCTTCTACGGCATGTCGCGCTGGCAGGGCAAGCTCGAGCGCAAGCAGGGCTTCCTTGGCCGGATCGTGGACATCGGTGCCGAGCTTTTTGCGATGAGCGCGGCCTGCGTGCGCGCCCAGATGGACGCCACCGATGGCGGATCCGACGGCCGTTCAGGTACCTCGCAGGAGCTTGCGGACGCGTTCTGCCAGCAGGCGCGAGTGCGGATCGGTGAGCTTTTCTCCGGGCTGTGGGACAACACGGACGCGCTCGATGTAAAGATCGCCAAGAAGGTGCTCAGCGGCAGGTACACCTGGCTGGAAGAGGGCGTCGTGGATCCCTCGACCGAGGGCCCGTGGATCAGCGCTGCGGAGCCAGGTGCCTCGAAACGGGACAATGTGCACCGCAGCTACGGCTAGCCGGTTGCGGGTGGCCTCCGCGGGCTCCTGCCCGCGGAGGCTCCCTGGTGAGCCTGCCGCCTGAGCGGCCTGGGTGAGTCTCCTTCCTGGGGCTCAGCGGATTCACCTGCGGTCTGCCCGCGCGCTACTGCCAGGTCGGCCGGCAGTGCTGTCACCGGGACGTGATCAGCTGGAAGCATGCAAGTAACAAAACTCCCGCAACCTGAGTCATACGACAGACAGGATGCGCCGGCAGCCGGGAGGTTCTGGAATGACGCTGTACAAGCTCCGGGTCGATCTGCCCGACAATCCGGGCGGCCTCGCGGCGCTCGCCACCGCGCTCGCCGAGCATGACGTGAACATCCTGAGCCTCGCCGTGCACGGCAAGGACGCGTCTACGGTCACCGATGATCTGGTCGTCGACATGCGGGACGTAACCGCGCTCGGCTCGTTGATCTGCGCGCTGCACGAGATCAGCCCGCAAATATCGATCACCAGGACCGACCCGTACTCGCTCGTCGATGCTCCCGCCCGCGCGCTCGACATAGCTGCCCGGCTGGCGAAGCACCCTGATCAGCTGGGCAAGGCGGTCGCTCGCCTGCTGGGCGCCGAGGAGGCGAGCCAGGTCGTCGGTGCGGCGCCAGGCGAGCCGCCACCGCACCGACTGACTGTCGGGGTGCCAGGATCAGGCCGTGTCAGTGTCTGGCGGCGGTGGGCACCTTTCACCGTTACCGAGCACGCCAGGGCCCAGGCACTCGCCCGGCTGGCAGGCGAACTACGTGGCGCCGCCGCCAGGCAAGGACCGGCGCCTCGGGCGGAAGCGCGGGGTCGGCCGCGCCCGGACGCACAGGATCCTGTGGGTCCGCGCCCGGACGCACAGGATCGGCCGCGCGCGGACCCACAGGATCGGCGGTACCAACTTGATCCCGAGATCGCTGATCCCCAGGTGGCACCTCAAAGCAAGCGGCCCCGTGAGACGTAGGGTGCGGTACGCCCCGCAGGGCAGGTGATGCTAGGGCGTCCCGTGTCCCGTGGACCTTCGGCGGCGCGAAAGTGGCGCCCACGACCCCAAACAACGACCGGTTTCGTGGAGGGCACTGTCGGCAACCACTAGCTGTCTCGCTGCGCGCGCCGAGCGAGCAAGGCTTCCCGTCTGGCCAGCGCCGCATGAAGAGCTTCCCGCTCGGCTTCTAGCTCGGCGACCCGCCGCTCAAGCGCCAGTACGCGCCGAACTGCGGCAAGTGTCATTCCCTCATCGACCAGCCCGACGACGTACTGGACGCGAGTGATCTCCACGCGCGAATAGCGCCGTTGACCCCCTGCCGACCGCGAAGGCCTGACCACCTCGAACTCGTCGAGGCGGCGCAGAAACGCCTGCTGGATGTCGAGCATCGCAGCCACCTGCCCGACAGTGAACAGCGGCGCGTACTCATCGTCAATCGGTAGCAACGACATCGCGCTCACCACCATATGGGATTCCCTGCTCGGTCGGTGGCAGACGTCGGCCGACCGCCGCGAATCCGGGTCGCGCGGGCGGTTACCTGTCGTGCGCGGCCGCCCGCGCGCCTGTCACCAGGGTTGCGCCGACCGAGTCAGCTCTTGAGCGCCTGCTTGTCGGCGGTGTGAATCTCGATCTTGCGTGGGAGAGCGCGCTCAATCAGCGGAACGCGGACCGCGAGCACACCGTCGCGGTAGGCCGCGTCGATCTTGTCGGCGTCGAGCGTATCGGCAAGGTAGACGCGCCGGGTGAATGTGCCGGACACCCGCTCGCGGATGAACGGATTCTCGCCCTCCCCGTACTCCTCCGACCTCTCGGCGCTGACCGTAAGTACGCCGCGGTCCACCGTCAGGTCAATGGTCTGCGGGTCGATGCCAGGCAGGTCGAAGCGCAACAGGACCTCATCCTCGCGCCGGACGGCGTCCATTGGCATTGCCACACGAACCTGCGTCCTCGCCGCTTCACCCCAGCCGAACACGCGCTGGGCCAACTGGTCGAACTCCTGAACGAACGGATCAATCGATGCCAGCAGCACAGTATGTCACCTCCATGCGAACCCTGGACTCCAATCCCAGGCTGTCTCTATTTTGTCGCAGAGATAACTTCAACGTCAACTTATAAGTTTCTTGCGTCCAGAGATGGGGGAGATCGATGCTGTCGGGTTCCCGCATCGTCCTTCTGCGAGGCTGGGTGTGTCAGCGAAGATGCGCACCAGACTCGCGCGGGAGCAGGGGCCTGGGCGTGGGGCAAGGGCTCGGACCGGGCGCCGGTGCCACGAGGTCAGTTCGAGGGTGTCCCGCGGATCTTTGGCGGCGCGAAGGTGCCGCCCACGACCCCAGCTGACGACCGGTGTCGTGGGCGGCGCTGTCGTCGTGGGCGGCGCCGTCGTCGTGGGCGGCGCTGTCGTCGTGGGCGGCGCTGTCGTCGTGGGCGGCGCTGTCGTCGCCGCCGACAGCCCCTCTATCGGCTCCTCGTCGAGAACAAGCCAGGGCCTTGCCGATCACCGCCAAGTTCACCGCCCGCATCCACCAAGATCCGCGGGCCACGGCCCTAGGTGCCAGTGAAGCGCGGCGGGCGCTTCTCGAGGAACGCCGCGATGCCCTCGCGCGCATCGTCGCTGGCGGCTAGCGCCGCGAGTTGCCCGTGCAAGTGCCTGAGCTGATCGCGCGGCGGCATTTCCGCAATGCGGAAGAACGCCGCGCGACCGAGGCGGAGTGCGGCCGGGCTCTTCGCTGCGATGATTCGAGCAAACTCGTCCACGCGCGGATCCAGTTCACTGCGCGGAACTGCCTCGGTGAGCAGGCCAACTCGCACGGCCTCGCCAGCGCTGATCAACTGCCCGGTGTAGTAGAGCTTGAACGCCTGTTTGGGCGCGATGTTCCTGTTCAGCACGGCCATGATCATCATTGGCCAGAGGCCTACATTGATTTCTGGCGTGCCAAGTTTGACGTCGTCGGCCGCGATCGCGACGTCGCACGAGACCGCTAGCCCCAGACCGCCGCCGAGAGCATGCCCAGCGACGCGGGCGATGATCGGCTTGCCGATGTCGCGGAACGCGGCGAAAAGCCGGAACGCCCTGCTGTTTTCAACCTCGACGCCGCGCCCCGCTCCGTCGCCCGCCTCCCCCATCGTGGCCGGGTCACCCATTTTGGCCAGGTCACCAAGGTCGCCGCCAGCGCAGAACGCCTTTTCTCCCGCACCAGTCAGCACGATGGCCCGGACCTCGTCGTCGGCCCTTGCGCGGCCGAAACCGGCAAGCAGCCCATCGATCACTTCCGCGCTGAGCGTGTTGCGGGAACCTGGCCGGTCCAAGGTGATACGGGCAACCTGGCCGGATACCTCGTAGCGGACCGCGGGGCCGTGGGCGTCAGCCATGGCCCGGCGTGCGATCAGCCAACGCGCTCGATGATGGTGGCGTTTGCCTGGCCGCCACCCTCGCACATCGTCTGCAGCCCGTACCTTCCGCCGGTGCGCTCAAGCTCATGCACCAGTTTGGTCATCAGAACCGCACCTGTCGCGCCGAGCGGATGGCCGAGCGCGATCCCACCGCCGTTCGGGTTCGTCTTGGCGAGCGAAGCGCCCGTGTCGGCCGACCAGGCGATCAGCACTGGGGCGAACGCCTCGTTGACCTCGAAGACGTCGATGTCGCAGACATCGAGGCTCGCCACGGCGAGCGCCCGCTGCGTCGCGGGGATCGGGCCGGTCAGCATGAAAACCGGGTCGGCACCGGTCACCGCGAGCGAGTGGATCCGGGCGCGGGGAGTGAGCCCGTGCCGCGTGGCGGCCGCCTCGGACGCGATGAGCAGCGCGGCAGCGCCGTCCGAGATCTGCGAGGAGGTCGCCGCCGTGATCTCCCACCCCTCGCGCAGCGGCTCGAGGCCTGCCATCTTCTCAAGCGAGGTATCACGCCGTGGTCCCTCGTCCGCGCTCACGCCGCCGACCGGGGTGATCTCCCGCTCGAACCGCCCCTCGTCGATCGCCCGGACCGCGCGACGGTGGCTCTCCAGCGCGAACTCCTCAAGGTCCGCCCGCTTGATGCCCCACTTCTCGCAGATTAGCTGCGCGCCGCGGAACTGAGAGATCTCCTGGTCTCCGTAACGCTGGCTCCAGCCTTCGCCCCAGGGCACCGGCATGCCATGCCCGAGCGCTGCGCTCGAACCCATCTTGACCGTGCTCATATTCTCCACGCCGGCCGCTACGACCAGGTCCTGCGTGCCGGAAAGCACCGCCTGAGCCGCGAAATGCACGGCCTGCTGCGACGAACCGCACTGCCGGTCGATGGTGACGCCAGGCACGTTCTCCGGCAGGCCAGCGGAAAGCCATGCGGTGCGGGCGATATCGAACGTCTGCGGGCCGATCTGCGAAACGCAGCCCATGATCACGTCATCGACCGCGGCGGGGTCGACGCCCGTCCGCTGGACGAGTTCCCGCAGCGCGTGCGCGGCCAGATCCGCGGAGTGCACGCCGGCCAAACCGCCGTTGCGCTTGCCGATGGGAGTACGCACCGCTCCGACGATGTAGGCCTCGGCCACTACACCCTCCATGAGAGTCCCGCATGTTCAGTCAACAAACCGAGTGGCGTTCGGTCAGTGTGAGCTTACCTCACAGCCGGGAAGCCCCAGCGGCTATCTGGCCACTCTACGAGAGCGTCGCGGCACCGCACGATAGCGTCATGACCGTGCCTGCCGGTAAGACCCGCCACGACCCAGCAGAAGGCCACGGGGGCCTGCCGACCGTCCCCGTCCTGCTCGCGGCGGCGGTCGCTGACATCGGAGGTGCCGAGCGCCCAGGACAGGTCGCGATGGCCACAGCGGTCCGCGACGCGATCGACAAGGCCGAGCATCTCGCCGTCCAGGCCGGAACCGGGACAGGGAAGTCGCTGGCATACCTCGTACCTGCCGTCAGGCATGCCTTAACGGCGGACGCGGCCGTCGTCGTGTCGACTGCCACGATCGCCTTGCAACGTCAGCTCATCGAGCGTGACCTGCCCCGCCTGGCCAAGGCGCTCAGACCCGCGCTCAGCCGCGAACCCGTGTTCGCGATCCTCAAAGGCCGGCGCAACTACCTCTGCCTGCACCGGCTGCAGGCCGGCGCCCCTGACGATCCCGATCAGGTGCTTTTCGACTCACGTACGGTTTCTGCGATTGGCCGGCAGGTGAAGCGCCTGCACGAATGGGCGCAGACCACTACCAGGGGCGACCGCGACGAGCTTGTCCCCGGCGTGGATGAGCGGGCGTGGCGGCAGGTCGCGGTGTCCGCGACGGAGTGCTTGGGCACGCGCTGCCCGCTGCGCACCGAGTGTTTCGCAGAGAAGGCACGCGACGAAGCCGGCGAGGCCGACATCGTCGTGACCAACCACGCGCTGCTTGCCATCGACGCGATCGAGGACTTTCACGTCCTCCCCGAACACGACGTTGTGATCATCGACGAGGCGCACGACCTGGTCGACCGGGTCACCTCGGTCGCTTCTGCGGAGCTGAGCGCATCGATGGTGGACACGGCGGCACGGCGCTGCGGCCGGCTGATTGCCGGCCACCGAGCCGGGCAGGGAAGGCGGGAAACGCAGGGACAACAGGGACGACAGAGCAAGCAGGGAAGGCGGAGGATCCCGGCCGAGGCCGGCGGCGATTCCGACGTGGCCGACCGCCTTGGTGCTGCCGGCGAGGCGCTGACACCCGTGCTCGCCGAGGTGCCGGGTGGACGCCTCGACGTCCTTCCCGAGGCCTTGGCCGCATCGCTCGCGGTGGTCCGCGACGCCGCGCACGAGTGCGCCGCGGAACTTCGGTTGGTGCTCAAGCGCAGCGAGGACGATCCGGAGCGGCTCGCCATCGGGCGCGCGGCGCTGACCATCACCGACGACGTGCATAACACGTGTGCGCGGCTGCTCGAATCCTTCCACCCGGACATCGCGGCCCGTAGCGAGGTGGTCTGGCTGGACCGGCCGTACCCAGATGACGCACGGCGGCCGCCGATGCTGCGGGTAGCGCCGCTTGATGTTGGCGCGATGCTCGCCGAACGCCTGTTCGGCCGCCAGACGGTCGTGCTCACCTCGGCGACGCTCGCTCTTGGTGGATCTTTCGAGCCGCTCGCGCAGCTGTGGGGACTACCCCCGCTCGGGGGGCCAAGCCCTATCCCTAACGGCTCCGCGGCGGAATCGACCGGCGCGGATGAGGCGCGAGAGGATGGGCAGGCTGGCGATACCGATGCCGCGCCCCACGCGTCCGCGCTCACGTGGTCGGGGATTGACGTCGGCTCACCGTTTGACCACCCGCGCAGCGGCATCCTCTACATTGCGCGCCACCTGCCGCCGCCAGGACGTGACGGGTTGCCCGAGGCCTACCTCGACGAACTCGGCGAGCTGATCATCGCGGCGGGCGGCAGGACGCTCGGGTTGTTCTCCTCGATGCGGGCCGCGAGGCAGGCCGCTGATGACCTCCGCGACCGGATAGGTCACCCGCTGCTCTGCCAGGGCGACGACGCGACCTCCCAGCTGATCACGCAGTTTGCATCGGACGAGCCCACGTGCCTGTTCGGCACCCTGTCGCTGTGGCAGGGCGTCGATGTGCCTGGCCCTTCGTTGCAGCTTGTGGCGATTGACCGGATCCCGTTTCCCAGGCCAGACGATCCGCTGGCATCGGCCAGGCAGCGATCGGTCACCGCGCACGGCGGCAACGGTTTCATGGCGGTTGCGGCGACCGGCGCGGCGCTGCTGCTCGCTCAGGGAACCGGGCGCTTGCTGCGCACGATGACCGACCGTGGCGTGGTCGCCATTCTCGATCCGCGGCTCGCGACGGCGCGGTACGGCAGTTTCCTGCGCGCGTCATTGCCGCCGCTGTGGACCACGACCGATCCCGAGGTCGTCCGTGGCGCGCTCCGCCGCCTCGCCGCGTTATCGCCTGGTCCACGGCTTGATCGATAGCCGCTGCGCGCCCATCGCGGAATGCGGTGCGGGCCGGGGGCAGGCCGCAGTCCGCGATCGGCGCGCCGCGCGGCAGCCGTTAAGGATCTGCTGTGGCACGTCGGGCAGAATCGACACAGGTCCCGACAGTTGCGGAGGTGATCAGGTGACCGTTCGCCTAGCCGGCGGTCAGGGGTTTTACGGCGATTCCGTTACGGCCGTGACGGGGCTGCTCGAGGCCGGAGTCGATTACCTCTGCCTGGAGGCGCTTGCCGAGCTCACTCTGGCGATCCTGCAGAAGGACCGGTTGCGCGACCCGGGCGCGGGCTTTACCAGGGACTTGCCGTTCTACCTTCAGCTCGCCATGCCCTACGTGGCCGCGGGCCGGACGAAAGTGATCACCAATGCCGGGGGGATCAATCCCGCTGCGGCCGGGCAGGAGGCGGCCAAGGTGGCCGCGCGGCTTGGCCTGTCAGGCCTGCGGATCGCCACAGTGACCGGCGACGACCTGATACCGCGGCTGCGCACGGTCTCCGCCCTGCCCGGCGCGCTGGCCAATGCAGAAACAGGCGAGCCCTGGCAGGACTTTCCCGGCCCCGTGCTGTTCGCCAACGCGTATCTGGGCGCGGGGCCGATCGTGGCTGCCCTCGCCGACGGCGCGGACATCGTGATCACCGGCAGGGTGGCTGACCCGTCGCTGTTCCTCGCACCGCTTAGCTACGAGTTCGGCTGGGCGCCGGGCGATTGGGACCTGCTCGCAGCTGGGACCGTGATTGGGCACCTCTGCGAGTGCTCCGGCCAGGTGGCCGGCGGCAACTTCTCCGGCGACTGGTGGACGATCGAGCAGCCGTGGAATCTGGCCTACCCGATCGCCGAGTGCGAAGCTGACGGCACCGCCGTCATCACCAAGCCACCGGGCAGCGGCGGTCGCGTCGACTTCGACACGGTGCGGCACCAGCTTCTTTACGAGGTGCACGACCCCACCGGGTACATCACGCCCGACGTGGTCGCGGATTTCACCACGGTACGCCTGGACGACCTCGGCGGCGACAGGGTGCGGGTGAGCGGGGTGCGTGGCCGCGAGGCGACGGGCACCTACAAGGCGCTCGCCTGCTACCCCGCCGGCTGGTCGGGAGAGGCCCGGGTCGCGTTCGGCTGGCCGGACGCGCTTGCCAAGGCGCGGGCGACCGAAGCGATCTTGCGCAAGCGCACCGAGATGGCCGGCATCGCGGTGGATGAGTGGCTGGCGGAGTACTGGGGCGTGAACGCGCTGCTCGGCGCCGCGGCACCCGCCATGCCCCAGGCGGCCACCGACGATCTTCCTGAGGTGCTGGTGCGGATGGTCTGGCGGTGCGCGGATGCGCAGACGGCCGGCCGGGTGGGCCGCGAGCTGGTACCGCTGGCCCTGTCCGCTCCGCCATGGGGAATGACGGGGGCAGGGCGCGGGATGACCGGCAGGCCGTCACAGCTGCTCGGGCTCTGGCCCGCGCTTGTGCCGAAGGAGCTCGTGAACGAGCAGGTGCGCCACGACATCACCGACCTACCAGAAATCTCAGACAGCACAGCGGTCTAGCCAGGACCGCGTCGCGGCCGAGGAGGCGGAACGTGCCGCGTATCAAGTTGCGTGACCTGTGCGGCACCCGTTCGGGTGACAAGGGTGACACCGTCAACATCGCCCTGTTCGCATATGATCCGGCCGCATATGAGGCCATCAAGCACGAGGTCACGGCCGCGCGGGTGGCAGCGCATTTCGGCGGCCTGATCGGTGGGCCGGTGCAGCGCTACGAGGCGCCGAACGTGCTGGCGCTCAATTTTGTCGCGCGGAACGCGCTCGGCGGCGGCGGGCCGAGGTCGCTGCGCAGCGACAACCTTGGCAAGACGCTTGGTGGCGCGCTGCTGCGAATGGAGATCGATGTCCCGGGTCCGGTCGCGGATCAGGCCCCACGGCGGCGGCCCGACCTGTCGCTTTACGGGAGCGATTAGGGCGTCCTGGTGTCCCGTGGATCTTCGGCGGCGCAGATCGGCGCCTAGGCGACGACCGGGGCCGTCGGCGGCACTGTCGTCGTCGCGGGGACCTGCGCAGGACCGACGATCATGACCGCGCGGATACAAGCGCGTTAGGTCCTGGGCCCGCGCATGCGGGGGCGGTAAACTCGGTTGCTGGTGCCTTGACCTCCGGGAGGGTGCGGTGACTTCAGGCCTGATACTGCTGGCCTTGCTCGCCGTTCTGGTGGCATTCATTTGGACCAGGCTGCGGCGGCGCTTCGGGCTCGGTGTTACCGGCAAGCACTGGACGGCGGCGATCGTGATCTTCGCCATCGTGGTACTCGCGCTCTGGGCCCACGCGCACTAGCGGACGTTTCCTGGGCCGTTCCTGGGCCGTTCCTGGGCTCCGCCCTGCGGCTGCCGCGTCACGACCAGGGTGCCTTCCGTGGATCTTGGTAGATGCGGGCAGTGCCCTACGGCGCGCGGCGCACCGGCACCTCGAACCAGACCGCCTTGCCATCCTTGGTGGGCCTGGAGCCCCAGCGGCTGGCAAGCTGATCCACCAGGTAGAGCCCGCGCCCGCCTTCGTCGTTCTCGCCCGCGCTGCGGATGCGCGGCAGCCGGAGGTCGGAGTCGAATACCTCAACCCAGATCGCAGACTCGCCGCGCCGCAGCCGGACGGTGAACTCTGACCCGGTGGATATCGGCGCGTCGTCGAACGGGGCAAGCTCCCAGCTGTCGTCGAACCCGACGGCCGAGGGACCGCTGCCGACCGCGGCGGACTCGAAGACAAGGGCCCTGCGCGGGCTCGGTGACATGGCAGCGTGCAGCACGACGTTGGTGACGACCTCCGACACCAGCAGGCAGGCAAGTTCCGCCTGCTCGTGGTCAAGCCCCCAGTGGGCGAAGGTGTCCGCGGCCATCCGGCGCGCCTCTGACACCATGATCGGCTCTGCGGGGAACACCCGCTCCTGTGCGGGCAGCTTGTCGCCCGCCGACCGTACGACCACGATCGCCATGTCGTCGTCGATGTCTCCTGGAACCGCCTCTTCGGCCGCCTTAGCAAGCGCCTCCGCATCCTTGTGGGCAACGGACTTGACCGACTGGCGCAGCAACTCCGCCGCCTCGTCCTCGGTGTAGTGCCCGCCGCCGTCCGCCCGGCTTCTCCGGTCGGTCAGGCCGTCGGTGTAGAGCACCAGCGTGGCACCGGGCGGCAGTTCGCGCTGTTCCTCGCGGAACGGCGGCACGCCGCCGACGCCCTGCGAGCGCACGCCGAGCAGGACACCCTTGTGCTCGATCTCAAGCTGCCCGACCTCGCCGTCCACGATGAGCAGCGGGGCATCGTGGCCCGCATTGGCGAACGTAAGCTTGCGTGTCCACGCGTCGTACACGAGGTAAGTGCAGCTCACAATCGGGGTCACCGGTGCGGTGACCCCGAGCGCGTCGGTCTCGACGTGGCCGAGCGTCCGGCACCACTCGTCCAGTTTTCGCAGCATCTCGGCGGGCGGCTTGTCATCCTGCGCGAACGCACGCAGCGCCGCGCGCAGCTGTCCCATGATCGCGGCCGCCCTGGCGCCACGGCCCTCGACGTCGCCTATGACGATCGCGACCCGTCCCGCCGATAGCGGGATGATGTCGTACCAGTCGCCGCCGACCTGCGTCTGAATCCCCTGTCCGCGGGTCTCGAGGGGCTTCGCGGGCACATACCTGCAGGCGATTTCCAGCCCGTCGACCTTCGGGATCTCCTGCGGCAGCAGGCTCGTCTGGAATGCGAGCGCAGTGCGCCTCTCCTCCTCGAAGAGCATCGCGTTGTCGATCGCGATCGCAACCCGGCCGGCGACCGCCCCGACGAACTCACGGTCGAAGGAGTCGTAATGGAGGTCGTCCCGATTGCTGAGGTGTGAAAGCGCCAGGCTCATGACGCCGAGCAGTTCACCGCGCACGATAAGAGGCGAGGCGATGGCGGAGGTGATAGAGACCTCGTCTCCGGCCACCCCGCTCGGATCATTTTGCGTCGCACCCCGGTGGCTCTCGTAGTCTTCCACCACCACCGTGTCGAGCGTTTCCATGGCCTGCTGGCAGAAGTGACCCTGCGGGTAACGGATCGTCTCGCCAACGGCCGCCCAGATTCCCGGCGCGGGCTGCCATCCCTTGGCGTGCATCGTCACCCGCCGCACCAGCTTGTCGCTCTGGCGAAGATCGATGAAGCAATGATCAGCAAACTGCGGCACCAGGGTCTCGGCCACGTGCCTGAGGGTCCGGTCGAGCTCCAGCGACCCGGCCAGCCGGTCCCCGATCTGCTCGAGCAGCCCGATCCTGTCGAACTCACGCTCGTTGCCGCGCTTCATCGCCTCACGGGCGAAGATGACGATGCCGTCGATCGCACCCGACGGATGCCGCAGCGGCGCGGCCTGAGCCCGCACGAACACCCGCGAGCCGTCCTGCCTGACGTTGACGAACGTCCCCTCCCACACCAAGCCGCGAAGGACGTGTTTAGCCAGTTCCGCGGCCTTGACAAGATCGGCTTTCTCGAAGCCCATATGGAGGATGGAATGCCCTATTTGGTGATGAAAATCCGCGGGCAATCCGAACAACTTCGCGGCATAGACGTTCGCGTAGAGCAGATTACTCGCCCGGTCAGTGGCTATGACAGCGGTGTCAACCTGACTGAGCACTGCCTCCGCGGGCAAGTATGCGTCGAAAGTGGCGTCATCCCACCGCTTCATCGGCGCGTCACCTCGCCATTGCGAAGGCGGGTTGGCCCGCGCGTCACTCCCGCCTCCCCAAATTCACTGGTAACGAGAAATCTGTCGTTGGTCCTCCCCTGGTCCACCGGCTCACGGCCTCGTGACGAATACGTGCGCGGCAATCCCGCGCGGTAGGTCAGCCGTCACAGGCCCGGCTATCCCTTCGCAGGTCACCCGCACACCGCCATCGCTCACCGCGAGTGTTACCTCGCCTCCGGGTTGTATCCCAACTCGTTTGAGTTTAAGCATGAGACGGGCATCGCTTTGGACTTGTTCGCTGATTCGCCGCACAATTACGGGCTCGGCCCGCCTGGCCGCGGCATCGATCATGGACTGTACCGGTTCCTGTTCGGCGGCAAGCACACGCGACTTGGCTTCTGCCGGGAGACCGAGTTCCTCGAGCCCGGGGATGATATTCCCGTGCGGGCAGCTTGCCGGGTAACCAAGCAGCTCAACCATGCGCCGTTCGACCGCGTCCGACATGACATGCTCCCAGCGGCACGCCTCGATGTGCACGTCCTCCCAAGGCAGGCCGATCACGTCAAGAAGCAGGCACTCCGCGAGCCGGTGCTTTCGCATGACCTGTATCGCGAGCGAGCGGCCTGTCGCGGTCAGAGCAAGCTGACGGTCGCCCGCGACGCGCAGCAAGCCGTCCCGTTCCATCCGCGCGACGGTTTGGCTCACGGTGGGCCCGCTCTGCGACAGCCGTTCGGCGATTCGGGCGCGCAGCGGCACAATGCCCTCCTCTTCGAGTTCGAAGATGGTGCGGAGGTACATCTCAGTTGTGTCGATGAGCCCGTGGGCGGTCAACGTGTCTCCTCCCCCACTGATGCTAACGCCACCGCAGGTCCTAAACGGCTGCCGCGCGATCACGCCTAGCGCCGCGCGCCGGGCTTGGGGGCAGCGCCGGGCTTGGGGGAAGCCCAGATCTCCGGAAGCCGAGCCGGGTCAGGGGGAAAGCCGCTCAACCACCCAGCCGTCACCGCCGCGGCGGTAACGCAACCTGTCGTGCAGCCTGTTAACCCGGCCTTGCCAGAACTCGACCTGCTGCGGGATCACTACGTATCCACCCCAGAAAGGAGGCAGCGGCACTTCGGTACCCTCCGGCCAGCGGCGACTGAGGCTCGCGTACCGATCGTCGAGTTCCGCTCGCGATGGGAGCACCGTGGACTGCCTGCTGGCCCAGGCCCCGAGCTGTGAGCCGTGTGGCCTGGAGTGGAAATAGCGCTCCGTCTGCGCCGCGGTGACCTCTGCGACGCTGCCCTCCACAATGACCTGGCGGTGCATCGCGTGCCAGGGGAAAAGCAGGCAAGCCCGGGGATTGGCGGTGAGCTCGCGGCCCTTGCGCGAGGTCTTGTTCGTATAGAAGGTGAAACCACCGGCGTCGTAGCCCTTGAGCAGCACGGTGCGCGCGCGCGGTACGGCCTCTGGCGACGCCGTGGCCAGCACCATTGCGGTCGGCTCTGGCAGTCCCGCCGCGGTGGCATCGGCGAGCCACCTCGAGAACTGGGTGACCGGATCGGCTGCGAGGGAGTGCTCGTCGAGGCCAACCGCCCCGGCAGGGCCGTCGTGGTCAGGTGCGTGGTCGGATGCTTCCACGGGTACTGATCATCACACGGTTGCTGGCTCGGTTGCCTCCGCAGCCGGTAACTTACCGGCCGGTACTATCTGACCTCGGGTGCACGCGGTTGAATGAAAGCAACGCCGGCGCGTACGCGAAGCGCGCGTTCGCTCGGCCGGAACCGGGGTGGCCCACGCAAGATAATGCCCTGCCGCACCAACAGGGGGCGGGGCGCAGTGTGGTCCAATGTCTTCAATGTGCTCAATGTGGCACAAGAAAGACCATGAAAAGCGCATGCGGTCCGTCGCCCGTCACGCCCTACCCACAGAAGACGGAGGAAGCGCACATGTCCGACTTCAAGCCGGGACTAGAAGGCGTCGTGGCGTTCGAGACCAAAATCGCCGAACCGGACAAGGAAGGCGGATCTCTGCGCTACAGGGGCGTGGATATCGAGGATCTCGTCGGGCAGGTCTCGTACGCGAACGTATGGGGCCTGCTCGTGGACGATAGCTTCGAGCCGGGCCTGCCGCCCGCCGAGCCGTACCCGATCCCGGTCCATTCCGGCGACGTTCGCGTCGACGTGCAGAGCGCGCTCGCGATGCTCGCGCCCTCCTGGGGACTGCGTCCACTGCTCGACATCAGCGACGAGCAGGCTCGCGACGATCTCGCCAGGGCATCGGTCATGGCCCTGTCGTTTGTGGCGCAGTCGGCCAGGGGGGTCGGTGTGCCGATGGTGCCGCAGCGCCGCGTGGACGAGGCCGCGACCATTGTCGAGCGGTTCATGATCAGATGGCGTGGCGAGCCGGATCCGCAGCATGTCAAGGCGATCGACGCGTACTGGACATCCGCCGCCGAGCACGGCATGAACGCTTCCACCTTCACCGCCCGGGTGATCGCCTCGACAGGCGCCGACGTCGCGGCCGCGCTTTCCGGCGCGGTCGGCGCCATGTCAGGGCCACTGCATGGTGGCGCGCCGGCCCGCGTCCTGCACATGATCCAGGAAGTGGAGCGGACCGGCGATGCGCGCGCATATGTGAAACAGGCGCTGGGCAGGGGCGACCGGCTGATGGGCTTTGGTCACCGCGTGTACCGGGCAGAGGATCCACGGGCCAGGGTGCTTCGCCGCACCGCCAAGGAGCTTGGCGCGCCCAGGTACGAGGCCGCCGCTGCACTTGAGACGGCGGCGCTCGAAGAACTGCACGCGCGCAAGCCGGACCGGGTGCTCGCCACCAACGTAGAATTCTGGGCCGCGATCATGCTTGACTTCGCCGAAGTTCCCTCGCACCTGTTCACGTCGATGTTCACCTGTGCCAGGACGGCGGGATGGGCCGCGCATATCCTTGAGCAGAAGCGCACGAACAAGCTGATCCGGCCGAGCGCGCATTACGTGGGCCCGAAATCACGTCCCGTCGCCGACGTGCCGGGCGCAGGCGACGTACTGCTCACGGGCGCGTAACAGCCCAAGCGCACGAGGCTGCCGGCCAAGTCCCGGCGCAGCGGCCGAGCCAGACCTCTAAAATCGGCTCGTGACCAACATCGCGATTCCTGCTGAGATTATGCCGGTGGACGGACGCTTCGGCTGCGGGCCTTCAAAGGTCCGCCCCGAGCAACTGAGCGCACTCGCTTCGTCGGGCAGCCGTTATCTCGGCACCTCACATCGGCAGCCCCCGGTCAAGTCGCTGGTGCGCAGGGTCACCGCCGGAATGCGCGAGCTCTTCGCACTGCCCGACGGCTACCAGGTGGTGCTCGGCAACGGTGGCACCACGGCGTTCTGGGACATCGCCGCCTTCGGACTGGTCCGCGAGAAGTCGCAGCATCTGTCGTTCGGCGAGTTTTCCGGCAAGTTCGCGAAGGCCGTGGCGGACGCGCCGTGGCTGGCGGAGCCGAGCGTCATCTCAAGCCCGCCAGGTACCCACCCGCTGCCGAGCGCCGAAGACGGGGTGGACGTCTACGCGCTGACCCACAACGAGACGTCGACGGGTGTGGCGATGCCCATAGAACGGGTGGGCGGCGCGGACGCACTCGTGCTGGTGGACGCGACGAGCGGTGCAGGCGGGCTGCCCGTGCGGGCCAGTGATTTCGATGTGTACTACTTCGCGCCGCAGAAGTGCTTCGCCTCGGACGGCGGATTGTGGATCGCACTGATGTCTCCGGCGGCGCTCGGCCGGGTCGACGAGATCGCCGCGACCGGGCGCTACGTGCCCGAGTTCTTCTCACTGCCAGTAGCGATCAGTAACTCGGTCAAGGACCAGACCTACAACACACCCGCGGTCGCGACCCTGCTGATGCTTGCGGAACAGGTCGAGTGGATGCTCGCGAGAGGCGGCCTTGGCTGGACGACGGCCCGCACCGCGGACTCCGCCGGACGGCTGTACAACTGGGCGGAGAAGGCGCCGTACGCGACGCCGTTCGTCGCCGTACCCGCGCAGCGCTCGCACGTAGTGGGCACCGTCGACTTCACCGAGGCAGTGGACGCCGCCGCTGTCGCGGCGACGCTGCGCGCGAACGGGATCGTCGATACTGAGCCGTACCGCAAGCTCGGCCGCAACCAATTGCGGATCGGGATGTTCCCCGCCATCGACCCTGCCGACGTGGAGGCGCTCACCACCTGCATCGACTATGTCGTCGAGCGGTTGTAGGAGCTGTCGCGACCCTCTTTTAGATCGGCGTCTAGATCGGCCGCCTGCTGCTCGGCCGCCTCCTGCTCGGCGAGCCAGGCCCCATGGTTGCGCGCGGCCCAGGATCTGGGTACGCGTCCTGTCCACATGCCCTGCAGGGCCTCCGGTTCCCGGGCCGCGTACCAGATGTGACCGAGCACGACGATGAGGATCGCGAGCGCCAGCCAATCGTGCACAAATGTCGCACCCACTCGAAGTGAGAGCGGCAGTGACAGCACATCAGGCCAGCAGAGCATCACGCCGGACCCGAGCATGACCAGGATCGATCCCGTGATGAACGCGGCGTTCAGCTTCTGACCCGCGTTGAACTTGCCAATCGCGATCCTGCCGCTGCGTCTGTCGCGTGAGCGGAGCCACTCCCAGTCGCGCGGCGAAAACCTGTTCAGCCGCGCGGCGTCGCGCCTGAACGCGCGTGACAGCCAGCCCAGGAGTATCGGTACAGGCAGCCCGAACCCGGCGTAGACATGAATCAATTCGATCTGCCTGCGCCGTCCGGCCAGGATGGCGAGCGGCCCGACGTACAGGAATGCCGCTGTCGCGATGCACGCCAGCATGAGCCCGGCCGTGCTCCAGTGCACCCACCGCTCGCCCCCGGTGAACCTTCGCACGGATCCGTTCAGCTTGCCCGGGGCGGCGCCGGTCCTAGGGCGATCCTGATGTACCGCCGACCCGCCTCCGGCCGTGGTCGGCCCACGCGTGCCCGCGGTTCCGGATCCCCCCTGCGTGCCTGCGGTTCCGGCTCCGCCCTCCGTGCCTGCGGTTCCGGATCCCCCCTGCGTGCCTGCGGCACCGGCCTCCATTCGCGCGTCTCCAGCACGACGATCACGAGGTGGGAGCATCGCCCCGGCCGTTCGACTTGCCCACCCAGGCGTTCACGTCGTATCCGTTGCGCTCCCAGAATCCGGGCACCACCTGATCGGTAAGCGCGATCCCGCTCAGCCACTTCAGTGACTTGTAGCCATACATCGGTGCTACATACAGGCGTACAGGGCCGCCGTGCGCGCGGGTGAGCGGTTTGTCATACATTCCGAGCGCAACGATCACATCGGGTCTGCGGGCCTGATCGAGGGTGAGGGACTCCGTGTCCGCACCATCGAACGACGTGAACGTAAGTGCTCTGGCCGACGGCGCGACTCCGACCGCATCCAGCAAGTCGCCGAGCCTTACGCCGGACCACGGCACAGACGGCACCCGCCACCCGGTGACGCACTGGAAGTCACGCACCAGCCGGGTGCGCGGCATCGAGGCCAGGTCCGCATAGGTGTAGGTGCTCGGCCTATCCACCAGGCCGCTCACGGTCAGCCGGTAATCCCGCCGTGTTCGCAGCGGTTCGCTGCCACTGATGGAGTAGTAGCGGAACCCTCCAGCCGCGGGAATCAAGCTGGTCAGGCCGGTGGGGTCGTGCTCTTCGACCGGCGCCATCAGTGTCGCGATCGCATTCGCCGCACGGGCGCCGAAGGCGACGCCCAGCACGCCGAGCCCCAGCATGCCGAGAACGATGCGCCGTCCCACCGGAGCCTCCGTCATCGTCACATTGTGCGCCTTTCCCGCGCGCACACGTGCCGGCGGTTCATGGGCGCATCGCTTGTCCGAACGCGGGGCCGGTTCATCGCAAGACGGCGCCGACGACGACGGCGATCACGAGAATCGTGAGCACCGCGGGCAGAAGCCATGGCCGCGGCCTGTACACGACCCCAGCCTACGCAGGGCTCGCCACCGGTGATCCGGCGCCGTGAGCCGGATCTAGCCGGTTCCCTCACCGGGCAGGCTGCCCCCAGTGCATCCCTGTGCGGGGGTTGCTGGAAAATCGGGACATGACGGTTGAGCGAGTTGATCCACCACTGCGGGCGGGCGAGCGCGAGATGCTGGCTGCGTGGCTCGACTTCCATCGCGCCACGCTGGCCTGGAAATGTGATGGGCTGACCGACGAGCAACTGCGGCAGCGATCCGCGCCGCCTTCGACGATGTCCCTGATCGGCCTGGTCAGGCACATGTCAGACGTGGAGCGCGGCTGGTTCCGGCAAGGGCTGGCCGGCGAGGATCTGCCCGATATCTACGAAACAGAACAGGACAGGGACGCTGACTTCAACGGCGCGCAAACCGCTGACCTGACAGCGGCGTTCGCCACCTGGCGGGCCGAGTGCGAGGCTGCGCGCAAGGCGGAGGCGGCGGCGGCTTCGCTCGAGACCACTTTCTCCCTCCCGACCAAGCACAGGCAGTACTCGCTGCGCTGGGTCATGGTCCACATGATCGAGGAATATGCCCGGCACAACGGGCACGCCGACCTGCTCCGCGAACGCATCGACGGCGCGACGGGAGACTAAGCGACGGGACGCACGACCGGCGTTGGGATGGCGGGATGAGGCTGTTCATCGCCATCGCGCCTCCAGCGGCCGTGCTGGGCGAACTCGAGGCCGTCGCGGCGCCGCTTCGGCCAGGCCGGCCAGACCTCCGGTGGACACGTCATGACGCATGGCACATCACGCTCGCGTTCCTCGGCCAGGTAGACGACGTTGCTGCCGGGCGCCTGGCGCCGCGTCTGGAACGCGCCGCCCGCCGCCATAGTAGCTTCAGCTTGTCCTTCTCCGGTGCGGGCGCGTTCCCAAGCGGCGCCCGTGCCCGCGTGCTCTGGATCGGGCTCCGAGGCGACATCCGCGCCCTGGCGAGCCTGGCCGAGTCCGTATCCGCAGGTGCCCGGCGGGCCGGCGCGCCACCCCCGGACGAAGGCCGGCAATTCCGGCCGCACCTCACGCTCGCCAGGTGCCGGGCACCAGCGGACGTGAGTCCGCTGGTAACGGCGCTGACGGGCTTCACAGGCGCGCCATGGACCGCCGAAGAAATCCATCTGATCCGCAGCTACCCCGGCCCGCGGCCGGCGTACGAGACGTTCGGCCGCTGGACGCTTGGCCCTCAGCGGCCCGCTGGCGCCGAACCGCGATCCGTGGACCAAGGCGACAAACATTGACCTGTCTTGGAGAAGTGACCCGTCTTGGAGAACTGGCCCGTCTTGGAGAACTAGCCCGTCTTGGAGAACTAGCCCGTCTTGGAGAACTAGCCCGTCTTGGAGAACTAGCCCGTCTTGGAGAACTAGCCCGTCTTGGAGAACTGGCCCGTCTTGGAGAACTGGCCCGTCTTGGAGAA
>DATIYI010000136.1:0-3236 GCA_035517695.1 Streptosporangiaceae bacterium
TAGTCCAGGGCATCGGCGGCGTCTTGCTCCGCGACGTCGGCGTCTCTTGCTGCCTCTTTGACGTCATGCTCGTCGCGCTTACGGTCAACGCGGTCGTGCAAGGCTTGCACTTTCGCGGCGGCATCGGCCTTCATTGACTTCCACTGGCTTTGCGTGCGGTCGGCGGCCTGCTCGGCCTTGTCTTTCGCGGCGCTTTGGCGGGCATCGATATCTGCCTTAGCGTGGCTAAGGCGTGCCTTGACCTGCTCGTTAGTTTCCTTTCGGCTTTTGTCGAAGGAACTCTTCAGATCGGCTGCCCGCTTTTGCAGGGCGTCTATCTGGTCAGAAATGGTCATCGTATTACTCCTCGATCTGGATCAACTTCCATGACAACCGGCCAGAATCATCTCCCTAGCCGGATGAGACGGCGGATGGCCCCTCATCAGCCAGTCCACGCCATAGTCACGCCGTAGAGAAGTCGATGCCGGCTCTGCCGAGATTGAGCCGCTCTATCGGGACAGGGCCGCCGGGCCGGTCAGTAATCTCCGCCTCGGAAGCCAGTAGGGACTACGCCTTTCTGATCGCTTCCGCTGTGGTCGGCTGTAAGCGTCAAGACCGACTTGGCGTGCCACGTGAGGCACCGGCCGAACGCGAGACAGGAAAGTTGAGATGCGGGAAGACAGTGGGTACGGGACGCTCCGCAGGCGCCGAGGCAGCGGCAGCTGGCTGACGCACACCATCGTGGGCGTGCTGGCGGCCGGCCTCGCGGTCGCCGTTGTCCTATTGTTCTTCACCCCCGCGTCGGGCAGTTCGCTGCCCGGCGGCGACGCGGTGCCTGCCCCGGCTCCCTCGGATGCCCCGCTGGCCAGCGGTCAGCAGGGCATCGTTAACAAGGTAAAGCCGGGCCTAGTGCTGATCAACACCACGCTGCAGTACGACAGCGAGGCGGCCGCCGGGACCGGCATGGTGGTCAACGCCGACGGGCTGGTGCTGACGAACAACCACGTCATCGAGGACTCCACCAAGATGACCGCGACCGTGATCTCGACGGGCAAGACCTACCCGGCCAGGGTCGTCGGCTACGACCAGACCGGTGACGTCGCCCTGATCCAGCTGCAGAACGCGTCCGGGCTGACGACGGTGCCGATCGGCAACTCCTCCTCGGCTAAGGCCGGAGAGGCGGTCGTGGCCATGGGCAACGCCGAGGGCCAAGGCCACATCACCGCGACGCCCGGCCATGTCACGGCGGTCAATACGGTCATCACCGCGAGCGACGAAGCGGGCTCGACCACCACCGAGACACTGCACGGAATGATCCAGACGAACGCCGACATCGTGCCCGGGGACTCCGGCGGCCCGCTGGCGAGCTCGGCCGGCGTCATCGGCATGGACACCGCGGGAAACGACCCAAGCGACCAGGAACCTGCCGCCGGGTTCGCGATCCCAATCAACACGGCGCTGTCGATCGCCCGGCAGATCGCCGCCGGCCACGCCAGCTCGGTCATCACGGTCGGCTACCCGCCCTTCCTGGGAGTCTTCATCGGCTCTGGCTCCAGCAGCAACCCGCAGACGCAGGCACAACAGCAGGAGCAGCAGAATGGTGACTCCGGCGATTCCGGGAGCACCCCGGCCTGCTACACCAGCAACGAGGACCTGACCGTGCCGTCGGCCATCGCGCCGGTCAATTCGGGCGCCCTGATCGACGGGACGATCTGCGGAAGCCCCGCGGCCTCGGCCGGCCTGACCGGCGGGGCGGTCATCACGGCAGTGAACGGGCAGGCGGTCGGGTCACCCGACGGCTTCGCCAAGATCATGACACGATTCCACCCCGGCGACACCATCTCCGTGACCTGGGTGAGCCCATCTGGGCAACGCACCACTACCAGCCTGCACCTGACCGCCGGCCCGCCGCAGTGACACCCCCGACGGGCGTGAAGCAGGCTCAGGACGTCGAGCTACTCCGGGATAAGAACGTCGTCGCGCGAAGGTCGTCGCCGACGTGCAGACCACGTCAGCGTTACCCTGCCAAAGGAGTAGATGCCACGGATAATCTCCCAGTTCCGTCCCGGCGCAACAGTTCACGACGCCCCGTTCGCACCTGCTCTAGCTAGACGCGGCGCTCCCGCCGCGGGCTGCAGCTCTACGCGTGCTCTGTGGTTGATCGGGAACAGTGGACGGGCGGGCGAGCCGGTCAAGCCTGGGCACGACGTGTGTATTGCCAACCTCACGGATTGGTAACATAACCCGGATGATAGGCGATACGCACGTAGCCCAGTGCACCATCTTTGGCCGACCTGCCTTCCTGCATTTCGGCACCGAGATTGCAGACGGGGCGATCGTCGAGAACACCCTGCGTCACGGCCATCGCCGGCTGGAGTCGCAGGCAGCCTTCGCGCGCGGACGCATAACATGGGTACGTCCGTCGAATGCTACGGCAGAAGAACGAGCCGAAGCTGCCCATCGCGCCGAGTCGAAGATCGGCCATCGCGCCTACAGCCTGCTCTGGAACAACTGCGAGCACTTCGTCAGCTGGTGTTCCACGGGTGTCGCAGGCAGCCAGCAAGTGATCGAAGTGGCGCGCAGGGTTCCCGGCGCAGCGGTCATGCTGGCCGGACCGTTCCTTGCGTGGACAGGGCTCGTCGCCCTGAAGACCGCCTTTGGACGGTTAGCGGCGTCCGGAGCCGATCCGCATGCCATGGCTATGTCGCGAACGCCCGTGCGTTGGAGGTGCATACATGGGGGCAGGCGAGGTGCTGCCGGGCCGGGATCCGCCTGACCGGGCGGAGGTGGTGCACGAGAGCGCGCGCACGCGCGTGACCCGGCTGTTCTTGCCTGGGTGCACGGTCATCCGCAAGGAGCCGCTGGGGCCGGACGCGGACCGTCGGCTGCGGCACGAAGCGGCGATGCTGGAGCGGCTACGCGACGTCAAAGGGGTCGCGCAGCTGGCGCGGGCGCCGCGGTATGCAGGGTCGCTCGTACTGGCGGACGCCGGTGGCACGAGCCTGGCCGGGGTGGCCAAGCCGCTCGCTGTCGATGAGCTGGCCGGGCTGGCGGCGGGGCTGGCCCGGGCGGTGGCCGGGATGCACCGGGCGGGCGTGATGCACCGGGACATCACTCCGGCCAACATCGTGGTCTCCCGCGGCGGCGTCCCGTGCCTGGTGGACTTCGCGCTTGCGACCTCGCTGGCCGAGATCCGTCCCGGGTTCACCCATCACGCCGAGATCGCGGGGACGCTGGCGTACCTGGCGCCGGAGCAG
>DATIYI010000137.1:0-5460 GCA_035517695.1 Streptosporangiaceae bacterium
GCTGACCGGCATGACAGCGTCAGTGCCGGGCCGGTTCCGGGCGTCTCGGGATCGCTCTGGCCGTGACAATGAACGCCGCCGTCGCCATCATGTCTTTCGGAGTCGTTCTCAGCCGTTTGGTCACTCTCCGCAGCCGCAAGGACCTCGGATGAGACTTGAATGTCAGGTCCTGCGCCGGACGATCTTCGTCGGTCAAACGAACGGTGGCCCCACAAGCCGCTCGACGTCCGGATCGTCCACCGCGCCCACCGGGCCCGGGTTGGCCGGGGCGAGCGTGATGCGCCGCATCAAGGCTGGAGTCGCTTGTCGTGGTTTTCGACCGTCTCTAAATGGCCGTCCACACATGGGTCCCACCAGAATCCGTTATCGCATCAACCGCCACTTGAAGACGGGGGCCAGGCCTATAGCACAGCTGTGCTAGACGAGCACCCACAAGGTGTGCCAGTGCGTATCGCCGTAATGGCCCCAGCGCTGCGCAGCTGAGTTGATCAGGCTCAGCTCACCGGCCGGCGACCCGGGCGCCCACACCGACCCAGCACCGGGAACACGGTAAGTGAGGTGTAACCAGACTCCGCAGTCTTCCACCGTGACCTCCAGCCGAAGGCTGGAGGTCACCGGCAGGACATGGCGGACCATTGCGGATGCGACCGTGGCTACCTCGCTGCTGAGGCCCGCCTCGTCGGTAGTCATGTCACGTGCCGGTCATCGGCTCGGCCCTGATACCGCACGCCTGCCGCGACGGCGTCGATTACGGTCGCCAGCCGACGGTCGGATGGCAGATTGGACACCGGCGCAGTCATCGGGCGCCCGCCGGGCTGCCGCCGAGGGGTACAGCGACGTACACGCTCTTGCCGGGGCCGTTGCTGTCTTCCACGACTCCCCGCGCGCCACCGTACATGTAGATGAGGCCGTCGATCAGCTGTAGGCCCCTGCCGCGTTCGTCCTCGATGCCGGGTCGCTGGCGGACCGGCCGACCGGGGCCGTGGTCATGGACTTCGGCCCACAGGTCGCCGCAGGCGCAGGACAGGCGGACCTCGATCGGGCCTTCGCCGTGGACCATGGCGTTAGTCACCAGCTCGCTGACGACGAGTTCGGCGAGATCAGCGTGCTCGCCAAGCCCCCAGCCGGGAAGTGCCTTGCGAGCCTGCTCGCGGGCACGGCCGACCTGGGCCGGATCGGAGCCCAGCCGGTAGCTGACAGCAAACTCATCCGGTGAAGTCACCAGCATTCACGGCTCCTCACGCCCACCGGCGCAATGGCATGCCCGGAGCGATCCCGCGCCGAGTCCGGGGTGATCACGGTTCATCGCTCGTGACCGGCTCTTGCATATCCCGCGATCCGCTCCGGCTCTTTTCCGGGCATCGGCCACCATCGCGCCGCCCCATGCGAAGGCGCACTGCTGCCTTCCCAGTGGCGGCCTGGAGGATCGTCGAGTCATCGGCGAGCATCTGGAACAGGACCATGCCGAATCAGGATTCCTCTTGCGCGGCGAGGGTACGTGGCCACACGACGTGCGGGTATACGTCGTGTACCTGCAGCCGCAGCCCGTAGCCGTAAGCTTCAGCATCCGCCCGTCGTTATGGGCGCGCTGGATGGCGTTTCCGGCATGCGCTGAGAAGGGCAGGATCGCGTCCTCAGCTAGGTGGCCGAGCGCCCGCGTGGCGAACGCCTCGGGCACGGGGCGGCGCGCAAACCTGGCCGGCTGCCATGTCGCCGGACGCGTGAGCTCGTAGTCGGCACACGGCTCATTGGCGCAGGACTCATTAGCTGAGCGCAGAGTCCGTTCCACGCTTAATGCCCCAAGATCAGCCATCATGCCTGATCACCTCAATCTTCGCCTTCTGCATTTTGCGCGAGGTGATCAACAAAAGCTGGTCGTCGCCGCTGTCGGGTAGCCGTCGGAGGGATCTGCGACAATTCATTGACAGCTTCGGCTGCCGGACGGAGATCAGGGTGAGGGATTCGCAGACCATTGAGCAGGCGCGCTGTGCGCTTGGCGCGGAGTTAGCCACGTACCGCTGCGCGGCTGGCTACAGCCAGGCTGGGTTCGCGTCGCTCGTCGGGTACAGTCGCAGCACGATCGCGAATGTCGAGACCGGGCGACAGCATGTCGCGCGCGATTTCTGGGAGCGCGCGGATGCGGCCCTGCGTGCGGACGAACATCTTGTGGCTGCCAACGACGAGGTTGAGGCGGCGGCGCGGCGCGAGCGCGAAGCGGTGGCCCGCAACGCGCGAGCAGACCGGCAGGGCTGTACGAGCGCACTGTCGCTTTGGCCTGGCGACGCTGCTGATCTCGCGCCGGACCTGATCGCCGCCGCGGCGAGCGAGGCTCGCGAGCACGCCGAGACTGCCGGGATTACCGAGATCGGTCCTGGGATGCTTGAGCAATTTAAGGCGGACGTTGTCCGTCTTGGCCGCGCCTACGTCAGCGCGCCGCCGTATCCCCTGTTTGCCGCCATGCACCAGGCACTTTGCCGCGTTCACGTGGCCCTTGGCCAGCTGGCCTACCCAGCCCAGGCGCGCGAGCTCAACTTCCTGGCTGGGGCGCTGTGCGGCCTCATGGCCAATGCAAGCCTGGACTTGGGCCGCGAGGAGAGCGCCGATGACCTCGCCAGGGCCGCCTGGACGTACGGAAGGATCGTCGAACACAGCGCACTGATGGGATGGGCGCGAGGTACCCAGGCGCTGGCGGCGATATGGGACCACCGCTACGCAGACGCGGCGCAGCATGCCACCGATGGCCTGAATCACATGTCAACCGGCGTGGGCGCGGCCCGGTTGCATGCGATTCAGGCCAGGGCGCTAGCTGCGAACGGGGATCATGCAGAGGCCCGGGCCGCCATTAGACATGCCGACGCGGCGATGACGGGGGCGCCGCCGGACGAGCTTCACGGCAAGGTCGCCGGGGAATTCGCATTCGGCCAAGCAAAGCTGGCGTACTACCACGCCCTCATATCCGTCAGTGCGGAGGATCCAGCAGAAGCTGAACGCGCCGCTGCAGCCGCGATCAGGCTCTACCAAGCCGCTCCGGCTCGGGCCCGCTCCTACGGCTGCGAGGCCATGGCATACGTTCAGCTCGCGACGGCCCAGCTCATGAGCAATAAGCTCGATGACGCCGCCGGGTCGTTCGGCAGGCTACTGCGGCTTAACCCGGATAGGCGGATCAGCAGCCTCAATCAGCACTTGGAGGCTAGCCGTGAGCTGCTGCACAGTCCGTGGTACCGAAATTCCCCCGCTGCGGACCGGCTCGAACAGCAACTCGCTTCATTTAGCGCCAGCACTGTGACACGGGCGATTCCCGGGGTCCGATGACGCTCAATCAGGAGCAACCGGCAGATGATCTTTCCGGGACGGCGCTGCGGGCGCTCCACCACGCCGGGCGGCGCAGCCGCCTTGATGCACGCGGCGCACGGCTGATCCGTCTGTTCGCCACCGCCGTCTACCATCTTCCCGCCGCAGACGCCGTGGCCCGAGTCGCGCCAGAGACATCACCGGAGTCCGCGTCACGTCTGGCCACCTCGGTACGCGTCACACGGTGGCTCGCCGACGCCGGTTTCCCGAGCGTTGAGCCGCTGCCCGTCGATCAGCCGGTTGAGGCCGACGGATGCGTGGTCACGTTCTGGCGGTATCTCCCCCAAGTCGGCCCCGAGCCTTGCCCAGCCGACCTTGGGCATCTGCTACACGAACTGCATCGGCTCCAGCCGCCGCTCGCACTTCCCGACTACCAGCCGCTCGGCTCGGTCCGCCGGGCGATCACGTCCAGCCACGCGATCAGCGAGGACGACCGCTCCTGGCTGACCAGGCGCTGCGAGCAGTTGCTCGGGGCCTACCGGCAGCTCGATTTCGTGCTTCCGGCCGGGTTGATCCATGGCGACGCCTGGCGGGGGAACCTGCTGCGCGGCCGGAACCGGGTCGTGCTGGCCGACTGGGACGCTGTCAGCTCCGGTCCGCGGGAGATCGACCTCATCCCTACCCTCCAGGCGCGCCGGTTCGGCCTCCCAGAAGCCGAGCGGGACGCTTTTGTCGCCGCCTATGGCCGCGACATCCGAACCTGGGCCGGTTACCCGGTGCTGCGCGACATCCGCGAGCTGTCCACCCTCGCCGCGCTGCTCCGCGACAGCCACGCCGGCGCGGCCGGCCTGCGTGAGCTCCAGACCCGGCTGCGCTCGCTGCGCACGGGCGACGATCGGCAATGGACGGCGTTCTGACCGTGAATCGCGCCAGCGTGCCTGGGCTGTCCGCTCGCGCAGCCATTCGGGATCAATCTGCAAGCTATGCGGCCCGGCTGCGGCACGTGCAAACACCCTGGCCTTGCACGCTTGACCTGGGTCCGCCATCGCGGGAATCCTGAGTCGCGTGCCGGATGCCGCCGCGGGGTTCACGTCGTCGGCGGTCCTTCCTACTCTCCGCGAGGCGAGCGCACGGGCAGGCCTCACCAGCGACGGCGCCGAACTGCTGCGGCTCGGCGAGAACGCCATCTATCAGCTGGCCGCTGCGCCGGTCGTGGTCAGGATCGCCCGCTCCGCCGACCGGCTGCGCCGGGTCGAACGGGAGTTGTGCGTCGCCCGCTGGCTGGCGGCAGCGGACGTCCCAGCCATCCGCGTGTATGAGGAGATTGATCAGCCGCTGATGGTGGACGATCATCCGGTCTCGTTCTGGCACACGGTGACCGGCGGGGAGCCGGTGCCCACGCACGTGGATCTAGCCCGCTTGCTCGCGAGCTTCCACGCGCTCGGAGATTGCCCGTGTGAGCTGGCCAGTTTCGATCCGCTGCGGACTTCGGAGTCCCGGCTGGCCGCAGCAGACGGCGTCAGTCCCGGCGATCGTGCCTTCCTCCAGATGCGATGCGCCGAGCTGAACGAGCAGCTCCGCTATCTGGAGTTCGCCCTGCCGCAGGGGCCGATCCATGGGGACGCGCACACCCGGAACTTGCTTACCGACCGCGGGCGTGTCGTCCTGCTGGACTTCGAGGCCGCCGCGATCGGCCCCCGGGAGTGGGACCTGCTGCCGACCTCGATCGCCCAGGAGCGGTATGGCCTGGCAGAGCAGCAGTACCGCGAGTTCGCCGACGCCTACGGCTTTGACGTCCGTACCTGGCCGGGATATCCGGTGCTGCGGGAGGTCCGGGAACTGACCATGACAACGTGGATCATGCAAAACGTTGGGGAGTCCCCGGCTGCCGCGGACGAGTTCGCCCTGCGTGTCGCCTCACTGCGAGAAAAAGACTTCGGACGTGCCTGGAACTTCTTCTGATCAGCCAAGCCGCGACTCTGGCCCGCAAATGCGGTCGGAGGCGGGTCCGTCCGTCCGGCGGCGGATCCGGCTCACCAATATGTACGCGACGGCCTGGCATCTGGCAGACGGGACCAGCAGCGGTGAGCTGCCGGACTATCTGCGGCTGTGGCGGTTCGAGCGATACTACCGGCTGTCTTCCGACCAGCTCCCGCGCGTCTTATGCCG
>DATIYI010000138.1:0-2898 GCA_035517695.1 Streptosporangiaceae bacterium
TCAGCTCAGCCGGCTCCCCGGCACGCACCCGCGCCGCCAGCTGATCCGCCAGATCAGCCAGCACATCCTCCGGCAGCACCAGCCCGGCACCACCGCCCGGCAGCGAAGATCCCTCACCAGGGTCCTCGACTTCGCCGGCCAAACTCTCTATCTTTGACCTTCCTCGGGATTGAGCCGCCCATGCGGCCCACGGAAAGTTACACTGCGATCACCCCCTGACACAGAGTTTCTGACACACTCCTCTCGGCCGCCCGGTGCCGGAGATCGAACTCGGCATGATCCCCAGCGACCTGCCCGCCGACCTCGGCTTGCACCTGCCCACCGAGTGGGCCGACACCGTAGCCATCTCGACTGCCCTGTGGAGGGCCGACGTGCAACGCAGGCGCTTGCTGGTCAATGCGGCGTTCGTTGCCGCTGCCTTGCCGGCGTCAGCGCTGCGCTGGCTCACCGGCCCGCCAGTCAGCGCACCAGCAGGCAGCGGCCCGGCGCGGGTCGGCCGCGCCGACATCGAAGCGATCCGGATCTGACGCTCTCCTACCGGGAGCTGGACAACCGGCTCGGCGGAGGCCGCCTCCGAACCGTGATCTTGTCCTACCTTGACGACCACGTCTCCCACCTGCTCATCAACGGCAGCTACCGCGAGGACACAGGCCGGCAACTGGCCGCCGCATGTGGCGAGCTATCACAACCGGGTGGGTGGCCTACGACAGCGGCGAGCACGGCGTTGCCAGCGGTACCTGACCCAGGCCCTCGCCTACGCCCGGCACGCCGGCGATCACGCCCTAGGCGCGGAGATCCTTGCCGCCCAAGCTCACCAGGCCCTTTACCTGACCCGGCCCGATGAGGCCATCGACCTGTCCCGCGCCGCGCAGGCCGCCGCGCTCAAACACGGATCAGCGACACTGCTCACCGAATGCCTGGTCATGGAAGCACACGGGCACGCGGCCCGCGACGACGCGCGTGCCTGCGGCATGACCCTCGCCACGGCTGAACGCACGTTCGACCGCGCTACCCAGGAAGACAACCCCGCCTGGCTGGCCTACTTCGACGTGGCATAACTGGCAGCCCGCATGGCCCAATGCTTCCGCGACCTCGGCGAAGCCAGCCACGCCGCCAGGTATGCGCGGCGATCCCTGGACATGGACGGCCGCTACGTCCGTGGGCGGGCCTTCAATCTTGCCCTGCTCGCCACCGCCTACGCCGCCCAAGACGAGCCGGAACGGGCGTGCGCCGTCGGTCGGCAGGCCCTTGACCTGACCGTTCGCCTCACCTCCGCCCGCAGCGTCCACTACGTCCGCGACCTGGCGCGGCGGCTCGGGACACGCGCCAACGTCCCCGCGGTGCGCGACTTCACGGCCGAGGTACGGGAACGCTTGCCCGCCGCAGCAGGGCATGCTGGACCCCGATAACGGTGATCGCGCCGAGGATGTCCCCTTTGGTGATCATGGCCAACGCCTCGTTGAGCGGCACCCATCGGACCTCGGCCGTCTCGTCCACCTCGGGCGCGCCGACATGCTTCGCCCCGCGCGCCAGGTACAAGTCCTGTGGGTAGTCGGCGTTGCCGATCATCGGCTGGCATGACAGCACATACTCCATGCGCAGGGGGCGCCAGCCGGTTTCCTCCTCAACCTCGTGCGCCGCCGCCACGGCAGGATCTTCGCCGTCATCGACGTAACCGCCCGGCAGTTCCCACACCCAGCGATCCACGATGAACCGGTGCCGCAGCATCAGCAGCACCCGTTCGCCCGGATCATCCAGCACCACCGTCATCGCGTAGCGCCGCATCCGGAAGACGTACTGGGTGAAGCGCACCTCATTGGGCAGCTCCACATCAGCCAGGCTGACACGGACGTGAGGGGTATCGTCTACGAGCCGCTCGCCGTGGATCATCCACCTACGCAGATTCGACACCCACCGACACTACCCGCGCCCAAGGACACGAAGATCCACGAGCTTGAGGCCACTTTCGTCCGTGCCATCCCGCCGCCGGGGCGAGGCTCTTGAGCGGGCCATTTTCGCTGCCGTCATTGATCAGCTAGCCGCCGTCGGATATGCGGGCCTGACCATGGATGGCGTGGCCGCCGCCGCCAGCACCGGCAAGGCGGCCCTCTACCGCCGCTGGCCCAGTAAGGCCGAACTGGTCGCGGACGCCCTCGACCACGCGCTTCCCGCGCCGGAAGATGCCCCCGACTGGGGCAACACCCGCGAGGACCTGATCGAGCACATGCGCCAGAAGGCGGTAGTGCTCAACTCTCAGGTCGGACGCGCGGTGCAGAGCCTGCTCGCCGAAATCGAGCGGGACCGGCCGATGATCCGGCTCGCGAGCCACGCCGTCAGTGAATCACAAGACGCCCGTGGCTGGAGCGTGAGCCGGCCAGGTGCGGGATCACATGCTGGCGGGACGGCAGCTACCGCCGCAGTATCGCGGCTCCCCGACGTTAACCCGGATCTGGTAGCCGCCCGGTTACCCGAGGTGATCTGCTCTTGGCCTGGGCAGGTGCCCTGCTGCGGCCGCGGGTGCAGGCGGTGCGGACCCGGCGGCGCTGGTTCGCCGGGTTGCGGAAGGAGTATGCCTGGCGGGCTTCGAGCTTGGCGATCGGGTTCAGGGCCTCGGACCTGGCGTTCGATCGAGTCGTCGACTACGCATGAACCGGTAGATCGGGCGGGCCCAGAGCGGGTGCGTGTGGTTCATCCTTTCCATCCGTGGTTCGGGCGGGATCTGGAGTTTGTGAAGCGGCGCCGGAACTGGCGGGCGGATCGGGTCTATGTCTTCGGTGACGCCGGTGAGCTGGTCAGCCTGCCGGTGGAGTGGACGGATCTGGCGCTGGCGGACCCGTTCGTGGTGGTCGCGGCGGGCCGGGCGCCGTTTCGGACGGCGGATTTGCTGAAGCTGGCCGA
>DATIYI010000139.1:0-21421 GCA_035517695.1 Streptosporangiaceae bacterium
GTCCGCCGCGACTTCACCGCGCAGGCGCCGGGCGAGAAAATGGTCGGTGACATCACCTATATCGCAACGTGGCAGGGATGGCTTTTCCTCGCCACGGTGATCGACTGCGCCACCAGGAAAGTGGTTGGCTGGGCGATGGACGATAATTACAAGACACCGCTGATCTCCGCGGCTATCGAGATGGCCGCCCGTAATCTCAGCCTCCCGGAGGGAGCCATATTCCACTCAGACCGCGGGAGCAACTATACTTCCGCCGAGTTCGCCGGAGTGCTCGAGAGCCTCGGGATACGGCAATCCGTCGGCCGAACCGGAATCTGCTTCGACAATGCTCTCGCGGAATCGTTCAACGGTGCACTGAAAGTTGAGCGTGTGCACCGCACTATGTACCCGACACGGCAGAAAGCGCGGGAGGATATTGCACGGTACATCGAGATCCGCTATAATCGGAACCGTCTCCACTCAGGACTTGGATACCGGACCCCGCAAGAGGTGCTGGACCAGTATCTGACCAATCAGGCGGCAGCATAAAATAGCTCAATAAATGCCTGTCCGGAAAACGCGAGGCAGCCCAAACCTCGGGGGAAGCTGGCTCCGGGATTGGTGGGGCGGTGACGCACTATCCCGTGCGCATTGCCCTGATCTTCTAAGCGGCGGTTCTGCCAGGCAAGGCCGCAGCACGCCTGAAGATCGCCGGGCCATTAGCCACGGCGACCAAGAAGCGAACGGAAGCGGGAGCGGTGGATGAGCGTGCTGCCGCTGCCGCTGACTCCTGCTGACCGGCGGGCCGGCTAGTGGTGGGAACTGTCGATGCGCCAGATCGAGACCTCCCGCAACCTGGTCTTCGGCGCCCCGCGCCGGGCCCGGGCGTTCTTCGAGGCGCTGGTCGCCGACAACGTCGACCTGGGCCGCCAGGACAGCGTGGAGCTGCTCTTCACCGGGAAACGCCCGGTGGCCGTGGCCGCCCGGTCAGGCCCGGCGTTGCCTGCAAGACCACCTCGGCTACGGGGGCTACGGCACCCACTACTGCCTGGGGCCAACCTCGCCAAGCTGGAGATCGAGCTGATCTTCATCGCGTTCGCCGACGCCATGCCCGGCATCCGCCCGGCCGGCGACCCGCGCGGTTGCGCTCCGGCTGGATCAACGGCATCAAGCGGATGCCCGTCACCGACCGCTGAGGCTCCCCGCCTGATCGAGATCCGCCTCGTCGAAATCGCGGTCCTCGCAGCAGTCGCGGCAGCAGGAAGGCTCGCAGTGCCGCCGTCCGCATGGTTCCTTCCGGCAGCTGTCGCAGCACCTGCGGCAGCAGCCGTCGGGCCAGATCGTGTAGGCCAGCACCTGCAGCATCCGGACCGGCGTCGCCGGGTCGTCGCTGTCGATGATCAGGTCGCGCGATCGCGGAATGCGTTCGGTGGCCTTGTAGCGGATGACCACGCTCAGGCAGGAGCCTGGGTGGAGGGCGGCCGGGAAGGGGTTGCGGACCAGTTCCCAGTGACGGCGGGGATGCCGGAACCGCACGCTCGATATGTGCAGCTTGCAGTCGCCTACGTTGCAGATCGAGATGGTGCGTTCGGCGCTGCGGCAGGCCTCGACGCCGCTGAAGAATGTGGAGCCGGTCACGGCCAGCCGGCCCGACGGCGCCTCACCGGTCACCACGATGGATGCCGGGCTGGCCAGATCGTTGCTGATAATGGTCAGGGTCGCCGAAGCGGGACCGACGCTGGCCGGCGCGAACCGGATTGGCACCGGCACCGACTCTCCCGCCCCGATCGACAGCGGATAGGACTTGACCTGCGGCACCTGGAACTCGGCGGACGAACTGGTGATGTCGGTGACCGAAAGCGGGCAGGCCTCGCTGTTGTTCAGGATCAGCGGCTCATCGACGAACGACCCGGTGCAAGCCGCGCCCATGTTCCCGCTGTCGGCCATGGCCAGCACCAGCCGGGGCGCGGGCGCGACGCCGGACACCGCCACGGTGTGCGGGCCGAGCAGATCGTTGCTGTAGATGGTCAGCGTGGCGCCGCTCGGGCCCGGGCTGGTGGGCTGGAAGCGGATCACGATGTCATTGAGGAATCCGGTGCTGCGGCCCAGGAACGCGTTGATGACAGCCGTCAGGCCGGCGTAGAGGGGGGCGACCAGGCTGGTCCCGAAGAAGCCGTACTGGCCCGGCCCGCCCTGCGCGGCGAAGAAGAAGCCGTCCATGGCGACCATGCCGGCGACATCCGGGACGCCGCGGCGCGCGTTCCCGTCGTTCTTGGAGACGGGCAGGACCCCGGCCACCTTCTGATAATGCGGCACCGAGAAGCCGGGGTTGTCGCTGACGCCGCCGCCGGTCGATTCGTACGGGAAGTTCTGGAACTGCGAGCCGGTATTCGCCTCACTCCACACGAACTCTTCGAAGCCGGTCGGGCTTATGTTCCCGACGATCGTGCCGCCGCATGCCGTTACCGCGGGATCGCTGTGGGGGTAGGCAACGTGGCAGTTGCCGTCGACAACCTGGTCTGCGGAACCCCAGTCGCCGATGGCCATGAACACGGTGATGCCGCGCGTGTGGGCGCTGCGCAGCTTGGTGTGCATCCATTGCGCGATCGACCCCGAGACCGATGGGTCACCGATCTGGCCGGGATCGTCGCCGAAGATGGAAAACCAGCTGTTCGTGAGGGCGGACGGGGGATTGTCCCCGGCGGGCGGGTTGATGGCGCGATCGAAGAACGCCTCCCAGCCCTGTTCGCTGGCGTCGCTGAAATAGACGTTGATGTTGGCGCCCTGGGCCGCCGCCGCGGCGATGGAAACGTCGATCGTGCACTCGCCGACCGCGCCGGTCGGCGAGCTGGTGACGAGCGACGTGTCGTTCGTGTACGTCGTCGCGCCAACCGTCAGGCCGATGTCCGCCAGGCTCGGCTGGGTGTTGTATCCGCCGGGCAGGCTCGAGATGAAGTCTGTGATGTCGGTGTGACTGTAGGCGGCCCCGGCGCCGGCATCGTCGAAGATCCCGATGGTCTGATCGGCGGCGCCGGTGTTCGGGAAGTCGTAGAGCTGGGCTACGGCGACCGGTGAAAGGTAGTTCGCGTTGGGCGGGTCGCCGGTGCCGGTGCCCCCAGGCTGGCCGAGCTGGCGGTTGTCCAGGCCAATCACCGTCTCGACCACCCCGATGAGTTCAGACGGCAGCTGAACGGGCCCCTCGAAGCCCGGTAGACCACGTCCTCATCCATGTGCTCGAGGACCGGCGTGCCCTCCGGCCTGGGCGCCAGGCGCCGGGTGTGGGTCCGGGGCGCCCGGTAGTTGTTCAGCCTGACCGCGAAGGCCGCGTTGACCTTGGCCGCGTCGCCCTCGGCCAGGATGCGGCGGCGGCCGGCGCTGGCCTCGGTCACCCGCACGTGCCTGGACTCCAGGAATTCGGTGACCGCCCGGACGTCCTGGTCGGTCGGGGAGTAGGTCTGCATGTACTCCTCGGCCGACAGGAACTCCCGCTGGCCGGGCGGCGTGTTCTGCCAGTGCTCGAAATCGGGCTCGGGCTGGGCGTCCGGGCGTACCCGCAGGAGCAGCGTCACCGCGACCCGCTCGGACTTCCCGACCGGACCGACAAGAGTCGAGCCCGGAAGCTGCGGACGCTCGCTGCCGGGGAGCGGTTCGTAGCCAGAAGGACCAGGCATGGTTTTTTCCTCCCCCTTCCCCCCGGCGACGTCCGCCGGGAGTCTTACTTTGCACAGAGGGGATCAGCGGCGGCTGCGTACACCTGCAGCGTCGGGCGTCACGTCAGTGACATGAAGTCTTAGATCAAGACGGCGCGCCGCGCACGCCGTGGGCCAGGCGCCTGCGCCCGGCCTCAGCGTTGGGAGGCCCGGCCGGGCGCGCGCCAGGCCCCACCGCTCAGCCACCGCTGATCATGCAGGCTCACCCTTGGCCAGCAGTCTGTCTCAGCTAGCGCGAGTTTCCCCATAGTTTGATCTTGATGGTGTTTGCCCGGGTCAGCAGTCGTGCAGTCGGCGGCTGGGTGGATTACCTAACTGGTCTCACCGCGCTGGCGCGTAGCGGTCGAGTCCGAAGATTTCGTAGAGTCGTTGCTGGGTCAAGGTCATCTCGGTGAGCATGCGCCGGGCGCGGGGGCGGCCTCCGGTGGAGGGGTAGAGCAGCACGGTTTCCTGGATGCCGGCGAGTTCGCTGAGCAGGACCCGGACTGACAGGTCGAGGCCGTGCTGGCGGGCTTGGCGGCGCATCAGGCGGGCGACGGCCAGGGCGGTGACGCAGTAGGAGACGTGCACCCGGATTTTCTGGTCGGTCCAGTGGTGCATCGGGGAGAAGGACACCACGCGCGGGTCTTTGAGCTGGCGGAACCCGGCTTCGGCGCCGGACTGGGAGCGATAGCCGGCGACCACTTCGGGTACCGGCCAGTTATCGCGGCTGGTGACCAGGATCCGTTTACCGAACAGCTCGGTCTCCAGCTCGCGGCGGGCCGGCTCGTCCACGGTCCAGGTCAGCCGCAGCTGGCTGGGCTTGTCGCCGGTCAGGGTGGTGGTGAGGACCCGGTTCAGCCAGCGGGGCCGGGTGATCTTGGCGATGTCGGCTTCCACGGCGGCGCGGTCACGGCGGGTGCGGCCGCGTTCCAGGCGGGCCGCCAGCTCGGCGAGCTTGCGGGTGGCCTTGCCGGTGGTCTGGTCGAAGCCGCGGGACTGCCTGGCGTGCAGGGTGCCGGAGTGGGTGAGCAGCACCCGCCGCCGGGCCCCCAGCGCTTCGGCTGTGGTCTCGTACCCGGTCAGCCCCGGGAACCGCTCGGCGTCGATCACGGTGAGGCGGCGGGCCGGGAGGGCGAGCAGGTCCGGGTAGTCCGAGGGCGGCAGCGACCCGACGAACTGCAGCCCGGCGTCGGCGAGGTGGGCGAAGTTGCCCGCCGAGTTCTGCCCGGCGTCGAACACGACGGTGAGTTCCTGGTCGTCGGCGGCGATCGCCCGGTAGCGGGCCACCAGCTCATCGACCACCTCGGGGAAGATCGTCACATCGTTGCGGTTGCCCGGATAGGCGTGCCCCACCAGCGGGATCCCGCCGTCGCGAGTGACCACCAGGCCCAGCCCGACCAGCCGCAGATCGGTGCGCTTCTGCTTGGCGTGCCCGCGCTCGGCGATCGGCACCCGGTCGTTGCCGGAATCGATGAACGTGGCGAAGTTGGTCATGTCCAGCGCCATCCCGGAAAGGCCCAAGCCGAACTCGGCGGCCATCGCGGCCGCCAGCCGCCGCTCGATGACGGTCAGTGCCGCCTGATCCAGCGCGTCCATCGCGTCCCAGAAGCGCCGGTGATCCAGCGCCGCCCATGGCACCCGCGCCAGCCGGTCTCCGGCCGTAGTGGCCCACCAGTCCGCGAACGCCAGCTTCGACCGTGGCGCCACCACCCGGTTCGCGCACGCCAGCGCCAGGTAGGTGCCCACCGATGCGGAGGCGTCCGCCCGCCGCGCCCCGGCTGCCTCATCGACGATCCCGGCATACCCCAGCCGCTCCAGCACCCCCCACACGGCGGCCAGGTCCCCAAACGCCAGGTGCCGGGTCCGTTCCGGCTCACCCGGCCCGGCCTAGCTGAGCCGCGCCGCGACCTCCTCCGCCGACCCGAGATAACGCTGCGAGACGATCCGCGGCTTGCCGCCCACCCTGGCCGACTCCACCAAGTAGTAATAGGTCCGCTGGCCCTGCTTCTTCGCCACCAGGCTCGCCATACTTCTAGGTAATACACCCTCAGCCGCCCGATATCGATCACGACACGCCTGATTCAGCAGCTCACAGCCGCAATCCAGCGGGCTCGCCAGGTCCCGAACCGCATCAAGATCACACTACGGGGGAAACTCGCGCTAGGCAGTTGGCTCCGACAGCACGGATGTGGTCCGGCGCCGATACGCTGTGCAGCGTAAAGTCACGCCCGCGAGCCGACAAAGGCGCCGGGCAACCGGACGGATGACGGACGAGATGGAACCTGGCCTGCGCCTTCATGACACCGCCGCGCGTGCCGTGCGCGAGTTCGTGCCTATCACTGCTGGCACGGTTTCGCTGTACTTGTGCGGTGCCACCGTGCAGGCGGCGCCCCACATCGGCCACCTGCGTTCCGGTGTGTGCTTCGACATCATGGTCCGCTGGCTGAAGGCGAGCGGGTACCGGGTGACCTTCTGCCGGAACGTCACCGATATCGACGACAAGATCCTCGACGTGGGGCGACGTGAGGGCGTGCCATGGTGGGCGGTGGCGGAGCGCAACCAGCGTGCGTTCAGTCACGCCTACACCACCCTCGGCTGCCTGCCACCTGACGTCGAGCCGCGCGCGACCGGGCACGTGCCCGAGATGATCGCGCTGATCCGCCGCCTGATCGAGCGCGGCCACGCCTACGCGGCCGGCGGCGACGTCTTTTTCGACGTGCGCTCCTACTCTGAGTACGGCGCCCTGTCCGGACAGCGTCTCGAGCACATGCGGGCCGCGGGCGACACCGACAGCGCGGCCTCCAAACGCGATCCGCGCGACTTCGTGCTGTGGAAAGGCGCCAAGCCAGATGAGCCTGCGTGGGAAACGCCGTGGGGACCCGGCCGGCCCGGCTGGCATCTGGAATGCTCGGCAATGGCCACCGCATACCTCGGCGACACCTTTGACATCCACGGCGGCGGCCTTGACCTGATCTTCCCACATCACGAGAACGAGATCGCGCAGTCCCGTGGCGCCGGGTACGGTTTCGCCCGCTACTGGATGCACAACGGCCTGGTCAGTGTGGCCGGTGAGAAGATGAGCAAGTCGCTTGGCAATTCGCTGATCGTCAGCGAGGTGGTGCGCAGGGTGCGGCCGCCTGAGCTTCGCTACTACCTGGGCCAGGCGCACTACCGGTCGCTGCTCGAATTCTCCGAGGAGGCACTGACGGAGGCGGCCGCCGCGTACCGGCGGATCGAGGGCTTCGCCGTGCGGGCCGCGGAGGTGGCGCCGCCTGTGGCAGCGCCACGGGGCGAGCTGCCGCCCGTGCCGCGCGAGTTCGCCGCCGCGCTTGACGATGACCTCGGTGTCCCGCAGGCCCTCGCCGTGGTGCACGACGCGGTGCGGGCCGGCAACAACGCGCTAGCCGCTGGCGACGCTGCGGGGACGAGCAGCAGGCTCGGCGAGGTCCGCGCCATGCTCGGCGTGCTCGGGCTCGACCCGCTCGCTGATCCGTGGACGGCGATTCCGGCTACCGGCAGCGCCGGTGATCTGCGCGGCGTGGTCGACGCGCTGGTGGGTATCGCACTCGCGCAGCGTTCGGCGGCCCGCGAGCGAAAGGACTACGCGGCCGCCGACGCCATCCGTGACGGCCTGAGCGCGGCCGGAGTTCTGGTCGAGGACACACCGCATGGCCCGCGTTGGGAGCTGAAGTAATGACCACAAGTCCGGGTCGCAAAGGCACCGGCGGACATGGCAAGCGGAAGCTCCAGGGCAAGGGCCCGACGCCACCCGCGCACCTGCGGCCCGGTCACCCAGCCCGGCGCCGCGCCGCCGCCGCAGACAAGCGGGCCACGGGTACGGGTCGCGACGGGGATTCTGGGCGGCCCAAGGGAAACCCTGGCGCCGGGCCACCGGGCAACAGCAGGACCGCGCGCGGCAGCCGTTCTGGAGCGGCCTCGGGTAAACCTGGCGTGGCCGGCGGGACAACCCGCGGCGCCCGCGTTCCCGGCGGCCCTGGTCGGGCGCCGGACGGCCCTGAGGTGGTCGCGGGCCGCAACGCGGTGCTCGAGTCGCTGCGCGCCGCGGTTCCCGCGGGCGCGCTTTACGTCGGGCACCGCACCGAGCCAGACGACCGGATCGCGGAGGCGATCCGGCTGGCCGCCGGCGCTGGGATTGCGGTGCTCGAGGCCAGCCGCGGCGAGCTGGACCGGCTGACCGACGGCGCCCTGCACCAGGGTCTCGCGCTGCAGGTGCCGCCCTACGAGTACGCGCACCCCGGCGACCTGCCAGCGCGCGCCGACACCTCCGGGGCGCCCCCTCTGATCATGGCGCTCGACGGCGTAACCGACCCAAGGAACCTCGGCGCGGTGGCACGGTCGGCCGCGGCTTTCTGCGCGAACGGAGTGGTCATTCCCGCGCGACGTTCTGCTGGTGTAACCGCGTCGGCGTGGAAGGTATCCGCCGGCGCGCTCGCCCACCTGCCCGTTGCACGCGCTGCCAATCTGGTGCGCGCGCTCGCGGACTACCAGCAGGCAGGGCTGTTCGTGGCCGGCCTTGACGCCCGCGGCGGGACCGATGTCGCCGACCTGGAGGTCGCTGACGGCCCGCTGGTGCTTGTCGTGGGCTCGGAAGGTCGCGGCCTTTCCAGACTCGCTGCCGATCGGTGCGATCTCCTCGTGCGGATCCCGGTCGCGGCGCGGACCGAATCGCTGAACGCCGGTGTTGCCGCCGGGATCGCCCTCTACGAGGTGGCGCGCCGACGGGCCGGACGCTGATCAGCTGGTCAGAACGTCCGGATGGCGATCTCGGCAGGAGCGGCGAGCAACTCGTCGATCTCGGGATCAAGGCGGCTGAGCGTGATGGATGTGCCCGCCATGTCCAGCGACGTGCAGTAGTTGCCGACGTAGTTCCGCCTGACGTTGATCCCGCGCCCGGCCAATTGCTCGTGCGCGTAACCGTAGAGTAGATACAGCTCGCTGATCGGGGTGCCGCCGAGCCCGTTGACCATCAGCGCTACATCGTCGCCCCGGCTGAATGGCAGGTCGGTCACGACGGCGTCGAGCAATTCGTCAACGATCTCGTTGGCACCGGCCAGCTTCTCCCGGCGGCGCCCCGGCTCCCCGTGGATGCCGACGCCCATCTCCATCTCGTCGTCGCCGAGTTCGAACAGCGGTGAACCCTTGGCCGGCGGGGTACAAGAGGTCAGCGCCATGCCCATCGTTCGGGTGACGGAGTTGACCTTGTTGCCGATGCGCAGCAAGTCGTCGAGTTCCGCGCCCTGCTCGGACGCGGCTCCGACCGCTTTGATGACGAAGAAGTTTCCAGCGACGCCGCGCCGGCCGACTGTGTAGGTGGAGTCCTTTACGGCGACGTCGTCGTCGACCAGCAACGTGCCGACCGTGATGCCGTCGGCCTCCGCCATCTCCCTGCCCATCTCGAAGGCCATGCGGTCGCCCGTGTAGTTGTTGATGATGTGCAGGACGCCTTTGGGCGAGCTGAGCAGCTTGCTCGTCTCCAGAACGAAGTCCATCGGCGGGGCGGCGAACACATCGCCGGGACATGCGGCGTCGAGCATGCCCTTGCCAACGATCATCACGTGGGCGGGCTCGTGGCCCGACCCGGATCCCTGGATGACCGAGACCTTGTCGTCACGGGGCGCGTCCGCCCGCATGATGAGGTTGTAGTCGGGCACGTATTTGAGCGTTCCTGGATTGGCCAAGGCGATGCCCTTGAGCATCTCGGGCACGTACTGTCTCGGGTCGTTGACAAACTTCTTCATGCCACTACCTCCTGGAGGAGTCAGGACGAGGCCGGGTGGTCCGGCCACATGTCGGCAAGAGCCTCGAACATCACGGCGACAGCGACAGCACCCGCGTCAAGCGTGCCGATGCTGCGTTCACCGGTATAACTGGCCCGCCCGCGCATGGCCTGCATTGGCCGTGTCGCCTCGGCCCCCTCGCGCGCGGTGACTGCAGCCGCTCGCAGCGTGGTGGCGGCGTCGTGCCCCAGTCCGATGTGCTCGTCGATCGTGTCGACAGTCGGGACGAGCGCGTCGAGCAGCGTTTTGTCGCCAACGTCGGAGTGCCCCCGCGCCTTGATTCCCTCGATCGCGGCCCGCAGCATGGCGACGACCTGCGGGGGCTCGAGCTTGGTGGCGGTACCGGCGGCCGAGCCGGCCCGCAGGAACGCGGTCCCCCAGATCGGGCCGGACGTGCCGCCGATCCGGCTGGTGATGACGACGGCGATCTTCTTGAGGAACGTGCCGATATCGGCGCGGTCGAAGCTGCCCCAATCCTCGAGCACCCGTTCGAACCCACGCGCCATCGAGTAGCCAAAATCGCCGTCGCCGACCACCGCGTCCAGGTCGCCGAAGTACTTCTCGTTGCCGACCGCGACTGTGGCGATCGTGTGCACGACGATCTCAACGTCGCCGAGGCTTGCGGTGGACATGGGCGCTCCTAGGTTCGCGGGCGTCGCCGGATGGGTTATGCGTCGCTGCGGGCGGCGGCTACGGTGGCAGGACGCTGGCCAGGTCCGCCAGGGTGATCCAGTCGCCGGGGGTGGCCCGGCTGCGGTTGGCGAGCACCGTCGCACGCTCGCCCGCAGGGTCGCCGAGTGAGGACACGACCAGGGCAGCCTCGCTGAAATCCTCGCTGGCGGTGAAGTCGTTCACGGTGATCACGCACGCTGCGCCGGCCCCGACCGCAGCCATGAGCCCATTGCGGGAGTCCTCTACGACGACGACCCGGCTGGCTGGCAGCCTGAGCCAGTCGAGTGCGAGGAGGTAGATGTCCGGGGCCGGTTTCTTGTGCCCGACGATGTCGCCGGCGAATACTTTGACCTCCCGTGCTTGCTCGGCCCCGACCGCTCGTTCCAGCGTCGCTTTGACCGAGGTCTCCGCCGAGGTCGAGGCCACGGCCACCGGCCAGCCTGCGGAGAGCGCCTCGCCGACGACACGGGCGACGCCCGGGCGGGGCGGGACAGCACCGGAAGCCACCAGGCCGGTGTAGATCTCCGTCTTCCGCCGATGCCACTTGGCGACGGCGGCCTGCTGGCCCGCCGGATCGGGCGGCAGGCCCCCTGCCGCGACGAACTCCGGCGTGAGCAAGCTAGCCATGCGCTCCTTGCCGCCACCGATGCGCAGCTTCTCCCGGTACTGCGCCGTGCTCCAGCGCACCGGCAGCCCGAACTCCGCGAAGGTTTGGTTGAACGCGACAAGGTGCCCGTAACGCTCGGTGTCGGCCAGCACCCCGTCGCAGTCGAACACCAGCGCCCGGGCCGCCGAGCCGGTCACGGCGTGTTCACCAGGCCTTGCCATCGCTGCCGAAGCGGCGCATGTGGTCGGCGGCCATATCCTTGACGGCTGCCCGCACCGTAGTGAACAGTGACGGCGGGTCCCAGCTGTCGCGCTCCTGCGCCCCGCGCAGGAAAGCCAGGTTGGCTTTCATGAAGGTGACCTTGAGCGCCGTCGAGATGTTCACCTTCGCGCAGCCGCGCGCGATCAGATCGCTGAACTGGGCGTCCGTCATCCCCGTTCCGCCGTGCAGGGCGATGGGGATCGGCTGCGCCGCGACGATGTCGGATACCCGTTGCGCGTCGAGCTTGGGCTCGGCGTGGTACACGCCGTGCGCGTTGCCGATCGCTGGCGCGAAGACGTCAACCCCAGTCGCCCGGATGAAGTCGAGCGCGACGGGAAGGGACTGCCTGCGCGCCTCCTCGTCGGTGCCGATGTCGTCCTCGACGCCGGTGATTGCCTCGATCTCCCCTTCGACATGCGCACCGTAGGAGCGGGCCTCCGCCACGACCTCGACGGTCTGCCGCAGGTTCTCCTCAACCGGCAGCGAGGAGGCGTCGAACAGGACAGAGTTCCATCCTTTGCGCAGGCACATGCTGATGAACGCACGGTCCGGGCAGTGGTCGAGGTGCAGGCTTACCGGCACTTCTATTCCCGCGGTCAGCTCGCGCCACATTGCGAACAGCAGGTCGATGCCGATGGCTCGGACCGTCTTAACCGACGTCTGAACTATTACCGGGGAGCGCTGCTGCACGGCCGCGGCGAGCACCGCCTCCAACGTGAGATCGTTTACCACGTTGATCGCCGCCACGCCGTAGCGCTCGGCGAATGCCCGATCGACGATTTCTTTCAGCGTAACGACAGGCATGCACGAACCTCCTGCGGGGCAACAAGGCGAACCTATGCGCGGCGGCGGTGGTTCCGGATCGGTGGAAACCCCCATTTCGGGGGAGGGCTTCCCCTACCCTCGACGGCTCATCTGGGCCAGCTCATCTGGGCCAGTTCATCTGGGTCAGCTCATCTGGGTCAGCTCATCTGGGCCAGCTCATCTGGGGCGGGTGCGCCCGGCCAGCGCGGCCAGTTCGGTCCGGTTGCGTGCGCCGGTCTTGCGCAGCACGGCGCCAGCGTGCTTTTCCACCGTCTTCACCGAGAGCACCAGCCGTTCGGCGATCACCTTGTCGGGCAGGCCCTGCTCCATAAGGCCGCGCACCTGACGTTCCCGTTCGGTCAGCGGTGGGTCGAGGTCGTCGGCCCGCAGACCACGATGCAACCGCCCGAGCACCGGACCCGACAGGATCGCCTGCCCGCGGCCGGCCGCTACCACGGCACGGGCGAGTTCTGGGCCGTCGACGGCGGCGTCCACGCAGCCGCGCGCCCCCGCCCGCATCGCGTCCGCGACCCGCTCGTCGTCGTCGGCCTCGCAGAGCCCGACCACGGCGAGGTTCGGGTCATGGCCCAGCAGGAGGTCGGTCAGGCTGCGGCTGTCACCGGCCAGCGGGCCAAGGTGGTCGCCGGCCGCCAGGCCGAGGTCGACCAGCGCGACGTCGGGCCGCAGGACCTGGCAGGCTTCCAGGGCCTGCTCCGCCGTGCCGACCTCGCCGACCACCTCGACTCCCGGCTCGGTCCAGGACAACAGTCGGGCGAGGCCGGCCCGCAGCGTCGGCCGGCCGGCCGCGACGAGCACGCGCAGCCGCAGACCCGCCTGCTCGTCATCGCGCAGGTACGGGAAGCGGGCCCGGATCCGGGTGCCCCAGCCGGGAAGGGAGTCGACGTCGACCGTCGCGCCGAGTTCCCGCGCGCGCTCGGTCATAGCACGCAGCCCGAAACGGTCGCCCTGCCAGCCGGATTTCGGGTCAAAGCCCTCGCCGTCGTCCTGCACGAGCAGGGATACGGCCGCCCTGTCGTACAGGAGCCCGAGCCGGACGGTATGCGCCTGAGCGTGCCGGACGATGTTGGTCAGCGCTTCCCGCGCCACTCGGAGCACCTCATGCGGCAAGCGCGCATCCAGGGCGACGGGCGTTCCCGCTGACACGAACCTGACCTCGAGCCGGCCGATGCTCTCGGCCCAGGCTGCCTCAGCGCGCAGGGCGGCTTCGAGCGTGCGGCCATCCAGCGGCGACGCGGCCAGCCCGAGCAGGGTCAGCCTCGCTTCGGCCAGCGCGTCCCTGGCGGCGGCGCCGGCCTGCCGGAGATGGGCCGCCACCATGCCCGCCCCGTCACCGTCGTTGGGGTGGTCATTGACGCCAGCGGGTCCCCGGGTGGCACTCGCCGCGAGGCCGCGCTCGGCGCTGTCGAGATGCACCCGGATACTAACCAGCCGTTGCGCGAGGGTGTCGTGGACCTCGCTGAGCAGGCGGTCGCGCTCAGCCGCCGCGGCCTCCACCCGGACCCGTTCCTCGGCCGCCTCGTGCATGCGGGCGTTCGCCAGCGCGATCGCCGCGTGCTTGGCGAACAACTGCAGCAGCTCCGCGTCGTCGGGCCCGAAGGCACGCGTCTCGTCCCTGCTGAACACGACGCAGGCGCCGATGATACGGCCACGCCACGCAAGCGGCACGCCGATCACGCCGCGCAGCGTGGCACGCGCATCGTCTGCCACATGTCCGCCGTGCACATCGTCGTAGCGAGCGAACCACACCGGGGCACGGCGTGCCACCACGGCTCCCGTCATCCCCTCGGTGAGGGGGAAGACCCGGCCAGACTGGCAGGCAACGCCGATGTCGGCCTCCTTGCGGTATGTGCCGGCCGCCTCGTCCACGCTGCAGATCGAACCTGCGTCGCAGCCCAGCAACTCCGTGCAGCGCCGCAGGATCCGCTCCAGCAACGGCCGAAGGGAGAACTCGCCGGCCAGGTCCTCCGCCACCGCGATCAGCCCGGCCGCCCGCGCGGCCGAACCGTTCTCGCTCTGCGGCGGCCAGGGAGTGAGCGGGCGCGCAGACAAATGCCCTCCCATTCTGCAACAGCGTCGTCACATCATGACCACAGGTGGCGGACAGGCACCCATCTGAGCATCACCCTGCGTGCTTGCCGGCGTCAAGGCGTCCGGCGGCCGGCCAACTGGAAGATCGAACCGCGCCAGGCAGCAAGAACACGGCAGCCACCGTGCCGTCCTGACGGGCACGGGGGCCGCCGGGACGGGGGCCGGGTGACTGCCATTCGCGGGGTGTCCCGGCCGATCCCGGCCCGTACCTTGCAGCACACGCTTTACCGGGCGGGCCAAGACCGATCCCGGACGGAGTTCAACGCACTGTATGACAAGGTCTGCCGCGGGGACGTGCTGTGGCGCGAGTGGGCGGCGGCGCGCAAGGAATAACGGCGTACCGGGCATCGACAAGATCACCCTGGCCGAGGTCGCGGAGTACGGCACAGACCGGCTGCTCGGCGAGCTGGCTGCCGAGGCTTAGGCGTAGCTGAGATTACTTGGGAATACCAGGTGATCGCTGAGCGAACTCGCATGCAGATCTTCGGGCACTGTACAACTTTGGGCACCATAACAACTTTGGTCGCCTGAGCATGCCCGATGTCGATGCTGCACAGACGCCCCGGCGCTTGTCTTCCCGCACCGCCTGACACAGGCCGTCACGGATCCCGCGTCGCGGCAACCGCAATCCATTCGGCGGCCGCGCATCTCCGTCATATAGTCCGGCAGCCTGGCAAGCATATAGTCCGGCAGCCTGGCAAGCTCGAACAGCTCCGCCGGGGGTTCAGCGCCGCGCCACTACCCTCCGCAAGCTGAAGTATTTCTTGAAGCCGGCAGCAGCGTCGCCGCGGCCTGGTCTCGCGACAGACGGCCTGAGTCGGACAGACGGGCACGCGACGGACCTGAGTTCGTACGCACTGAAACCTCAGTACATATTCACCACAGGCGGCCGCCGAGAGCCGCTGTCGGCCGGTGCCAGCCGGCACGGCGTCAGTCGGCGCCTACAGCGGGCGACCGCGCGTACGACGTATCGGCAGGTCAGAGAGGGGATGCGCACGTCAGGTCCGGCTTCGGCTACGATGCAGCCTGACGCTCGCCGGTGTAGCTCAGCAGGCAGAGCAGCCGTCTTGTAAACGGCAGGTCAGCGGTTCGATTCCGCTCACCGGCTCCACGCGGTAGGCCATTCTGCCTGCGCTGACACGGTCAGCGTGACGGTCGGTGCCCGGGTGGTGGCGGTCATTGCGGCGCGCAACGGACGCAAAACGGACGCAGATTGTCATAACCCTGCGTTTTTCGTGTCTTTCGCATGCTTGAGATCGGGCAGGAGCGCGACCACCTTCTCGGCCACGTCCTGGTGTGCCTGCCGCCGTACGTGCTGGTAGAGGTCCTGCGTGATCCGGGTCGTGGAGTGACCGAGCTGGTCGGACACGACCTTGATGTCGATCCCCGCCTCTAGCGCCAGGCTCACCGCGGTGTGCCGCGCCGCGTTTCGGCCGGCCGAGACGAGGCGAGCAGCGTCGATTTGATGCCAGGGACATCGATGGTGACCGCGTTGACTGTTGGCTCAGTGTTCAGCTCGCGAGCGCCCGCTCTGCCACGCCGAGGTAGTCTTCGACCAGGCCAGGCAACAGTTCAAGGTGGACGATCACGCCGTCACCGCGTGGCGCGAGATCAATTACGCGGCACATGGCAGCGGCATCTTCGTCACCAGCGACGACGATGGCGCCAGGCTTGATCTGATCGGGGTCGCGTGCCTCGTTCAGGAGGGTCCAGACGTAACCGGTGTCATCCTCGTCATTGAGATCAGCGCCGATGTCCACGCGGTACATTTCCGTCCTCCCTCCGCCAGTAGCAGCACTCTTAGAGTCACCAAATGTACTGTCCCTTAGCGTCTCTTAGCGTACTCGGGATTTGGCCACGAAGGCCCTAGCGTGGCTAGGAGCTGGCTGAGCTCTGGATCATCCGCACGCTGCAAGCGCACGGTGAAGTGCGGGTGGCGGAATGTGGGCAGCAGTTGGAACTGTGCCTCGTACAGTTGTCTCACGATGGGCCGGTGGACCACGCGGTAATTGGCAAGCCGCGAGCGAAGCAGTTCATCGGCCGGTGCATCAAGGACCGCGAAGACGGAGATACCGAGGAGAGGCTGGCCGTCGAGTGACCAGGCCTGGGCAGTCCTCTGTGCGTGTTTGCCCAGCTTCTTGACCGTGTCCGGGCCACCACGAAGCAAGAGTACCGTTCCGGCGAGCGCATCCTCGGCACGCAGCATAAGGCGCAGTTCCTGGAGGCCTGGCATCCGCCCAGGCTAACGAGGGAACGTGGACCGCTTAGTTGAGCCGTTGAAAGCTGCCGGTCCTGCACTCGCGGCATAGCCTGCCCTCGGCAGACGCCTCAACTTGAGATCGCTGTCGCGAGCATGCGACCGGCTCGGGCAGATGCGAATCTCCAACGCTGAGGGCGGTGCCGCACAGCGTTGGCCCACGCCAGTGGCACGTGTTAGTTCATCTGTTCACGGCGCCGCCGAGGCTTCGACTCGTCGCTTTGCGGCGTCCTGCTGATAGGCGCTCAAATGGTGGGCTAGTGGTCCGAGCAGCGGGGTCAGACGGGCTCTGAGCAGCCCGGCGTCGTGTTCGTCCAACGGCACGAGCGGACGCCGGAGGTAGACGCTCCACGATCTCGGGTCCGGAAACGCGTGCATCTGCGGGACCAGCGGCTGCAGTTCCACGCCGGTCCGCAGTGGCGCAAGCCCTTGGATCTTGAGCCCGCAGCCCGAGGTAAAGCGGCGCTCTCCGAAAACGACCGGCTCAGCCAGGTCCTTGACGTTCGTCTTCACCGTGGCCAGCGCATCACACGCCCGAGGTCGCGGGTCGGGTTGCCGAAGCATCCACGGGTCGTGTAGATGAGCAGCTCGTCGCCGATCTCCAGGGCCGTGGCCTGCGCGCGGCGAAGCGGCGGGAACGCCATACGCTGTTCGCCCAGAACCCATGCCAGCGCGACGGAGTCACCGATGACCAGCAGGTGCGCCCGCGCCATGCGGATCACGGTAGCGCCTGACCGGCCGTACCGCAGCAACCATCGGCATGGCAGGCCGGCGGCCACTCGGCCACGAACAGGTAACGCGGTAAACGGACGTCTTTCCGCGCACGTCCTCCTGTCGGACTGTTACGGTCCAAAATCTAAGGGTTACTGTCGATCCAACGGGCGTTACCACAGCTACGCCGGGGGGCGAGCGAGGATGAATCCCGTGTCGGTGACCGCGCCGAAACGCGGTCAGCTTGTGCGTGTGCGCGGCGGGCACTGGGTCGTGACGAACGACCCCGAGCCCACTCACACTACGGGCGACGGCCAGGTAGCGACGGACACAGTAGATGGTCAGACACTCATCGAGCTGATGAGCGTCTCCGATGGTGGCTACGGCGACGAGCTCCAGGTGATCTGGGTGCGCCGGGATAAACCGGCATGGAGGAGGAGATGAAAGAGCTCTATGTCGAAGGGCTAGCGACCCCCCACCAAGACTGCGGGTCCGGCAGCTCCACCCAGTCCCACTGGGTCTCCTCACCCGCCGGATGCTCGATCACCGCGAACTCAGCCGGCGTCCCGGCCGCCGCGCACCGCTCGCACCGCGGCCGCAGCCCCCGCTTACGCAGCGCCCGGGTGAATGACGGATACGCCCCGTCATACTTCAGCTCGCGGACCAATGGTGACCGGATGATCCAGCGGACCTGGGCGGCGACCAGGGTGATGAACGCGACCAATCCGATCACCAGGACTGTGACAGCAGCCGATGTGGATAGGCGATCCAGGGGCAGCAGATAATACAGAGCCACCAGCGCGGCGACGGATCCGGCCACCCCGCCAGCGCGATCTTGCGGGATGAGGGCCGGGCAATGGCCTGGTTGTGCGGCGCCACGCCGGTGTCGCTTGTCATGATGCTCGCCGCAACTTCTCGTCGAATTGATATGGGCTGGGCCGCTTCGCTGCCCCGGTCGTGTGACACGCGTCAACTGCCTTGCCACTGTCTCCACACCTGGCTACCGAACACACAATTTCACCTGGTGCTGGGCAAGTTTCATCCACCAAACGGGATGAAGGACTGGCTGATCACGCCTTACTGGTCCGGCCTGGGCGCGGACGCCGAATCCGGTCCTGTCCGTCCTGTCGTCATGGGCGGCATGACCCGCCCCGGCCCAGCTATCACGCGGCGCCCAGGCCAGGCCCGGTAGGTGAGCAGCGCCGCCGCTAGAGCTTGCCAAGGAACGGGCTTCGGGGTCTGCTTGTGGCTACTTGGCGCTCAAGAGGCGGTTCAGTTCCTCAAGGCTCTTGATTTGGCCCCCTCTGCGATCATGAACCGGTCGCCGTGCACGGCAATCACGTAGTTGCCGCCGGAATAGGTCCAGCTCCTTAGGCTTAGGGGCAGCCAGCTGGTCTGGTCGAAGCCGCCCTGGTCCATGGTGTCTATTTTTGATTCTGCGACGCGTCCATCCGGGCCGGACTGGCCCGCCATCAAAACACCGGAACTTGCGACCGTTGGCAGAGCACGGTGTCGGCCCACTGGCGCAGGTCGGCCAGCTGCGCGTGGTAGGTGTCGCGGTCCAGGCCGATCCAGGACGGGGCGGCGGGTCCGCGGGGTGCGGTGGTGTCGAGCGCGTCGGCGACGGTCTGGGCCAGCTGGTTGAACCGGGCGGCGAGGTTGAGGTCGGCGTGGAGCCCGGTCTGGTCGAGCCGTTCGTTGATGGCGCGGATCTGGCTGCGCAGGTCAGCGATCTGGGCGGCCAGGCTCTCGCCCAGCGCGCGGGGTGAGGTGTCAGCGGGCGGATCGGTGGTCGTGGTTTCCGGCCGTCCAGTTCGGCGTATGGGTAGCTGCGGGCGGTTCCTGCCTGCAGCCTTGTCCGCGGGGCCAGCTCGGCGGCGACCCGGCTCGCTCTGCCGCGGTCCCCGTAGTCCGAATGGGCCCGGTACAAGGCGAGCAGGACGGCCTTCTTGGTACACGGCGGCTCGACCGTCTCAGCCGCGGGCACCTCGGGAAGCGCGGGCAGCGAAGCGGCGCCAGCACCATCCGGCGCAGGCCGCGGGCGGTCTCGCTGTGGCCGTCCGCAGTGATCAGGTGACGAAAGCCGAACTGCTGGTGCTCCGGCACGAGAACGCGGCGCTGCGCGCAGTTAAGATCAACCAACCGGCCGGCGCACTCGCCAGCAGACGCAGCAACTCGGCATGATCCAGCCGGGTGAACCATCGGTGGCGTGGCCCGGGCCGGTCTCGCTGAAGTTCGACGTCAACGGGTTCGGCGGGGATCCCCGCGGCGGCACCCGGGCCGGGGTTACTGGCGGCCGACCCAGGTCAACCACCCCGGCTCCGGCGCCTGGCCCGTCACACCGTTCCTGGCCTTCGCCAGCAAGATCCGGATCGAGTCGAGGCGGAGGCGGTGCTGCGCAAGGAGCAGTGGCGGAGCAACGGCCTGCGCGATCCGGCTGCTTGACATGCCCGCGGCCCGGGGGAACGCTAAGGAGCGCACCTGCAGGTGCCGGCGACGCAGGGCAGCAAGGCATACCCCCGAAAATCGCTGAGAGCCGTGGGAGGCGCCATGCTGCACGCCCGTGTGGACCTGATTACCGCGGATCCGCTTGTGCTTGGCGGGTGCCTCAAGTACATCGAGAGCGAGGTCCGCCCGGCGGTGGAGAGCCAGCCAGGCAGCCTGGGGCTGTCGCTGCTGGCTAGCCCGGAACTCCGCGCCGCGGTCCTCGAATCGTTCTGGGCGTCCCATCATGCGCTGCAGGCGAGCGAGCAGATTACAGCGCCACTCCGCGGCGAACTGGCGCGGCGGGCCAGGGGATCGCTGACCGTCGAGCGGTACCGGATTCTGGTCTTCGAGCGAGAGGCAGAGCTGCGTAGCGGGGAGGGGGTGCGGCTGACGCGGATCGAGGTCAAGCCGTCAGGGGTCGAGGAGGTGATCGAGGCATTCGGGGACTCCGCAGTCCCGTTGCTGGCGGAAACCCCCGGTTTTCGCAGCGCGCTGTTGTTCGCCGACCCGGCCTCGGGGCACCTGATCAGTGAGACCGTGTGGCGGGACCCGCGGGCGCGGGCAGCAAGCCCGAGCGTCGCCGCGGTGATCCGGGCCGATGTCCTAGATACAGCTAACTGCCTGATCCGCGCCGTTGAAGACTACAGTCTTGTGTTCAGTTCCGCCCGGAAAGCCTGATCTGCTCGCACGGCCGGTGCCCAGCGCCTATCCCAGCCTCGATCTTTGATCTTGGGTTGGTGGCTTGAGGCTGTGGCGAGCCGCCGTTCTAGCACCCGGTCACTGCATACCGTCGGGCAGACTACAGGCGGCTGAAGGCCCGGCTCCGTCCGATGCGCGGACTGAAACGCCACCATTCAGCGCTGAAGCGCCGACGCCGAACGGTTGCTGGCCCAGTTCCGCGCCGAAAGCCGCCCGCGAACGTGACGAACTACGCGCAGACCCTGCGGGCGCGAGCCGAACGAGCCGAGCGCGAAGCCGGCACCCTTTCCGCGACAAACTCCCCGCGCCCGCGACGCGGCTACCCGAGACAGCGAGACCGGCACAGCAACCGCGCGGCAGCGCGCTCGCAGCCCGGCCAGGTAACCGGTCAGATACACGTCAAAGAAGGCCCGGCCGCTCGGGGAATCAGCGCCGCCGGGGCCTTCCCATGCCGCCCGTGCCCGGGTGCCTACCGGCTGGTTGCCGTCGCCAAACTCTCGATTCCCCTGCTGCCGCGTATGCCCGGCGAGGTGTCGCCCGGCCCCGGAAGGCCTGGAGTGGAGCGCGCTCCAACCACCAGCCCGTGGGCCGCCTGGGACCCGGCTATTGCGCCCTCGCAGCGCGCTCGACGATCTTCGCAGCTTGCCCGGCCCCCGCACTTTCAACCATTCGTGACCTTGGCCGGGCGCGCTCCTCCGGGGTCAGCCACCCCACGGCACCGCGATGACCGGCACCGACTGATCCGACCGCAGCGCTCTGGCCGTGGCCGTCTAGCTCGACGGATCCAACGAGCCCGACCGGGCGGCCGACGGCACGCCGATGCTCGACGACGACTTCCTCGTCCTGGTCAACGCCTGGTGGCAGCCGCCCGGGTTCACCATCCCGGCTACCCGCGCCGGGCTCACCTGGCAGACCGCGACACCTACGATCCCGCCAGAACCGCGCGGCGCTACGGTGCTCCGCGCGGGGGACCAACTCACCCTCGGCCACGTTCAATCGTCGTTCCGCGGCCCGCTGCCTGATAATGACGGTCCTGCGTGATCCCACTGGCAAGCCGGCCCGAGGGGAATGCCCGTGGAGGGCGTCGCTGGCGACATCGATACGTTGAGATCACGAAGTGCCCGGTCGTGCGGTTGGGGCGCCGCCCGCGGTCCGCGTGATAGTGAACGCCTGGTGCCGCAGCCGTGCCCAGTCCAGTTGCGGTCGCGGCTCGGGAACCCCGGGCCGGTCGTGCGGGACCTGCACCCGCAGCGACAGCGGGCAGATCGTGCAGCGCACCGGGGTGGGCATCAGCACCGATTCGCCGTCGATCCCGACCGGGATCTGGGGTTGGTCGGCGTCGATG
>DATIYI010000140.1:0-7040 GCA_035517695.1 Streptosporangiaceae bacterium
GCCAGGCCGCCGAGTCGGCCCGCGCGGAGCTAGCCGAGGTTCGCGACACCGCAGACCGGCAAGCGGACCAGATCCGCGCAGCCGCCGCGCGGGAACAAGCCGAGCTGCGAACGGCCCTCGAAAGCAAGGTCGCCGCGGCCGACGACGCCCGCGCCGGCCTGCAGGCCCGCGCCGAGAACGCCGAGGCTGAGCTGGAGCGTGCCCGCGCCGACCACGACCAGGCCACCGGGCAAGCCGCCGCACGACCCGGAGGCCAGACGCGCGGCCGCCGACGCTCTGGGGGAAACCGCTAGATCATCTATTTCTGACCGGGTCCCTACGGGCGCATGGCACCGGGCGCAGGCACGGGTGACCGTCGGCTCGAGGACGGCGCGGGTAGCGTAACCAAGCACCACCCGGCGGTACCAGCCGGAACGCGCCGATCATCACCCGCTGCGGCGCGGTCTGGGCGCAGGAGACCGCCGGGTCCAGCTTGATCACTCCTGGCCGGCGGGATCACCCGTGGCCGCTGGCACACGATGGGCCATCAGGACGCGACACGTGATGGCCCATCGTGTGTCCGACATGCGAGGCCCATCGTGCCGCGGTGGACCCGCCCTCAGGCCCACAGGTTCCGGCGCAGGCGCCAGCCGGCAGCCCGCAGGCCCGGCCACTGTCCTTGGGCCAGTCCGCGTACGGCAGTGCACCGGTCCCTCCATGCCGGTGGGTCCGCATGTTCGCCATGATGGCGAACGCTGACGCTCACGTTTGAGCCGAAACGTCGCGGGCTGCCAAGGCCCTTATGCGCCGAGCGACTACGGGGTCGTCCGGGCCAGATAGGAGGGCGGGCCGCTCATGACCGACGTGAAAGCACACCGAAGTGGTGCGGGCGGCCTGACCGCGGGCGTCGTCGGAACCATGCCCGTGGCGTTCAAGTCGATCGCCAACATGGCCCCGCCGCATCGGTGGCGTTCTCGCTGCTGTTCGTGGCCCGCTATGCCGGTGGATCGACACCGCTGGCGATCGTAGTGGGCCTCGTCGCTTGCATGCTCGTGGCCGTCACCATTGGTCAGCTGGCGCGGCATCTGCCGTCGGCCGACGGTTTTTGCACGCACAACGCGCGTGGACTCGGTGCGTCGGCTGGGTTTCTGGTCGGGTGGGCATTCGCGCCCGCCGAGATCACGGTAGCACCGGGCGGCCTGCTGATTCCTGGTAGCGTCGTGAGCAGCGCTCTGCACACCGGGCTTGGCTGGCCCGCTTGGACCTGGGCGCCGTCGGTCGCGCTCGCTGGGCTGCTGATCTGGTACCTGCCTCACCGCGGGATCCGGATGGCGACGGCGGCCGGAGTGGTCCTCGGCCCCTTCGAGATCATTGTGTTCGTCGTCCGCGGTGAGGATGATCGGCCGCGCCGGGCCGCACAACAAGCCCGCAGACCCAGCGCTCAATCCGCGAGCGTAGTCCACCGGTTCACCAGGCACGTAATATCCCCCGCCGGAGATGTATTTGATGCTGCTGCGCAGGTAACCCCGCACGCGTGGTCGGAGGCGCGCGGTGTACCTCCCGGGTTCGTTTTTGAGGATGGCAGCGGACGGGCCGGGAAAGTGGAGCACTCGGTACCCGCGCGTGCGTCGTTTCGCGCCCTGCTGTGGCACCAGGTCCGCTACGTGTTGTGAATGGCACCGCTCGTCCAAGGCACGTCATGGGTACGACGCGGCGTTCGGTGTGTACCAATGCCCCGGCGCAAATGGCCGCGCCGGTCCAGGACGCCGATACGCGACGGCTGACAGGCAGCTAGGGCGTAGCAATGCGACTACCCTGGTGTGGCGATGCCCGCATGAAGGATGCACTCTCGGCTGAGGACCCCAGGAATACTCTCGGCTGAGGACCCCAGGAATACTCTCGGTGGAGGACCCCAGGAATGGAGTCAGCCAAGTGGGTGTCCAGCGGCGCCGGTTGACTGCAGCTAGCCTAGCGACCTTGTGCATATTGGGCGCGGTCATGGCAACGACCGCGGGCACCATCAACCCGGCAAGCCCCATCAGTAAGGCAAGCGCGTCCCTTTCGCCCGCCGCAGTATCTCTGAAAGCCACGATCCGGCCGAGCGCACCTCCCAAGCCGGCGGATTCGCCGATGTCGAAGCCAGCCACGCCATCGCCCTCCAAGGCAGCGCCCTCCAAGTATGCTTCGCCCTCGCAGTCGAAGGCAGCCTCGCCCTCGCCCGAGCCCTCTCAGCCTGCCTCGCCAACGCCCCTCCAAGGCAGCCTCGCCCTCGCCCTCGCCCTCGCCGTCAGCCTCCTCCCCCGCCCTCCAAGCCAGCCTCCCGCTCGCCCTCACCGCCAGCCCCGGCATCGAGATCGTCGAAGAAGGCGAGAAGCGGGCCAACCTCGACGTTGGAGCCGAGCAAGACTCCTTCGATACCTGCTTCGAGCACGCCAGAATCGAACGAAGGGAGCCTGCAACCCGGGTCGCTGCCGCTTGTGACCTTGGGGCGCGCCACATCAACCGCCGAAAGCAACGTCGGCCCACTGCTCCCCGCGATCGCGGCGGACACCCCCAGCCCAGCCGCAAAGCCAGCGACGCACCGTCGGGCGCCCGGACCGCTCGCAGACTTTGGTACCGTCGACACGCACAAGATGGATACCCTGCGGATCGCGCTCGCCGTGCTGTGCGCAGCGGTTGGCGTCGTGATCGCCAATCTCACTGCGCACGCCGCGATCCTCAGCTGGGGGCAGAAATGCTGCAGGGCCGCGGAGCCGCCGCTACGACCTCTGTCGCCGTCGAGGAGACTAGCAAGCTGGGGAATCGGGCAACAGCGTACGCGGCAACTCGCCCGCCGGCTGCCGCTAGACCTCTTCCCGTTCGGGCCAGCGTTTAGACGCGTCGCGGCGCACGCATGCGCGCACTCTCCGCGCGCGCGGAGAGTTGCGCTACTCCTGGACTCACGTTGGATGTTGCCGTCGGCCAAGTGCCGCCCCACCCTCCACCGCACCAGCCGCGAGCAGGTCGGTGATGGTCGGCGACAAAAACGCGCGCTGCAAGGCTCGCTCGCCTGCGATGGTGGACGGGTGAGTGCTACCCGACTTGTGACTGGTCGATGATGTGCTGGTCCTGGCGGAGCTCGTCCGCGTCAATCGCGAGTTCCTCGCTCCGTGGGAGCCAATCCGGGACGATCGCTACTTCACAGCTGAGAGCCAACGCGCTGTCATTCGAGACGCGCTCGAGCGGTACGAGCTAGGGTCGACCCTTCCTCACGTCATCCTCGACGAGCCCGGCCGCGTGGTTGGCCGCGTGGTTGGCCGCGTGGTTGGCCGCATCACGCGCAACGGCATCGTGCGCGGCCCGTTCCAGTCGTGCAATATGAGGTACTGGGTGGGCGCGAGCGACAACGGGCGCGGTCTCGCCACCGCGACCGTCCGCGGCATCATGCGTGTGGCCTTTCGATGAGCTGGGGCTGCACAGAATCCAGGCGGAAACCCTGCTGCACAACGTCGGATCGCAGCGGGTGCTAGAGCGCAGGGTCCGTCCGCTTCGCCGTGGCGCCCGCGTACCTCAAGCTCGCCGACGAGTGGCAGGACCACGCTATGTACCAGGTGGTGAAAGCGGCCACCGCTTGATCGACGGGCGGCTTTTGCGCCCCAGCGGCGCGCCTGCCCGATTCTAATCGCTCGATTTCATGCTTCCGGCAAGAAGATCGAGCAGAGCCTTGGCGGCGCCTGTCGGTGGCCGAGCCGCAGCGACGACGGCGGAAATTTCACGGCGAAGCGGCGGCATGATCGGGACGGCAGAAACGTGCTCGGCAACGGACTGGATGGCCATTGGCGGGAGTACGGCGATGCCGAGGCCGTGCTGGACGAATTCGGCGAGGTACTGCATGTTTTCCGCCTCGCAGCTCACCCGTCGGGCGAGCCCGGCCGCGACGCAGGCAGCGTCGACCTGAGCGCGTAGCGCCGAATCTGCGCGGTAGTCGACGAAGTCGCGGTCACGAAGCGCCCGGTCGCGGAGTCGGATCGTGGCGCGTCGGGCCAGCGGGTCGCCGGTCGGTACGGCGAGAATCAGGTCATCGCTGCCGAGTTCGGTCCGAGTGAGTTTGCGCTGGTCGACTGGGCCATCGATGAAGGCGATGTCGAGTACTGCATCGGCGGCTGCGCGTGCGAGCTCGGAAGCTGCGTCGTGGCTCAGTCGGATGGCAACGCCGGGATGCGCGCGGCGGAAATTGGTCAGCAGCGCCGCGAGGTCCACGACGCCGAGGGTCTGGATGGCACCGATGTGCAACTGGCCGTGCAGCACGCCCCGGACGCCGACAACGGCGTCACGGCCTTCGTCAGCCGCGGCGAGCGCTCGGCGTGCCGCTGGCAGCAGCACCCGGCCAGCTTGGGTCAGCGTTACGCGACGATTGTCGCGGACGAAGAGCGTATCGCCCAGCTCCCGCTCGAGAGTGCTGATGGAGGCACTCAGGCTGGACTGCACCACGTGGACTCGCGCTGCGGCGCGTGTGAAGTGCAGCTCTTCTGCGACGGCGACGAAATGTGCGAGCTGGCGTAGTTCCACGCATCGACAGTACCAATGATGATCATTGAGTACATCCGTTGGATCGATGATGCCGGATGGGTGAGGATGGAACGAGCCCGTTACACACACGATAACGAGGAGTTTTCACATGTTCCCGAGCGTCACCAACCTGTACCGGCCCGTTGTGGTTCGCGCCGACGAGGCCGAACACCTCGAGTCCATCGGGCACATGCTCATAGCTGACAGCAGCGCGACCGGGGGCGCGCTGAGCGCTCACAGAGTCGCGCTCGGCCGTGGAGCCGACGGCGCAGTGCCGCACCGCCACGACAACTCGTCCGAGCTGTTCTTCATGCTCGACGGCGCACTCGACGTCCTGGTCGGCGACGGCGTCGTCACCGCAGGCAAGGGCGACCTGCTCGTCGTGCCGCCCGGCCTTCCGCACGCCTTTGGAGCGCACCGCGATTCGACCGCCGAGGCGCTCATAGTCATCACCCCCGGCGTCAAGCGATTCGACTACTTCCGCCATGTGGCGCGGGTACGCGAAGGCACCGAGCCGAAGGAGGTGCTGCTCGGTTTGCAGGACCGTTTCGACACCCATTTCGTCAGCAGTGCTGTCTGGCACGAAACCCGTGCGGCTGAGTAACGACGACTTACGCTGCGAAGCTGGTAAGCGGATCGATTGGGCCACACTGCGCGGGTAGCCGTCGCACGCTCCCCGGATCGGGAAGACAGAATTGCTAGCGGCGGTTCACCGGCATCCCAGTGATCAACATGTTCGTGTCCACTGAGGGACTTGTCGGCCACAGCGATCCGGGCAGGGTCAGCACGGGCGGCTTCCTGCGCGCCAGCGTCGAGGAGGGCCGACGACGTCCTCCGCTATGGGGCAACCACCGTGTGCCCGTTCGCTGACCACAGCGTTGCTGCAGGCCGCTGAAGTGAGCGAGTACCAGGTCCGCGAGACGGCGCGCGGCGCCGACATCGCGGTGGTTGCCGACACTAGCCTCGACGGTGCCGCGCTGGCAGCCGCGGTTGAACAGCGGCTGTACCAGGCGGGCGTCACCGAGCCGCACGTCACGATCAGGCGCGTCAAGGCCATCGCCCGTGATCGCAAGACAGGCAAGGCCAGGCGGTTCCTGTCCCTTGACGGCAGCGCCACATAGCCGCGCTCGTAGCCATCGACTCGACGACCGGGCGATGATCGGCCGGTCGCGGGTGGCCCAGCGAGACGGTCTGGAGCTGCCCAGCAACGAGCCGCGGGGAACCGGCCGGTCATCGTCGTGACTGTGGTGCCGCGCCAGCGCGGCATGTGCAGATGCGGCGCGGGGCGGCGAGGGGGAAGGACAACGAAGGACCATATCCTCGCTGCGTATGAGCGTCCCTGCAGCTGCGTGGGTGGTGGCTGGCCCACCTGGAGCCGGTAAGAGCACGGTGGCGAACATGCTGCTCGCGTCGCTCGTACCGCCACCGGCGTTGCTCGATAAGGACACGATGTATGGGTCTTTCGTGGCAGCAATCCTCACGGCTGCCGCCCGCCCTCTCGGAGAGCGGGAGGGCCCCTGGTACGACGAGCACGTCAAGGTCCACGAGTACGCTGGAATGACGTCCACGGCTCGCGAGATCCGCTCGCACGGCTGCCCGGTCGTGCTGTCCGGTCCCTTCACCCAACAGATCCACGACGCTCACCGCTGGCGGTCATGGGCAGACGATCTTGGCGGCGGGACCGTGCGGCTTGCCTGGGTCAGGTCGGATGCGCCCACCCTCCGCCACCGGCTCGCCGCGCGCGGGTCCGCGCGGGATTCGGCCAAGCTGGCGAACTTCGAGCAGTTCATCGCCAGCATGCGGCTCGATGCCAAACCCGCCGCTCCGCACGTCGTCATCGACAATCGCCTCACGTCGGCCGCACCGGTGGAAGATCAGATCGCCGCCCTGATAGCACACATTTCGAACGATCTGGGTACTCGCTCACAGTAGCCACGGCGGCGAACGCGTGGCCTCCTGCGAAGGGTGCGTTGCCAGGACCTGGTCAGGTACTGGTCCGCGAAAACGCGACGGGGATCAACGCGGGAGAAGCGCGGATCCGTGCGGGCGGTGGCGCTGACAACAGGTGACACGGTGGTCGTATCAGGGGCCGCCGGAGGTCGGCCCGATAGCAGTCCAGCTGGCCAGCGCGCCGGGGCCTGCGTGATCGGGGCCCGTGCCAGCTCGGCGAGCGTGCTCCCCCATTTCGGCGCGGACTACGTGCAACCGTGGCATGGCACGAACAGATCCCAACCGCACGAACCGGCCGTACGAAGCTGGCGATCGAGGGCGCCGCGGTCCGCGAGGTAGCGCCTGGGCAAGAGCGGGGTTGTCCACGACCAGCCACCCCTCGGAAACCGGCCACCCCTCGGAAACCGGCCACCCCTCGGAAGCCGGGCGCTTTCCATCCGCGACCGGGTGTGTCAGCTGTTGTCTGGTGGGTTGGTGGTGTTGAGTATTTCTTCGGCGGCGGCGGTGAATCCTTGCCAGTGGGGGTTGTCGAAGTGGCCGCCGTGGCCGGGTGTGTAGTTGGT
>DATIYI010000141.1:0-66864 GCA_035517695.1 Streptosporangiaceae bacterium
GCTGCTCCCCGGCATCAGCGGGCAGATCCGGCGCATCGGACACAAGCGCCGATCTTGCTCAACCTCAACCACACGTTCAAGCACCCGCCACGGCGTGTCGCCTCACGCGCTCAAGCGAGCCGGGACCCCTGAATGGACACCGCCCGGCGTCAGAACTGTTCGCTCACGAAGCCGACACGGCCACCTCCTTAGTTCCAGCCTCCGCGGACGATATAGGGTGGCCAGGCACGGACGTCCTGTCAGCTCGGGACCTAAGAAGGTTGTCAACGGCGCTCGAATCTTCAGGCGTCGCCGACAAAGGTCGTTGACAGCAGAAGTGACAGCAACGACATCACACAACCCATCGGGCTCACCGTCACCACCGACGATGGCGAGGTCGAGGCCTCTGAACTCGGACTGGTCCCAGAACTGATAAAGAAGCGCTCAGCTCGTCAAGCCCGAGAGCCAAGCTGCAAAGATATAGATCTCCGGCGGGGACCTCGGGCTCCAGGATGGACCGGCAACCCTCAAGACCTTCGTGTGGCTGAGGTAGGTAGCCGGTTCACCCCTGTCACCGTCCGCCCAGGCAAAGCCGAGCAGACCAAGCCCTCCAGGTCCGACAGACCGACACAGGGTCAGCATTCGAGCCAGGGAGGGCGAGACTGTCGCTCTGCTCGGCTACCTACGGCGGACTGCCGCTGGCCATGTCGATCACCTGGAGCCACACGATGCCAGTCGTGACGCGAGACCTTGAGTACACGGACGGTGGGACGACGCTCGACGGCGTGCTCGTGCTCAAGGAGAGTCGCGATGAGCAGCGCCCCGGCGTCCTGCTCATCCACGGTGGTGCCGGATTGGACGACCATGCCCGTGGACAGGCTCATCGGTACGCGGAGCTCGGGTATGTCGTACTCGCCTGCGACATGTACGGGCGCGGCGTTGCGGGCGATCGCGAGCGTGTCATGGCCACGCTCATGGGTCTCCGCGACGCACCGGATCGGCTGGCACAACGCGCGGCCGCCGGGCTGGCTACGCTCAGCGCGCGTCCCGAGATCAATGGGCGGCTCGCCGCGGTCGGCTTCTGCTTCGGTGGGATGGCGGCGCTGACGCTGGCGCGCGCCGGTAGGCGCATCGATGCCGTCGTGAGCATGCATGGGAGTCTGGCGACCGCGAAGCGCGCTGAACCTGGAGCGATGACAGCGAAGGTGCTCGTCTGTCACGGCGCGCTCGATCCCCACGTTCCCATGGCCGATGTGGTCGCGTTCACCGAAGAGATGACCGCAGCCGGGGCGGACTGGCAGGTGAACGTGTACGGGGGCGCGATGCACGGCTTCACCCACGGTCACGCCGTTGAGGGAGCGACGGCGGGTGTCGCGTACCACGCCGAGACGGACCGCCGGTCGTTCGCGGCCGCGTGCACCTTCCTCGGCGAGACGCTCGAAGCGCCCTGAGCTTTCCTAGTTGCGCTCTTGCGGAAGAACGTAGAACGCGTCCCGTTCTTCCGTGATTTTCCCGGTCTCGTCCAGCAGGTACAGACACGATCTCGCCATGGTCACGATCGCCCCGCCGGGACCGAGACCTATTCTGAAAGTCACCAGTATCACCGCGTTGTGTTCATCGCCAAGTGCGGAAATTTCGTGAACGCTTCCGGGCTCGATGAGCTGCGCGGCCTTGATCTTCGGCTCCATGTATGCGTCGATGCCCGTAAGTTCTGCCGTACCGAAGTCGGCCTGCGTACTTGTAACCCAGGCATGGACATCGGCTGCCAGAAGTTCCCGTGTTCGCTCCCAATCATGGTGACTCCACGCGTCTATATGCGCACGGGCAACGCTGATGGCTGTCGAGTTCTGCGTTGTCATCATTGTTCCTTCGATGGATCTCGTGAATGCCCCACGTCGAAGAACTTCGCAATCGGATCCTCGTAAAAGGTCGGGTAGCCCGATGAGATGTGCTCGATCCATTCCGCGGGGATGCCTGTGTGATCGATCACGAGTCGCGTGCCGTCTTCGACCGACTCGAGCGTGAAGCGAAGGGTGGAGTAGGCGCCCGGTTCCCGGGGCGATGAATGCTCAGCGCCGATACGTCGAGCGGCCCGTCACCGTCGCACGTCGCTACGGCAGGAACCGTTCGGCGGGGTGCTACTCACTCCCTGCCGTCGGCTTGTGCCGCGCGACGGGCTTTGTCCGCGGGGCTCCCGAACGGGCTGCCGCAGCCCGACTCGAGGTAGTCGCGCAAGCTCGTCATGTAGTGGTTCCAGCTGCGAGTGCACATGTCAGTGCACTCCAGTTCTTCGGTCAGGCCGTGGTGGCGGAAGTGGAGTTCGGAGGTGCCGTCATCGACCGGCGTGATCGTGAATGCCGGCCGGGTCCCGATCCAGTCGGGGAGGAAGGGGCAGTCGGTGACGCTCCATCGCACCGGCGTCGGCCGGGTCGCCTCGTCGACGTGGATCACGAGCGGTTCGGCGGCGTTCATAATAAACCTCAGCTCGCCGCCGACCTTGCCGGAACCGGTCGCAGGGTTCCACCACGAGGCGAGCCCGGTGACGGTCGTGAGCGCGTCGAAGAGGGCGTCGGGCGACGCTTTCACGCGAATCGTCGTCTGGTAATCCGTCGTTCCGGGGAGCTGCTCGGTGCTTGGCATTGCGGTGTGCCCTTGACTCGGTTGGTGGGTTGCTGGCGGGCAGATCGGTCGAGGTGGTCTCTCAGCGCCTCTAGGCGGTCGTCCCAGTCATGCGCCAACGCGGCCAGGAACTGCTGCGCTATCTGCACGGGCGCGGACTGAACCCGGTAGCGCACCCGACGCCGCTCCCCCGGTTCGGCGGTCACGAGACCCGCGTCGGCGAGCAGGAGGAGGTGTTTGGCGATGGCCTGACGCGTGATCGGGAGGCGATCGGCGAGATCCGTGACGGTGGCCGGACCCTGTGCCGCCAGCGCTGCCAGAATCGCGCGCCGGGTGGGGTCGGCGAGGGCCACGAAGACCTGCTCGGCGATCGCCTCGATATCACCGGGCGGCATCGAGATAGGCCACAAGGTCGCCGAGCTCGCTTGCCCATCCCTCGGCGTGGCTGTCATATGTCGTGCGGCGGGTGTCATCGGCCAGCTGCGCGAAGCCGGTCTCGACGACCTGCAGCCGTGTGCCGACACCCACCCCCTCGAGGGTGAACTCGACATAGGTGCGGCGGGGGTCGTCGTCGGGTAGGCCGGGGATCTGCCAGGTGAAACCGAACACTCGCGGCTCCTCGACCCGTTCGACCCGCATGTCGACGCCGACTCCGCTCGCGAACATCATCCGGCCGGCACCTCCGGGACGCGGGTCGATCGTCGCCTTGTCCCCGAACCAGGCGCTGAGGCCCTCCGCCGTCGTGAGGGCCGCCCACACGGTGTCCGGTGGGTGGGCGAGCTCCACGCTGCGCTCGATCCGATCAGGAAACGCCATAGCAGTCCTCCTGCAGATAGCAACCCATCGATTGCCATACTATGGCAACCAACCGGTTGCTGCAAGGCCGACGCCGACGAGCTTCCCTTGGTGCCACCCCGCGAGTCGCCGTGTGGCCCGCGAGCGGAACGGCCAACGACAGGCACGCGTCGAGGTCCACCTCGTCGAGACGGATGCGCTTGACCTCGTAGACGCGAACGCCTGTATACAGCAGGGTCTTGATGAGGACAAGGTCCTGTCCGCGACGACCGAGCCACGCGGTCTCGTAGTAACGCCGGATCTCATCCTCTGTGGGCACGTCAGGTCGCGCAATGTGCGGCTCCCCTGGCCCGGCGTCAGCGCCCCGCCTCTGGCCTTGGCGGCCCCGGCCGGGCGCACGCCGGGCCACTCCCCGCAGGACACGTAATTCAACGGCAGCTCACGTGACACGCAGGCCCGGTGTAGCGCGCAGCCGTCTTCCTGCACGCATGGTTGTCCCGCTCCCGGCCGCCCCGTCCAGGTCACCCTTCATGCGTCGCATGCGATCGGCTTCACCGAACCTTGACCCGACGTCCACTCGCCAGGGATTCGGCGTAGGCGGGGAAAACGGGGATTAGTGCCGCACCTGCCTTGACGCGCGGCAGCCGGTGCTAAGCACCCTGCGATTCCGGATGTGCGTGACCGTACCCGCAGGTCGCGAGCGCGTGTGCGTAGAAGCCCAGGTAGTCGCTCCAGTGCGCGTTCCAGTATCCGAAGTCGTGAGCGCCCGGCCACATGTGCAACTGGATGTGCAGGGCGCTAGCAAGCTGCCGATCGGCAGCAATGAAGTAAGGATCCTGCGCGCCGACGTCCAGCCACAGCTGCGCACGGCCGTACAGCTTCGGGTTCGCCCGGGCAGCGGCGATCACGTCATTGCGGGCGAAGTCGCTGGCGTTGTCAATAGCGGGCGAATCAATGTCCGGCGACGTGAACGTCGGCCAGATGGCCGCGGAGTGGCCACCGACAGCGCAGAACCGGCCCGGGTCGAGGCGGGCCAGATCGTAGGCGCCAAAGCCGCCCATCGAGATGCCGCCGACCGCCACCCGGCGCGGATCGGCATGGAGAACCGTCAGCGCCTTCGGGATCACCTCGTCGAGCACGTAGGAGGCCCAAGCGCCGCTGGCGCGGTTGTGCCAGTAGGAGGTGTCCCCGTAGGGGAAGGCAATGTCCGGGGCGCTTGGGCCGAGCGCGTGCAGCGCCGCGAACATCTGGTCTGTGTCCTGGGAATCATTGTCGTAGGGGGACTTGCCGTGCAGGAACAGCAGCAGTGGGCGGTGAGCACCGCCACCCGCGGGCGTCACGAGCGTCAGCGGCATCGCGCCGTGCACGAACCGGCTGTCAATCGTCAGATGCAAGGTCCGCGCCCCCTGCGTGTTCACCGGCGGCGGCGAGGAGCAGCCCGCAAGCGCCCCTATGGCGAGCGCAGCGGCGATTAACACCGCAGGCAAACGGCTGCGGCGAGGTGCCGGGTGACAGATTGCGGTGGCCTCAGCTCTGCCGCCCGCAAAGGCCAGCTTGCGGAACCCCATCACGCCTTCCTTTCCGATGAGGCTCCCGCCGAGCAGGTCCTCATCGCGGCGAAGCCGTTCAAGGCCTCCGCAGGAACCGCATCTGCCCAGCACGAGCACAACCCGCTCGCGCGGACACCACTGCCAGCCCAAAGCATCAAGCAGCCGCAACTTGACCTCCACTCCCGGCTCCACAACCCTGGGCACCCATCGGGTGCAGGCCCCAGGCCGATCCCCCTCACCCGGCCGGGGCGGAAGGAGCACGGCAAATGACCCCCACCACAGCGCACCCGGTGCATCATGGCGGTAGCTCACCGAGCAGCGCCGCGACACGCCGGCGGATCTCGTCGCGGATGGGCCGCACAGCTTCGACGCTGAGACCCGCGGGGTCGGGGAGATCCCAGTCGAGGTAGCGCTTGCCCGGGTAGACCGGGCACGCGTCGCCGCAGCCCATGGTAATCACGATTTCGGCGGCGTGGACCTTGTCGGTGAGTGGCTTGGGGTATTCGCGGGAGATGTTTAGGCCGATCTCGGCCATGGCTTGAACGACGGCCGGGTTGAGCTGGCTGGCGGGCCGTGAACCGGCCGAGATAACCCGAACGCGCCCGGCGGCTAGGTAATCGAGGAACGCGGCGGCCATCTGGGACCGTCCGGCGTTGTGGGTGCAGACGCACAGCACTTCAGGAGTGTCAGCCATGGCAGGGCCTTTCGTGCCAGGAGCGTCAGAGTGTCAGGCATCGCAGGGCCTTCGTGTCAGGAGTGTCAGGCATGGCAGGGCCTTCGCGTCAGGAGTGTCAGGCATGGCAGGGCCTTCGTGTCAGGAGTGTCAGCCGTGGCAGGGCCTTTCGCGTGAAGAGTGTCAGCCAGCCAACTGGGCTAGCTCGTCAGCGCGGGCCCGGCCTCGCAGGACCGGTTACCGTGACCGCGAGCAGGCGCCGACGGCGCCTCCGCGGATGAACTCGGCCACCGTCCGCCTCCAAACGCCAGCTGTCATTTGATGGCGGGCTTGACCGCGCGGATGATCGCCACGTGCATGCGGGGAGCCGCCTGCGTGGTGAAGGTGACCGACGAATCGGCGAAACCCGCCGCCGTGAGCCGGTCGAGGTATACGGCCCGGGACAGTGCCCCCGCGATGCACCCGACGTAGGAACCAGCCGCGACGCGGTCGGCCCGGGAAAGGTGATCTTCTGCGACGACATCCGAGATGCCGATCCGCCCGCCCGCGACCAGGACGCGGAACATCTCCGCCAACACGGCAGGCTTGTCGGTGGACAAATTGATAACGCAGTTGGAGATCACCACATTCACGGCGGCGTCGGGCAACGGCAGCGCCTCAATCTGGCCCTTGCGGAACTCGACATTTCCCGCTCCCGCCTTGGCTGCGTTCGCGCGGGCCAGGGTGAGCATGTCGTCGGTCATGTCCACGCCGTATGCGAAGCCAGACGGGCCGACCCGCCGAGCCGACAGGAGCACGTCGATACCGCCGCCTGAGCCCAGGTCGAGCACGCGCTCCCCCGCACGCAGATCCGCCACCGCCAGCGGGTTCCCGCACCCCAGGCTGGCCTGCACCACCGCCGCAGGCAGCCCGTCGGTTTCGCGCTCGCCGTACAGCCTGGCGCCGAAGCAGTCAGCGGAACCCAGTGTGGCCGGCCCAGCAACGGCCAGGCCCAGCAACGGCCGGCCCAGCATCAGTCGGCCCAACGGAACAGCAGGAACTCCCGCAGCAACTGCCAGGTGGATCCCCCCGGGGCTCGAGAACCGCGCGGGCGGCGCCCGCGTACCGTGACCGGACCAGTTCGCGTAGATCGGCGGTTGTCTCGTCGCTCATCGCGATCACCCCAACGCACAGATCCAACGCATAGACGACTATCAATGCCTATCCTTGCCAAAGACATAGACACATGTCAATGCCTACCGTATACTGGCTGGGTGACCACCTCAGCCGCCATCCAGGGGCCGCCCGCACTGCCACTCGCAGACTGCTGCGCGCCGCTCCTGCGCGAGCCGATCAGCGCGCAGCAGGCAGCCGACCTCGCCCACCTGCTCAAGGCGCTCGCCGATCCAACCCGGCTGCGACTGGTCTCGATGGTCGCGGCTCACGAAGGCAGCGAAGCGTGCGTATGTGACCTGACCGAGCCCCTCGGCCTCACCCAGCCGACCGTCTCCCACCACCTCAAGATCCTCGTAGACGCCGGGATCCTCACCCGCGACAAGCGCGGCGTGTGGGCGTACTACGCGCTGGTTCCCTCGGCCCTCGACGTACTGTCAGCAGTGCTGAGCTCTAGCTAAGCCCGGGGTTCCGCAGGCTCCCGCCGTACCGTTATCGGCTCAGCCTCAAATCCGCTTGTCAGGAGTTGCCTGACGCCCTAAAGTCTCTTCTGACAGCAGCTCTTCCGACAACAGAAGGAGGGCCCGTGCCGGTCAGCGACAAGGAATCCGCGATCGCCATCTGCTCGTTCTGCCTGCGGCCGAACACAGAGGTTGGCACGCTCGTCGCCGGCCCCGGGGTCTTCATCTGCGACGACTGCGTCGCCGCGTGCAGCCAGGTGATCGAGGGCAAACCAACCTCGGTGCCCCGGGTGGCACCCTGGGAGCAGGAGGCGACCCTGCCCGCTATCCTGGCCAACCTCACGCGGATCGAGGCGGCGGGCGCCCAAGTCGAGCAGAATCTGGTCGCGTGGATCCGCAAGGCTCGATCGCTGGGAGCGACCTGGGCACGAATTGGCGAGGCCCTCGGCATCACCCGCCAGTCGGCGTGGGAGCGGTTCGCCGGCGAGGGGTAAGGCCACAATAGAGCCGATCGGATCGGCGGCGGCTGTGCGGCTGAGCTCACGCGATGAACCGCAGCGGGACCGGTGCTCGCCGCGGTAGTTCACCTCGGCTGGCTGTGACAAAGGCCCGTCAAGCAGGCACCGCCCCGCGGCCGCCGTTAGGGATCTGTGCTGGCCCCGGTGGGGGGAACCCCCGGGATCCTCCCCGCAGCAACCGATGCCGCATCCGCGGCAGCCGTTAACCCTGTTAATTCACGCAGGTTTGGGCTGGCGCAGCGCGCCTGACGTAGAAAGTGCTCCTGAGCTGGGACGGTAGGGGTGTTCAAGTCTCTGCCGGGTCCAGTTCAAGGAGCACTCTGGAAGTGAACGTTACCTCGTGGGCCAGCGGCCTGGAAGTCACCGGTGACGGAACCGGGATCGTGTCGCATGCCGGGGTCGGGCTGCTGCGCCGCCTGGCGGACAAGACGGGCCTGACCAGGGACCTGTCGCGGGCGCTGTTCAGCGGCCGGCTGGTTCAGCATGACCGGGGCCGGGTGCTGGCCGATATCTCCTGCGCGATCGCCGACGGTGCCCGCGCGGTCAGTGATTTCCGGGTGCTTGCCGATCAGGGGGAGGCGTTCGGGCAGGTCGCGTCGGTGCCGACGGCGTACCGGACGCTGGAGGAGATCACCCGGGGCGGCACCCGGATGCAGCAGAAGCTGGCCGCCGCGGTCAATGCTGCGCGCCGGTACGCGTGGGCGCAGGTCGTGGCGCGGCACGGCGCGCTGCCCGGGGTGCGGGTCGCGGACAAGACCCTGCACGGGGTGACGTGCATCCGGATCGACGCGACCGTCACCCCCGCCCATTCGGAGAAGGAACTCGCTGAGGCGAATTTCAAAGGTTTCGGTCATCATCCGCTGCTGGCCTTCTGTGATAACACCGGCGGGGAGCCGCTGGGGTGGATGCTGCGCAAGGGTTCGGCGGGTAGCAACACCGCTGCCGATCACATCGCCATCGTGGATGCCTCGATCGCGGCGCTGCCGCCGGCGTGGCGGCGGAACCTGATGGTGACCGTGGACGGCGCCGGGTTCAGCCACAAGCTGCTGGAGCACCTGGATGCGCTGGCGTCCCGCCGGGGGCACACGCTGGTGTACTCGTGCGGGTGGGAACTGGATGCCCGGGAGAAGGCCGCCCTCCGGCTGGTCCCCGAGCCGGCCTGGCAGATCGCGATCGATCACCGCGGCGAGGTCCGCGAGCGCCGCGCCGATGACGCCTGCGCGGACACCGGCTGCGGCCACCGGGCCTGCTGGATCGAGGAAGCGCACGTCACCGAGCTGACCGGGCTGCTGCGCGAGGGCCCGGGCGGGGACCAGCTGGAAGGCTGGCCCGCCTCGATGCGGATCTTCGCCCGCCGCGAGCGGCCGCACCCCGGCGCCAAGCTGTCCTTGTTCGAGCACGAGGACGGCTACCGCTACCAGCTGTGGGTCACCAACCTGCCGGCCACCACGAAGGGCTGGCGCGGGCAGACCGCCTACATCGACGCCGGCCACCGCGGGCACGCCCGGGTCGAGGACTGCATCCGCACCGGCAAGGACACCGGGATCGGCCGGTTCCCCTCCCACGGCTACGCCTTTAACCAGGCGTGGCTGACCGCGGCGATGATCGCGCAGATCCTGCTCGCCTGGCTCAAGCTCCTGGCCCTGGACGGCGACCTGGCCAAGGCAGAGCCCAAGACGCTGCGCTACCGGATCCTGAACGCCGCGGCCCGCCTGGTCCGCGGCGGGCGGCGGCGCCGCTGGAAATTCGCCGCGAACTGGCCGTGGACCGAGGCGATAACCCGGGCCTGGCAGCGGATCTGCGCGCTGCCGGACACCGGCTGACCAGCACGGACCTGTCCGTGCGACCCGCGTCTGGAACCCCCTGGGGCCTGTGGAAACCCCCGGCACCCGGCCCGCCAGCCGGGCCACAGTCATACCCGGACACTAAAATTTCCGCTGTCACCGCGATCCTAAGGACACTCCGCGGCAGCCAACGACCCGCGTGAATGATCAGGGTTAAGGATCGCTGGCGGTTCAGCCCTTCTTCTCGTCGTGCCCGCCGAATTCCTTGCGCATGGCGGAAAGCGCGCGGTTCGCGAAATCACCCAGATTGCGTGAAGCGAATCGGGAGTAGAGGGCGGCGGTCAGGACTGGGGCCGGCACTCCCTCCTCGATCGCGGCGATGGAAGTCCAGCGCCCCTCCCCTGAATCCGATACACGCCCGGAGAATTCCGCCAGACCGGGCGAATCGTACAATGCGCTCGCGGTCAGGTCGAGCAGCCAGCAACCGACCACACTGCCGCGGCGCCACACTTCCGCGACCGCCGTGGTATCGATGTCGAACTGGTAGAACTCGGGATTCTCCAGGGGTGTGGTCTCCGCATCCCCCTCGGCCGAGCCGCTCTTGCCGATGTCGGCATTGTGCAGCACGTTCAGGCCCTCGGCGATGGAGGCCATCATGCCGTATTCAATGCCATTGTGGACCATTTTGACGAAGTGGCCGGAACCATTGGGGCCGCAATGCAGATAGCCCTGCTCGCAGGGTTCGGGTTCACCGGTCCGCCCCGGCGTGCGCGCGGCGGCCCCGACGCCGGGTGCGAGGGTCGCGAAAATCGGGTCCAGGTGCTTCACGGCGTCACCGTCGCCGCCGATCATCAGGCAATAACCCCGCTCAAGGCCCCACACCCCGCCGCTCGTGCCGCAGTCCACCAGCCTGATACCGCGTGCGGCGAGTTTCTTGGCGCGGCGGATGTCGTCGCGGTAATAAGAGTTCCCGCCGTCGATTATAATGTCCCCGGCCGACATTTCAGCGGCCAGTGCCTCGATGGTCTGCTCGGTTATTTCACCGGCCGGCACCATTACCCACGCCGCCCTCGGCGTCCGCAGCTTCGACACAAAATCCGCGATTGAGGTCGCGCCGGTTGCGCCCTCGTCGGCAAATGCGTTGGTGACGGCGGGGGTCCGGTCAAAGACCACACATTCATGACCGGCACCCATCAAGCGGCGGACAATGTTTCCTCCCATCCGGCCGAGTCCCACCATGCCAAGCTGCATCGACGCCGCTGGGGCCATCTCCGTCTCCTCTCCGTTCCTGGCAATCCGTTCCTGGCAATCCGTTCCTGCAAGTGCATGCCCGCCGGTATCCCTTTCCCGGCGACTGCTTCTTGTGGTCACCTACCGATGTCCCTTGGCGAAGTTAGGCCAGCCACGGCTGCACCCATGATTGGTGCCCACGGACCAGGGCGTTAGCTTCAGCCGGGCCCCAGGATCCGCGCTCGTAGGGCTGCGGGAGCGGCGCCTTGTCCAGCAGGGGTTGCAGGACCCGCCAGGTCTCCTCGACGCCGTCCTCGCGCGTGAACAGCGAGCGGTCGCCGATCAGCGCGTCGTTCAGCAAGCGCTCGTATGGCTCCGCCGGCTTGCCGAGTTCCTCCTCGAAGCAAAGGTCCAGGCTGACGCTCTTCGCGGACGTACCGTCCGGTCCTTTGGAAAGCAGCATGACCCGCATTCCCGGATCCGGGTCGATTCGCAGCACCACCTGGGTCGGATCCGGGTGGCTGGGTTGGTGCAGGAACGCCAGGCGCGGGGGCCGTTTGAGGATGACCCGCACCTCGGTGACGCGGCCGGCCAGCGCCTTGCCGACCCGGATGAAGAACGGCACGCCGGCCCAGCGCCAGCTATCGATCTCCAGGCGCAGCGCCGCGTAGGTCTCCGTGCCCGATGAAGGCGCCACCCCCGGCACATCGTGGAACCCCCGGTACTGGCCGCGCACATAATGCTCGGGATCAGCGTCCGGCATCGCCCGGAAGACCTCCACCTGCTTGTCATGCAGGGCGTCCGCACTGGAACCTATCGGCGGGTCCATGGCGATCAGGGAGAGCACCTGGAGCATGTGGTTCTGCACGACGTCCCGCAGGGCACCCACTCCGTCATAGAAGGAGCCACGGTCGTCCACGCCGAAATCCTCGGCCATGGTGAGCTGGACCGCGGCGACGTGACCGCGGCCCCAGACCGGTTCGAGCAGTGAGTTCGCGAACCGCAGGAATTGGATGTCCAGCACGGGTTGCTTACCGAGAAAGTGATCGATGCGCATGATCTGGTCTTCGGCGAGAACGGACCGCAGATCCCTGTTGAGGTTCCTGGCCGAGCCGAGGTCGTGGCCGAAGGGCTTCTCCACCACCACGCGCGCGCCCTTGGTTAGGCCCGCCCCGCCAAGCGCGTTCACCACCGGCGCGAAGAGCGGCGGAGGGATCTCCAGGTAGAAGACCGGATTCGACTTTCCCGTAAGCCGCCCGCGCAGCCGCTCATAGGTAGCAGCGTCGGTGAAGTCCCCTCGTACGTACGTCAGCCGACCGGCTAGCCGACCGACCGCTTGCGCATCGACGGAGTCCCCGTCGGCGCCCGCGTCGATAGCCTCGCGAGCATGGCGGCGCAGGTCGTCGTCGGACCAATCGTCCTTCGCGACGCCGATTACCGGGCAGTCCAGCCGCCCGCTCGCCTCGAGCCGGTAGAGCGCGTGGAACGTCATCTTGCGCGCCAGGTCACCGGTGATCCCAAAGATGACCATTGCCCCGGCCTGTGCTGCAGCCGTCATCTACCCCCCTGCCGCTGCGGGTTGCGTCCAGGTTCTAGGGCATGTTTCGCGGATCTTCGGCGGCCGGGATCGGCGCCCAGAAGACAACCGGGTCGAAGGGCCCTGTCGTCACCGCCGATAGCCCCGCTACCGGCTCCTCCTCGCCTTGCCGGATGCCGCCCGGGTCACCGCCCACATCCACCAAGATCCACGAAATATACCCCAGTGCGGTGTGCCGCACTCCCGTCACTCTAGACCGGCCGTCCGCAGTCCCTGGCCCGAGGTCAGACACCACCGGCAGTGGCAGCAGCGTATCGCCCGGTCTCGAGCGACCGGTGGAGGTTGCCGCCCATCCAGCAGTCCGTCCAGGTATCGGCACCGCTTGATCAATCCGCTAGCGCGCGGCGGCGGCGTGACCACACCGGGGGGACGTGCTCATTGAGCCTCGCGAGGAGCAGTGCGACGTCGTCCCCGTGGCGGGGCGGCCTGCGCGGGCTGTTGAGCAGATCGTCCGCGAGCGTTTCCAGGTCGGTCTTTGTCCCGTTCTCGAGCGCGCCAAGCATGCACCTGACGTTGTAGTCGACGTCATCGCCATCGGTTTCCAGCAGGCCATCGGTGGTCAGCACGAGCACCGCCCCGGGCGGTACGCGCGACTTGACGGTGGCGTAGCGGGCCTTGGCGTCGATACCGAGCGGCAATCCGCCTTCGCAATCGAGCATCCGCGGTGCGGCCTCCGGTGTGACAAGGGCGGGTGGCGGATGGCCGGCCCGGCACATGGCCAGTTCGCCGGTCGCCGGCTGGAGCGCGACAAAGCAGCAGGTCGCGAACAGCGATCTGTCGGGATCGGTGTTCAGATCCACGAGCCATTGATTCGCCCGTGCCATCACTTCGGCCGGACCATGGCCTTCTCGTGCGTACGCGTGTACGGCGGTCCGCAGCCGACCCATCAGCGACGCGGCGAAAAGGTTGTGTCCCTGGACGTCACCGATCACCAGGGCGACCCGACCGCGCTTGAGCCGGATGGCGTCGTAGAAATCCCCCCCGATCTCCATTCCTGAGGTGGCTGCCTGATAGCGCGTCGCGATCGTCACGCCCGGGGCCGCCAGCGTGCCCCGTGGCAGCAGACCTTGCTGCAGTTCGCTGGCGAGGCCATGCTCCGACTCGTATATGCGCGCACGCTCGAGCGACTGAGCGAGCAGGCCGGACGCCGCGATGAGCAGGGCACGTTCCTCTGGCAGGAACTCGTGCGGCGCGGCGAAACCCATCAGGCAGGCACCGACACGCTCGTGCGAGCCGGTCACCGGGAGCGCCACCCAGGAACGCTGAGGTGAGGTGGTAGCAATATCGGCTAGGTGCGGGTAGTCGCCCGCGAGCGCCTCGGCCGAGCCGAGATACACCGCCGACCGCCACGCCATCGCGTCCGCTATCGGGGTGCGAATACCCTGCCGCACATAGGTGAGCGCGTCAATGGTCGCTTGGTCGAGACCCCACGAGGCGACGATGTTCAGCCGCCCGTCCTCCACCGCGACCATTATCAGGCTGTCCGCGCCGTATGCGCCCATGCCCGCACGCGCGGCCGCGATCATCGCTTCCACGCTGCTTGCGGAGGCGAGCGCGGCGGTGAATTCCTGCGTGCGATGCGCGCGGCCCACGCCTTCGCGCAGCCGCCGCCCTTCCGCGTCACGCTTGGCCCGCATCGCGGTGGTGTCCATGACCAGGCCGATCATCCTGGCCGGGCGGCCATCCGGGTCAGGAAGGACTCTGCCCCGCGCCTCCATCGACCGCAGCGTGCCGTCGTCAGCCTTGACCCGGTACTCGATCTGGTAGGTGTCGCAGGATGCCATCATTTGCTGCATTGCTTCGACAACGCTGGCCAGGTCGGATTCGGGCACCCGGGACAGGAAGGTCTCCATCGTGGCGGAGGTGTCCTCGGGCATGCCGTGCAGCCGGTAGGTGGCCGGTTCGCAGATAACCTCTCCGCTGATCATCTCCCAGGTGAAGAAACCCGCGCTCACGCTGGTCGCGTTCGGCTGGAAGACGATCGCGGGCCAGTCTCCTAACGACTCGGCGAAGACCGCCTCGGCGCCCGCCGCGTTCGCGTGGCTGGCCGCGTCGGCCTGGGCTGGGCCGCTCTGGGCTGGGCCGCTCTGGGCTGGGCCGACCTGGCCTCGGCCGACCTGGCCTCGGCCGACCTGGCCTGGGCCGTTCGCCGCGGCCGGCGTGCCCGTTGACGTCTCAGGCAGGCTGCCAGCCGGAACGCGCGTGCTACCTGCGTCCCAGTTGGTGGGTACGTTACGGTCCATAGGATTGGCACTCCCGCGCAACGCCCGGTGTGGCCCAGTCCTGAACGAGCATAGCTAGCATTCCCCTTTTCTTGGGCCGGCGCGCCGGAGCACGGCGGACGGCACCTCGCGGCCCCGTCGCCAGCCACCTGCCGCCACTATCCGCACTGCACTATCCGCACTGCACTATCCGCACTGCACTATCCGCACTGCAGTATCCGCACTGCAGTATCCGCACTGCACTATCCGCACTGCACTATCCGCACTGCACCATCCGCGCTGCACCATCCGCGCTGCACCATCCGCGCTCCACCATCCGCACTGCACATCCGCACTGCACCATCCGCTTTCTGCGACGTCCCGGGTTCGACGTCCCAGGCTCGACGCCCCACTGGTCCGCCTGCCTGCCTGCCTGCCCAGCGGCTGCTCGCGCGCTTAAGACGCATTAGCCACTTGAGCCAAGCAGACCAAATCGTAACTCGTTGGCCAAATATAGTTAGCACACGTGGATGTTGCCGGCGGAAACCATGAATCATTGACGGTGCCCTAACGCGGCCCTCGGTGGCTGAGTCCAGGCAGAGTCCGCCCCGTCTCGTCCGCACAATCTCGTCCGCACAATCTCGTCCGCACAGTCTCGTCCGCACAGTCTCGTCCGCCCAGTCTCGTCCGCACGGTCTCGTCCGCACCACTAGGCCAGCGGGTCAAGGGATTTCCCGCAATATTTCTGCTTCTATATTTGTGCTTCACACATTATGCTCTGCATTCCTGAGGCCACATCTGACGCAAGCGGATGAGGCGCCAGTTAGCCAGTTAGAGGATTGAGAGCCCGAAAAGGCCGACGATCTGTGGCACCCGCCGCTCGTGCACATACGCGGCAGCGAGGTGACCAGCGATACGGCGCAAACCACGCGGATGACACGGCTCGACGAGGCAATCTCGGGCAAGACGGCAGGGTCAAGCAAGATCTGGATGGGCCGGACCCACGTGGCGCCCGCCACGAGTTCGGGCGTCCATCACCACGGCCACGTGGAGACCGCGCGATCTACGTGGTGTCCAGGTGCCCGGCGTCCGTGTTCGCCGACGGCGGCGAGGAGAGCCGGCTGTGCACCGAGCCAGGCGACTACGTCTTCGTCCCGCCGTATGTCCGCACCGCGAGGAGAACCCCGGCGCAGCGGAGGCGATCGTGGTCATCGCGCGCAGCAGCCAGGAGGGCATAGTGATCAACTTGGATAGCATCTGGTCACCGGTCCACCCCGTGCGCCCGGCGGATTAGGCCATAGCACATGACCCGGCGCGGCCGGTGCCGTTTCCTGTGCCGGTAGCCGCGCCTGTGCCGGTAGCCGCGCCTGTGCCGGTACCCGCGCCTGCGCCTGGCCTATAAGGCGATCTCGACGCCGCCGGACCTGATCAGGCGAACGGGCGGTTGGCGACCGACGCCAGCCCGAGCTCGTCGATCGCCCAAGCCCGCATCTCGACTTTGCGAACCTTGCCGCTGACCGTCATCGGGAATGATTCGACGCGGCGGACATATCTCGGAATCTTGAAGTGCGCCAGCTGATCGCGGCAGAAATCGGCGACCTCCTGCTGGGTGAGCGTGCCGCCGGAGTCGCGCAGGATCACGCAGGCCAGGATTTCCTCGCCATACTTGTCGTCCGGCACCCCGATCACCTGGACATCCGAGATCTTCGGGTGCCCGTAGAGGAACTCCTCGATTTCCCGCGGGTAGATGTTCTCGCCACCGCGGATGATCATGTCCTTGAACCTGCCGACGATGTTGATGTAGCCGTCGTCGCGCATCACCGCCATGTCCCCGGTGTGCATCCAGCGCGCGGAGTCGATCGCCTCGGCGGTCTTTTCCGGCTCGTCCCAGTAGCCCAGCATGACCGAGTAACCGCGGGTGCACACCTCGCCAGGTTCGCCCCGTGGCACCGTCGTGCCGGTGAGCGAGTCGATGATCTTTATCTCGACGTGCGGCATCACCCTGCCGACAGTCGCGGTCCGCCGGTCCAGGTCATCGTCCGTGCGGGTTTGGGTGGACACCGGCGACGTCTCGGTCATGCCGTAGCAGATGGCGACCTCCGTCATGTTCATCTCGGCCACCACCCGCTTCATGATCTCCACGGGGCACGGTGAGCCGGCCATGATGCCGGTACGCAGGCTGGACAGGTCGTAGCCGGCGAAGCCGGGTAGGCTCAGCTCGGCGATGAACATCGTGGGCACGCCGTACAGCGACGTGGCACGTTCCGTGGCGACCGCCTCCAGCGTGGCGGCGGGGTCGAATGAGGGCGCCGGGATCACGATGCACGCGCCATGGGACGTCGCGCCGAGATTTCCCATGACCATGCCGAAGCAGTGGTAGAAGGGCACCGGCAGGCACACCCGGTCCTGCTCGGTGTAGCCGAGCAGGCCGCCGACGAAATAGCCGTTGTTAAGGATGTTGTGGTGGGACAGGGTGGACCCCTTCGGGAACCCGGTCGTCCCAGAGGTGTACTGGATGTTGATCGGGTCGTCGCAGGAAAGTCCCGCCCCTCGCTCGGCGAGCGCGGAAACCGGCACGTCCGAACCGGCCGCGACGAGCTCGTCCCACGTGGGGTCGTCGATATAGATGATGGCCCGCAGCCCTGGGCAGGAGCCCTGCACCCGGCCGACCATCTCACGGTAGTTGCTGCTCCTGTGCACCTGGTAGGAGACGAGCACGCTGATCCCGGACTGGTTGAGCACATACTCGAGTTCGTGCAGCCGGTACGCGGGGTTGATGTTCACCATGATCGCGCCGATCTTGGCGGTCGCGTACTGCACCAGGGCCCATTCCGCGCAGTTCGGTGCCCAGATGCCGACCCGTTCGCCCTTCTCGACGCCGATCGCGAGCAGCCCGCGGGCCACGTCGTCGACGGCACGGCCGAATTGCGCATAAGTCAGCCGCCGTCCGGTCGGGCAGTCCACCATCGCCTCTCGATCGGCGAATGCAGCCACCGTGGCGTCGAAGTTCTCGCCGATCGTGTCGCCGAGCAGGGGAACGTCGGATGTGCCGCTGGTGTAGGACTTCATGCTGGCCTCCCAGAAACCGACAAGCGTCGCATCCCGCGAGGGGGGCGCGCCGCCTGCAGCGCGACCGATACTGCGGGCATATTTTGTGATCAAGCTAAACATTGATGGCACAACAGGGTAGGGGTCAAAGGTCCGGTGGGCCGCGCGCATCCGCGACCCGCTCGTACCTGCGCCACCGAAGACGGCTGAGCAGAGCATGATCCCGAACGGCTGCGCGCACTGACACATTCGCTGCAGCGGCGCCACGCCCGCACGAGTAACGTGCCGCGCATGGAACTTGGCTTGGCTGGAAGCCGTGCGCTGATCACGGGTGGAAGCCGTGGCATCGGTTTCGCGGTGGCGCAGGCGCTCGCCGCGGAGGGTACGGCAGTAGGCCTCGTCGCACGCAACCCCGGCGGCCTCGCCGAGGCGGCGCAGCGCCTCGGCGCCCATGGCGCGCCGGTGGCGACGGCCGCAGCCGATGTCGCCGATCCCGCCATGCTTGACCGTGCCGTCGGCGAGATCGCTGACACCCTCGGCGGCCTGAACCTGCTGGTGGCGAACGCGGGCGGCACGATCGGCGGCAACTTGACCGACTCAAAGTTCGATGACTTCATGGCAACGCTCGCGCTGAACGCGGGACACGCATCCGAGCTGATCCGGGCGGGGCTGCCGCACCTGCGCGCGGCGGGCGGCGGCGCGGTCGTGATCGTGTCTTCGATCACCGGCGTGCGGCCCGCGCCGCGCACCAATTACGCCGTGGCCAAGGCCGCTGAGATCCAGTTGGCCGGGGTGGCGGCGCAGGAACTCGCTCCACTCAACATCAGGGTGAATGCCGTCAGCCCGGGCTCGATCATGTTCCCCGGTGGTTCCTGGGAGCGGTTCCAGCGCGATAACCCGGAGGTCTTCGCCACTTTCCTGCAGACACAGTTTCCCTCCGGCCGGCTCGGCCGGCCGCAGGAGGTGGCCGACGTCGTCGCGTTCCTGCTGTCGGAGCGGGCATCCTGGATCACCGGCGCAAACGTCGTGGTGGATGGCGGCCAGCGTTACCCGAGCGCCCGCAGCTTCGGCAGCGCCTGATCAGCCTGGCGGCGGATGGGCCCGCCGGCCACCGCCTTGAGCCGCGATTCTGCCGGAACTACCGTTAGCCGACGAGCGACTACAAGGTTCCCGGGTCGGCGAGGCTCCGTGTCCCCTGGACGTCCCGGGCTGGCACCCAAAGGCCCGTAGGTGCCGGATCAGCCAAAAAGAAAGCGGGTGAGGCAACGAGGCATCCTCGGGATAATGAGGCGGCTCGGGATAATGAGGCGGCTCGGGATAATGAGGCAGCCTCGGCGAGTTCAATCACGGGCTAAGGAGCGTCAGCGGCGGCGGATCACGGCACGAGCTATGAGCACAGCGATCACAGCCGCGGCCGCGATCAGCAGATACAGCGAGTACCTGGTGGCGTAGGTGTAGATCGTCGCGATGTGGTTCCCTGTCAGGTAGCCGAGCGAAGCCCATACACCCACCCACAGTGCCGCGCCAAGCGTGTTGAAGGCGAGGAAACGAGGCCACCGCATGTCCCCCATTCCCGCGATGATTCCGTTCAACTGGCGCAAACCCTCGATGAATCGGGCGACGACCACGATCTTGCCGCCGTGCCTGCTGAAGAAACCTTCCGCCTTAGCCAGCCGTTCGCTGGTGAGCCGGACATATCTGCCGTAGCGGAGGATCAGCGCACGGCCACCATAACGGCCGATGGCGTAACCAATATTGTCGCCGATGATCGCGGCAATTACGGCGATCACTCCCACCGCCACAATGTTCAGCCGGCCGGTTCCCGCGTAGACCGCGGCCGCGATCAGCACGGTCTCGCCCGGCGCGGGGACCCCGAAGTCTTCCACCATGATGAGGACCGCTACGGCGGCATAACCGTAACGGTCAAGCGGCGACGCCAGGGCAGCAAGAAATCCCGGCAGCGGCGGCGGTGCGGACATCGGCAGCAGCTTCCCGGTTCGACTCCCTGTCGGCCCGTGCCGGGCGGTTTACGGAGGATGCCGATGCTACAAGGACCCCGCTGGACGGCCTCGGACCGGGCGGCCGCCGCCGCCCCGGATAGCCAGTAATACCGCTATGGCGCAGTGAATTGGGCGTTTGTCAAAGAGCGGACGATTCTGCCCTCTTCGATATGGACAACCTCATCGACATCGGTCAGCCCCACCGCGCGGTGGGTGATGAGCAGCACGGACCGGCCGCGCGTTTCTTCGAGCACATCGCGGGTGAGAACGGCGGCGGTCCCCTCGTCAAGATGCTCAGTCGGCTCGTCGAGTACCACCACGGGGAAGTCCGCTAGCAGCACACGGGCAAGGGCGAGCCGCTGGCGCTGTCCCCCGGACAGCCGGGCTCCGTACTCGCCGACCAGCGTGTCAAGGCCGTCCGGCAGGCTGTCCGCCCAGTCGAGCAGCCGGGCGCGGCGCAGTGCGTCCCTTAGTTGGCCATCGTCGGCGCCTGGGCGGGCAAGCCGCAGGTTCGCGGCGAGGGTGGAGTCGAAGATATGCGCGTCCTGGGCGCACAGCCCGATCACCTCACGCACCACGTCGCCCCGGCACCTGGTGATGTCCACGCCGCCGACGGTGATCCGTCCCGCCGTAGGGTCGAGGAACCGCAGCAGCACCATGGCGAGCGTGGTCTTGCCCGATCCGCTCGGCCCCTTGATCGCGATCCGCCGCCCGGCAGGCACATCCAGGCTGATGCCGCGCAGCACGTCTGGCCCGCCACGGCGCCAGGCCGCGGCAAGCCCTTCGATCCGGATGTCGTAGGGCGCCATTGGACGGCCGCCCGGTCCGCCAGCCGCAGGCTCGCGGACCGGGTCAGGTGCGGCGAGCACTCCGGCCACCCGGGCTGCCCCCGCGCGGATGCGGGGTATCTGCTGTGCAGCCGGGGCCAGGCCGGCGAATGCCTCGTGCGCGGCAAGGGGAACGAGCACGATCACGGCCAGGGCCACGCCGGCCAGCGCTCCGGACCGCACCGCGCCGACACCGAGAATCAAGCTGCCCGTCACGCCGGCCCCGGCGGCGAGCGCCGCGACAGCTGCCCCAGTTCCCCTGCCGAGCCCGCAGCGGCTCTCGCTGCGTGACACAGCCAGGTCCGTTGCGGATACCTGCCGGAGGGCCGCATCCTGCGCCCCGAACACGACGAGCTCGCCAGCCCCGCGGAGCAGGTCCAGTGACGCGGCGGCGAGCTCGCCGCGCCGCGGCGCCACCTGGCGCTCGGCTCTGCGAGCGACCAGAACGGCGATCGACGGCGCGAGCAGCGCCGCGGCGAGCAGGCTGATGGCGAGGACGACGGCGGCACCTGGCAGGAGCAGCGCCACGGCCACGACCGTGGCAGTTCCTGCCGCAGCCGCGACCAGATATGGCAGCAGGACACGAAGCCAGCGGTCCGCGAGGCCATCGATATCAGTGACGAGGCGGCTGACCAGATCCCCGGAGCGGAACACGGTTAGTCCTGCGGGGGCGAGCCGCTCGAGGCGGCGATACGCGGCCACCCGCAGGCTGGCCAGAATGCGCAGCGCGGCGTCATGTCCGGCCAGCCGCTCGGCATAGCGGAAAACGCCCCGCCCGATCCCGAACGCCCGCACCGCGGTAATCGCCACGAAAAGCGAGAGCACGGGCGGGTGCTGCGCGGCACGGGAGATCAGCCACGCGGCGGTGCCGGTGAGCGCGATGGCGCAGGCTGCTGCGCAGGTCCCAGCGAAAGCGGCGAGCGCGAGCCGCCACCTCAGGTGCCCGCCCAGGCGGGGCAGCCGTGAGCCTGCCCGGACCACAGCAGCAGTGACCGGGCCGGCCGGGAACTGGCCTGCCGGAACGGGGCGGACAGGGAGCGGGCCGACAGGGAGCGGGCCGACCGGGAGCGGGCCGGCAGGGAGCGGGCCGGCAGGGAGCGGGCCGGCAGGGAGCGGGCCGGCAGGGAGCGGGCCGGCAGGGAGCGGGCCGACCGGGAGCGGGCCGACCGGGAGCGGGCCGACCGGGAGCGGGCCGACCGGGAGCGGGCCGGCCGGGCTGGCATCGGGTGAACTGGCGGGATCTACCATGACCGGACCCGACACGGCCGGACCCGACACGGCCGGACCCGGTTCGGCTGGGGCTTGACTGCTCATCTGTGAACTGGTGTCGCGCGCGAGTTCTATGACACGGTCAGCAACGGCGAACGCCGCGTGCTTGTGCGTCACCACCAGAACGGCCCGGCCCGCCGCCGCGAGCCTGCGCAACGTCTCGTAGACGAGTGCCTCGGCGGCAGCGTCGAGTCCTGCGGTGGGCTCGTCGAGGAGCAGCACAGGCCTGCCACCGGCTGGACCGGGCAGCAGGGCGCGCGCGAGCGCGACTCTGCGGCGTTGCCCACTCGACAGGCCCGCGCCGCGCTCCCCCACGGGCGTCTCGAGCGCCACATCGTGCAGCGCGGCGGCGTGGGCAGCCGCAGCGACCGCCGCCCGCGGGGCGGCTGGCCAGCCGAGCCTGATGTTGCTGGCCACAGTTCCGGTGAAGAGAACGGGATCTTGGGGCAGCCACGCGACTGCCGAACGCCAGCCGTCCAGGTCGATCCGGCCGAGATCCGCATCGCCATCGGGCCCGTGGATATGGACGCGTCCCGCCGATGGCGGGACGAAGCCGAGCAGCACGGCCAGCAGCGTCGACTTGCCGCAACCGCTCGGTCCCGCCACTACCACCAGCTCGCCGCGGCTGAGGGTCATCCGGACCCGCCGCGGCGCCGGATCCGGGCGGCCACCGTGGCGCACGCTGACGTCCTCGACCGTGATGGCCAGTGGGTCAGGCGCAGTCAGCGGTAGCACCGGTCTTGCGGCCAGATCGGCGTCGGCGCCAGCGTCGGTAGGGCCACCGACGACAGGGCCACCGACGACAGGGCCACCGACGACTGGGCCACCGACGACAGTGCCGTCAGCGCTCGCGGCACCGTCTGCTGACGCCGACGTCTCGAGCACAGCGAAGACCTCAGCGACCGCCGTAACGCCGTCCGCGCTCGCGTGGAACTGCGCGGCGGCCTGGCGAAGAGGCAGATAGGCCTCCGGCGCCAGGATCAAGACGAGCAAACCGGTACGCAGATCCAGGTGGCCATAGACGAGGCCCAACCCGATGCCGACGGCGACCAACGCCACCGACAAGGTGGCGGTGATCTCGAGCACCAAGGACGACAGGAACGCAAGCCGCAGGGTGGCCATCGTCGCCTGCCGGTAGTCACCCGTGACCTGCTTGATGGCCTCGGCCTGCGCCTTCGCGCGCCCGAACACCTTCAGTGTGGGCAGCCCGGCAACCACGTCGAGGAAGTGATGCGACAACAGCGCGAGCGCTCGCCAGCGGCGCCGGGTGTGGTGTGCGGTGGTCCGGCCGACCAGCGCGCCGAATAGCGGGATCAGCGGGAGAGTGAGCGCGATCGTCACGCCGGCGAGCAGGTCGGCCGAGCCGATCTGCGCCACGACCACAAGCGGGATCACCACCGCGAGCACGAGCTGCGGCAAGTAGGCGGCGAAATAACCATCCAGCGAATCGATCCCCTGGGTGGTGAGCGTGACAAGCTCCCCGCTGCGGTTTGCCGCGAGCCAGCGCGGTCCGAGCGCGACCGCATGGGCGAGCAGGCGGCGGCGCAGCGCCGATTTCACTGCGGCCGACGCCCGGTAGGAGGACGCCTCCGTGGCCCAGGCGACGAGCGCACGTGCCACGAATACGATGACAAGCGCGGTAATGGTGCCCGTCAGCGCGCTGAGCGGCGTGCCGTGCAGGAACGCGCCGCTGATCGCCCCGGCCAGCAACCACGCTTGGGTAATGATGAGGACGGCCGCTGCGGTGCCGAGCGCGATCAGCACGCCAATATGGACCGCGGTCTGTCGCGCATAACGCAGCAGCCGGCGATCCAGGGGTTTCATCGAGCGGTCTCGGCCTGGCGGGCGGAGCCTTCGGGCTGTTCCGGCCGTTCCCACTCGCCGGGGTATGACACCCCGTGTGACACGGGGACACGCATGTCGAAGGTACCGGCCAGCCTGATGTCCCCGGTACCGGTCGAGCCATCACGCATGGACTGGTTCGCCTTTTCCCCCGCGGCCAGTGCCAGCGCGGCCGCGGCAGCGGCAGCGGGCAGCGCGCTCACCCCGCCACCGTAGCCGACACGTGCGCAGCTCAGAAAGCCGGATACCGGTCGCGGCCGGGCTGCACACCGGACCAGGCCGCCCCGATGACCAGCCGTCCCGCCCGCCCCAGCCGAGGCAGGACGGCCAGTCCTGCCGTCCGCGCGGGCGCGGACGGCATTGGCATGAGCTTCGCAACCGGCCCGACTTACGGGAAGATGACTTTTGCCCTGACCGGATGGGGTCAACGGTCCACCGCCCCCCGGACCGCTGGCTCTACCCCCAATCGATACCCAACAGGCACGGCTACTCCAGGCACACGCCGCGTCCGCTGATTTCGATTATGGCGAACGCTCCGGCAGGGGTGGGCGCGATTCGCAACCGGGCCACCGGCCGTGCTGCCACCAGGGCGTAGGTGCGATCTCGGTGCCCGCGTCACGCGCGCCCAGCGGCCTGGGTCCTGATGGCGGGATCCGGACCGGGGTCACATGTCCGGATCCCACAGCGAGCGTCCTGCCAGCCCAGACCTCGCACAGGGGGCGTTAGTTCCTGATTCAAGGGACCTTGTACCCGACCTTCGCATTGGTTCATGTGCGGCCACAAGCGAGGATGACCCGCATTGCCGATCAGGCTGGCTTGACGTCAGCCGGCTTGATGAAAGCTGGCCGCGCGCGGATCGTCAGTCCCGCGTAGCGGGCTCCGGCTCGGCGCCCACGGCGGCGCCTGGCGGTGCGTCAGGCGCGGTTGCCCGCCAGATCTCACCGACGATGACCTGGAACGCGCCCGCGGTGGGAATCGCGAGCAACGCCGCGACGAAGCCCCCGAAGAAACCGCCGATCCAGCTGCCCAGCGAGGCCCCGATCAGGATGGAGACAAGCACGAGCAACGGGTTGATCTTCACCGTCCTGCTCATGACCACCGGGTTGAGTATGTGGTTCTCGACCTGGGTGTAGACGAGAAAGACGATCAGGGTGACGATGCCAGCGGTGAGCGAGTGACCCACGGCGAACAGCACGGTTGGTATCCCGGCCAGCGCCCCGCCGATCATGGGAAGGAAATCGACGAGCGCGACCCACAGCGCCCAGAGAAAGGCGAACGGCACCCCGAGAATGAGCAGGGTGACGAGCACGACGACCCCCGCGATCACCGAGGTGAGGAAGTTCCCCAGCATGTAGCCGGTAACCGACCGGTTGACCCGCGCCGCGATCCGCGCATAGCGCTCCCCCCGCTGCGCCGACATGAGGCCGAGCACCCCGGACCGTAGCTTCGGGCCCTCGATGAGCAGGAGCAGCACCAGGAAGAAGATGGTCAAGAGCGAGATCACCAGCGAGAACGCGCCCTTGCCCAGCGCGAGCGCCGGCTTGCCGAGGTCCGCGCCGAAGGCCGCCAGCTTCGAGGCGTTTCGCTGCACCCACGTCTGGAGGTGGTAGCGGGTGGCGAGGTGACCGACCCAGCTCTTGCCCTGCTGCGCCTGGCTCACGTAGGACGGCAGCCGGTCGGCTAGGTGGGTGATGCCGTTGACAAGCGGGTAGCCGAAGGCCACCGCCAGCCCGGCGAAGACAAGCAGGCCCCAGAACGTGACGATGGCGACGGCGAAGCCCCGGCGCGGCACCTTCCACCGCTGCAAGGCGACCACAAGAGGATTGAGCAGCAGGGCGATGAACCCCGCGACCACTACCAGGAGCAGAACGTCCCTGAGCCGATAAATCAGCTTGCCAAGCAGGTAGACCGCGACCACCACGGCGACCGTGGTGAGGATGGCACGCAAGGGAACGCCACGCGACTCGGCCGTCTTCCACAGGCGGTCCCGCCGGGTGGCCGGCGGCGGCAGATCGTCCGGCACGCCTCAAGCATGACAGCGCATTAGCCCTGATGGGAACCGGACCTGGGTCAAGGCGCACCCGTCACAGCTGCCCCAATGGACCCGGGCACAGTGAACCATTCGGGCACGCTGCCGACGCGAAGATCAAGAGCCCGGTACCGCCAGGATCGTGATCATCAATGGACAATGAGAATCATTTTCGTCCGCAAGAACGGGTCGTTGATCCCCCGTCTGCCACACCATTCCTGCTGCGCATCAATCGTCACATGGCTGGGTATCTGAAGCACTGGGGGCCGGCGTTTCTCGGGTCCACGTCCCAGGAGCAGCGGTATGGTGCCGCCCAAGCCCACGCGCTGAATTCACCGCAGTCATCGGGAGGTACGGGATGCTCAAGCGCACGCGCATGCGCAACGGAAAGATCCGGATCACTTTCAGTTTGCCGACCGACCAGCCGGCCGGCGCCGTCAGCGTGGTCGGCGACTTCAACGACTGGCAGCCGGGACGGCACCAGCTCGCGCGCCGCGGCAATGGCACCCGCAGCGTGACCGCCGAGCTGCCGTCGGGATGCCACAGGTTCCGCTATCTGGCCACCGGCGACCTGTGGTTCGACGACCCCGCGGCCGATCGGATCGACGAGTCAGGCTCGGTCATCGAGGTCTGAACTGCGAGATTTACGATCCCTAACGGCTGCCGCATGGCGCGCCGATCGGACAAGTGCGGGACGCACTGGGGGTCCCGGGCCATCCGGGTCCGGGACGCCCTGCCCCCGCCTGGTAACGCATGGTACTGACACGCATGCGGCGAGCGTAACGACGTAAGGTGACGAAAGTCCCGGCGCAAAGAGCCCGAGGTCCCTGCTCGCCGGCCAGCATGCGGTGCATCCTCACTACTGGCACCCGCCAGACAAACAGGGCATCGGGCACCGTGTCGGCCTTCGGGCGTGGCCGCCACGGCGTCCCGGCGTAGACGGAGAGGGAACGCACGGCCTGTGCGGGGTCCTTGCCGAACCTCTGCCGCAGTGGGAGACATCCGTCCCGCCGATGGTTTGGCCCGGGTCCGGTTGCTGGCGGGTGCCGACGCCCCCCTTGTCAGCGGGGGGGGTTCCTGGTTCGCCTCCGGGCTGGCGGGGTGATTATCCGTTCTTCCGCAGGTCCCGCAAGGCGGCCTCGATGCCGCGGTGAAACGTCGGGTAAGCGAAGATCATCTGCGCGAGCCGTTCGGTATCAATCCGGGCGTGCACGGCTACGGCGAGAGCCCCGAGCACCTCGCCTCCCCATGGCCCCGCGGAGGTCGCGCCTACCAGCACGCCGCGGTCGCTGTCCTCGACCAGCTTGATGAAGCCGTCGTTGCCTGCCTTGTGGATCCAGCCGCGCGTGGTCGACGGCACGAGCGTGAACCCGGTGCGTACGGCGATCCCCTGCGCGGCTGCCTGCGCCTGCGTGCTGCCAACGACGCCGATCTCGGGGTCGGTGAAGGTGACTTTGGGCAGGGCGTGGTAGTCCGCGGCCGGGCCGCCGAGGCCGAGAATGTCGCGGACGGCGATGTCCGCCTGGTACATCGAAACGTGAGTGAACGCGCCCTTGCCCGTGACATCGCCGATGGCCCACCAACCCGGCCCGCTTTCGTCGTGGGAGCCGTACCCGTCGGGCCGGACGATCCGCATCCGCTCGTCCACCTCGATGACGCGCGCGGCCGGATCCAGCCCGATCGCGTCGACGCCGAGCGCCGCGAGGCCGGTCTCGCGGCCGGTGGCGACCAGCAGCCGGTCGGCGGACAGCTGCTCGCCGCCCGAGAGCGTAAGGGTGAAGCGCCGCCCGTCGTGCCCGACACCCGCCGCCGCGGCCCCCACCATGACCGCGATGCCGTCGCGGCCGAAGACATCGGCGAGCATTGTCCCCGCCTCGGGTTCGTCCATGGGCAGCAGCCGGTCGGACGCCTCCACCACCGTTACTCGCGCGCCGAATCTCGCGAACATCTGTGCTAGCTCGGCGCCGATCGCCCCGCCGCCGAGGACAACCAGCGACCCCGGGACATCCTCGGTCTCGATGGCCTCGCGGTTGGTCCAGAAGGGCGTTCCAGCGAGGCCGTCGATCGGCGGTATCGATGGTTGCGTGCCAGTGTTGATCACGATCGCGCGGCGGGCGCGGATTACCCGTCGCTGTTCCGCCGTCTCCACGGTGACCTCGTCAGGCGCGGTCAGGCGGCCGCGGCCGCGGATGAACCTGCCGCCCTTGCCGGTGAACCGGTCCACCGCCACCTTGTCGTCCCAGTTGTCCGTGGCCTCGTCCCGGATCCTGCGCGCGACAGGCCGCCAGTCGGGATGCACCGTGGCGGTGCCGGACATGCCGGGAACCCGCCCGCCCTCGGCGAGCAGATCAGCGGCTCTGATCATCATTTTGCTCGGCACGCAGCCCCAGTACGGGCACTCGCCGCCGAGCAGCCTGGCCTCGATGCCGACGACTGACAGCCCAGCCTCGGCAAGCCGGCCAGCCACGTCCTCACCGCCCGGGCCCAAACCGAGAACCACAACGTCCGCCCGCTCGGCCTGGCGCGGGCTGGGCGGCTGGCCGGGTTGATCAGCGATCATGATCCGCTCCCATCAGGACTTGGCTTTCGCCTGGCCACGGGCCAGGTCCGCGGCCACACGGCTCAGCACGAACCCAAAGGTACCCACGCCGTCGGCGTCGACCGGTCCGCACATTGGGTGGTCGTGCCGCTGCTCACAGGCCGCTGGGCCGGCCACCGCCGATCCGCTGCAGCACATCCGTGTCCATGATCGTAATAACGCCTGGCTGCGTGCTGACCAGCCCACGGCACCGCCAGTCATGCAGCGCTCGGGTAACCGTGGCCCGTGACACACCCACCCAGCTGGCAAGATCGGCCTGCGAAAGCGGGACCGCCAGAGCCACGCCCCGCTCCGTCGGGCGGCCACAGCGAGCCGCGAGATCAAGCAGTAGCCGGGCGAGCCGCTGGGCGCCACTGCTCTCCATTCGGGTGCGCAGGTTTTGGCCCAGTTCGTGCTGGCGCGCCGCCATGACCCTGCGGTACGCGCGCACCGCGCCCGGATGGGCGTCGAGGAAGGCGTTGAACCGGTCGGCGCCAATCAGGAGCGCCTCGATGGTCATCAGCGCGCGCACCGTCGCGGTACGGTAGCCGGCCAGGTCGCCTGCCAGCTCACCGATGACGTCCCCAGGGCCGCGCAAGGCGAGGACCATTTCGTGGCCCTCGACGGTCAAGGAGATGACTTTCGCCCACCCGGTCAGGAGGACCAACAGGTGAGTGGACGGGTCACCTTCCATGCACAGGGGCGTGCCGCGCCCGAACACAGATTCCCGGCCCCGCGCCCAGAGTGCTGCCCGTTCGCAGTCAGTCAGTGCTGCCCAGAACCCCGTGGGGGGCGCAGAGGGCAGCGGTTGTCCCTGCATCCCGCCGCCGTGTCGCCTCGGCCGCACCGGCTCGAGTTGGCCGGTGCTGATTTCCACGATGTGCCCCGCCGGCGGGCCGGGCAACCCCGGAATGCGCCCCCGCGATGCGCTCCGGTAAGCCAGGACCCCCGGCGATCACCTTCGTGGGTGGATCAAATCCGGCCAGCGAGGACAAGCAGCATCAACGTCCAGGCGCAAAAGCAGATGATGGCCACAGTAGCCCAGGTCAGCGCGAGTTGAATTCGCGTGTTGCGGAAGTACGCCGCCGCGAGAACGGCCCGCGCGCGGTCCGAAGCGGTCGTCTTTGACACGACGTGCAGCGTCCTGACCGGGGTCCACGGAACGGTCGGATCTACCGGTGCGCCCGTCTGCCTGCGCAGTTCGCCCAGTTCATCCATCAGCGGCCGGCCAGCTGAGATCATCAGGACCGCGGTCCTGACCAGGCTCAGGGCCAGCACCGCCAGCAGCCCAAGGCAGAGCACGGTCCCCACGCCCGGGTGCAGTTTGACCGGCAGCGCCGCTTCTTCGACCGCGACACCAACGGTCAGGGCGGCGACAGTGACGCCGCACACGAGCATGCCCGGACGCGCGTCGCGCAGCAGTTCGGCCAGCTCGCGAAGCGTCTCGTCGTCGGAAGGCTGGCGCTCAATCATCGGCCCGCCCGTCTCGCTGACGCGCATCGGCCGTACCGCGGTTCCGATCGTCATGATCGCCTCCTCTGCTCTGGACTCCCACACATTCAGGAGAACCTGAGCCGGCCGAACGCGCCGCCGCACCTGAGCCACGGTCACTGTCTCATTTGACGCATCTCAGGTCGTTAGGGCATGTCCAGTGGTGTGTGTACCGGCGCCTTGGCAGCCGGAATCGCAGGCCGGAACGCCGTGGTGATCGATGCGACAGCAAAGTGCGGCGATCACCGCACGTTTTTCGGTGACTGGAACGACCAGCCCGGCCGTCCTGCTGGGCCAAGCCCGCGACATCCTCGGCGTCCACGGGGTATGCAGGCCAACTCAAACTACGGTCGCGACGCCGGATGAGCATTTGCACGGGACGTTGCGGCACGCTTCGCGGACAAGACATGTTGAGCTATCTGTTAAGGGGAGCGATTCCCGCCACAGCAGGTGCTTTCCATTCCGCTCAGGAGATGTCGAAGACTGCACCGCAATGGGGCTCTTCGAAGTTAACCGGGAAGTTGTTATCTGTCAGTGCCTTTGGGTGAGGTCACCGCGTTACTGGCCGTGCCCGCAGCGACGGAGCCTGCCTGGTTCGCGTGTCTAGGCCTATTGCGGCGTGGTGTCGAGATGGAGGAGCCCGCGGCTCGCGCGATCTTGGTGTCCCGTGCCAGAGATGTTGAGGCATTGCCAGCGCGCCGAGACCTTGGGCGGAGTGCTGCCACTAGGTTGAGGCACCCTGCTCCTCGACCCGCGTGGAGAGAGGGTGCCAAGGCGTGGCCGGTGCGGAGCAGGACGCATTGGCCCTGAGGAGGAGGCCTTGCCATGAATGCGGAGGGCAGCGAGAGCGCGCTCGGCCATGTCGTCGCGGTGATGTTCGAGAACCGGTCGTTCGACAACCTGCTCGGAGAGCGCGAATCCGCCGATGAAGTCGGCCATGGCCACGATCACGCCCTCGGCCCTGCCGTCGGGCACCACGAGGTCGCCCTCGATGGCATACGAGCGGCCGTAGATCCGCGGGATCATGCCCGATAGCACGTTCTGCGTCGCGGTCGGGGTCCCAGTCGGTGTCGACACCGAACTCCGTGAGCGTGTGCGGGGACAGGTCCCACGGGAGCCGCTCCGGCCGGGAGGCCGCCCAGCAGCCGTCCTTGTAGATGGCCCGGCTGCAGAACATCTCGAAATACTGCACGGTGTGCCGCTCGGGAGCCGAGGCGTCGTCGAAGGTCTCATGTACTACTCCACCGGGTGCGCGCACGCGCCGCATCACGTGGCCAAGGCGTGAAGCCGACGTCGTCGATCAGCAGCAGCACGTTGGGCGCTCGCTCAGGTGCCTTCGGGCCGGGGATCACGGACCAGTCCGGGACCGACTCTTTGATCGTGCGGCCCATCACACCGGCGAAGGTCCGATCCGGGATCGGCAGCACGCTGCGGTCCTGGTTGAACTTGCCGGCCGCCTGGACCAGCTCGTCCTTGAGACCCCTCACCGCCGACTTCGCCACCTCAGAAAGCCTGAACCGCCTCGCCAAGCTCGAGGCCCGCCTGGCATACGGGTTCCGCAACCCAGCGAACCAGCGCAGGCGCGTCAAGATGGCCTGCACCCGCGGCACCCGGCGGCGACCACTCAACGCAACCACCAGGAGAAGACGCCCGGTAATCAGTCAGCAACCCAACCCCGGTTAACTTCGAAGACCCCGTAATGGCCGAACATACCGACGCACTTTTATCGCCGAGAACGGACCTAGCGGCAAGGATCTGGCTCGTGGCCTTTTGGAAGAGAGCGCCGGATGGATACTCGGGATCGCGGCAGTAGGATACGAACTCGAAACCCTGGTCCGCGTAGTATTTATGAAGTGCTTTGTTGGTCTTCCAAACATCGATCCGGATCCACCGCGCCCCATACCCTCGCGCCGCGTATTGACCAGCCCAGTTCAGGAGGCCCGAACCCAGGCCGCACCCGCCGTACGGCCGAGCGACGACCAGTCGCCGCACGTAAGCTGCCGGTTCGTCACCAACCCACGCGCCCGCGAGCGCTTGGTCGGCCGCCTCCTTTGACGTGATCGTCGCGGCAGGACTGTCACCATCCCGCACGATCCACGTCCGGCCGGCCCGGATGTCGGCGAGGATCCGGGCATCGCGTGCTGCGCGGGAGGGCCACGGCTTAGACCACTGATCGGTATCCTTGTTCCTCAGCCAGGCGGCGGCTTCCTCCACCAACCCGATTATCACATTGCAATCGTAATCCTTCGCGAGGCCGAGGCGAAACGTCATTCTGTGAGCTCCTCGTGCGTCCGAACTTCTCACCGTCGCGGACGGACCGCAACCCGGCTTAAGGGCCTTGCCAGGCAGTTCTCAGTACTCGGCTGAGAACATAGGTGGCCGTCCGCGTCGATGCAGAAAACGCGTTCCAGATCGCACTCAAGGGCCTGAATGAACTGGCAGCACACGATCATCTTCCGCAGCGGATTGATCATCCTAACCTCCCGGCGACGGCTCCATGGTAAACCAGTTTCGCCCAATTGCGCCGCTGCGGCTAATGTGACTAATTTGCTTTGACTGGTGGGGGTGCCCGATGTTTCATTTGTGACGGCTAATTCCCTAGGGAGCCACGTGATCGTGCCAGCAGGAAGGTGCTTATGCGGCCGCCAGGCACTGAACCGACCTAACCGCCGGTCAATGAAGGACGGCCGCCACCCTGCAAGGTGACGGCCGTCGCGCGTACTCAAGATCTTCCCCGGAAACGGCCCATGGCAGAGCGGGCCTCCTGGGTCACCCAGCGCGGCACGCCGACAACTGCCAGAGCGTCCCGCAGTCCAGTCCCCGTCCGCTCCACGCCAACCGAGTTGCCGCGGGAGACTCACAATATGTGTCGCAACCAGTCAGCGGGGGTCGTAGTGCTCGTACCGGTAAAGTGCTGACGGACGACTGTGGCGCTTGGCCATATTTCCACCTCCCTAACCGTTTTATATTGACGGAGCACCCGGGCTTGCCCCGGTTACTGCTCAGTCATCTTTCGTCCTCGCCCGACTACCAGCGAGCCCATTTCCCTCGACCACAGCTCCTGCCGAGATGGAGCGCCGACCGCGGAAAGCCTTTTATCGGATACCCATAGAATTCCGTTACATCAGACATCCCCGATGATATCATTGATGAGATTCTCGAGTGGCGGCACCTCACCGAAGTCGATAACGAAATGATTCCGGTCGGCGGGGTATACGGTGGCCGTGTACCGGATCGGCTTGCGCCCCTCAGAATATGCCGTGCGATGTACAACTACCATCAGCACTGAGCCGTCGTCAGGGACTTTAAAGAATCCCACTTCGCCCGCATTCGGCGGCCGGACCGTTAGCCGGTCACGGTAACCGGCCTGCCGGATATCCAACTTCTCCTCGACGTACGCAGTGGCACCGGTTTCGATGTCGGCAGCCTGCAGCAGGTCCGCCGCGCCGGCCAGGACGAACTGCATCGGATAGAAGGATGTCTGGAGCGAGGATGGGCGGCCCTGGATGAAACGTTCCTGATGTCTGCTGACGACCGAGTCACCCATTCCGATCTGCAGTTCTCTAGCGACTTCTTTCCGGGCTTGCTGAACCTCGACCCGAGGCGGGCCGAGACTTGGTTCGCCGCCCTGCTGAATCACGACGGCCTTGTACGCCTTACCAGAATCGGTGCCGACCCCGGCTTCACTTGGGTTCAACGGCACGATGAATGGTGTGATCTTCTCGACGACGAACGTGCCGCGCCCGGCCTGGGTGATCACGAGTCCGCGGGTGGTGAGCCACTTGACGGCGTCCCTGATCGTGTTACGGGACGCGTTGCCGTATTGTTCGCGTAGCTCAAGTTCGGTGGGAAGTTGCGAACCCGGCCGAAGCTGGCCGGACTCGATCTTCTTGTGCAGATCATCCGCGATCTGCCGGTAGAGCGGCTCCGCCATCGCTTGCCCTCCTCGCCGTGTCCGCAGTTGCTAAGAGATCTCAATGGCTTCAACTGGCAATTGACCAGCGTGTTATGAACTCCTCAAGCTCGCCGGACTCGATCTTGTGTCGCGAGTTCTCCGCACCGCCGGTAGAGCGGGTCGGCCACAGCTCCTCCTCAGCCAGAGGCAACGAGAGATACCAACAGCACTGCTGGGATAGATCTACCCAGTAACAGGTGCGGCATACCTCAGTTGGCTGAGTTGGGTTGTCCCAACCTTTGAGGTTTACGAGCTGGTAAGCACGGTTACATACCCATCATGCCAGTTGTTGGGATGTTTGGGCCAGGCCCACAGGTAAGGATAACGCAGGCAGACCCAGCGTGGCGCCTGATCCGGGTATGTGGCTCAGATGGCTTCAGCCCAACCATACGGGCGGGAGGTTGAGGTTAGTGGCAGATCTACGAAGCTTCGGGTCGCCTGCTGATGAGGCCGACGCCGGTCACCGGCACGCCTGGGCTGCCGCGAAGGGTAACGGCTCCGGGGCCGGCGTAATACTGCCGTTCGTCAAGCCTGCCGCAGCGGCCACCGGCTACGAAGCCGTAACCCGCTACTGCCCGATGCTCGCGATCGACATCAAGGCGTTCAACCGCCCGGAGCGCGGTGAAGATGTCCAGCTGTTCCTCCGCGCCGCCATGTACCGCCTGCTGGCGGGCGCCTTCGACGGGTCGTGCGTGCAGTGGTCGGCGTGCCACCGAGAGGATCGTGGTGACGGTGTGCTCATCGTCGCGCCTCCCGGCACGCCAGAAGCAGCGCTCATCGATCCCCTCGTGGATCACCTGCGGGCGGGCCTGCGCCGGCACAACAAGCTGTGCAGCGACCTCGCCACGATCCGGCTGCGGATGGCGGTGCACGCCGGCCAGGTCCAATTCGACCAGAACGGGGTCTCCGGCTACGCCGTGACCCATCTGTTCCGGATGCTGGAGGCAGCCGCGTTCAAGCGCGCGTTCACGAAGTCAGACGCCGATTTCGCGCTCGTCGCATCGGCAGCCCTGTACAAAGACGTCATCAGCCAGGGGCCCGGGCTCATCGACCCCGACATGTACGCGCCCATCAACATCCGGTGCAAGGAGACTCGCGCCCGCGCCTGGCTCTACCTGCCGCCGGTGCGCAACCCCTTTCTCCACAGCGTGAGCAGCAGCCGCAGGCCTGCCGGAGGGTCGGCAGACACGGGCACTGGCCAGCCGGCACGTGCACGCCCGCATCCGGCCCCAGGATCCTGCGGGCGCGCGGGCGCGGGAGCGACGGCCGGGCCGGCGCCATCGCCAGCCACCGTACGTACGCCATCGCGTACGGCTATCCCCGCCACGCTCCCCCGCCCGCGCGCACCGCTGCCCGCGGTTCGCCCAGCGGCGGAAGAGGTGTCAGAACGCGCACCGCTCTGTGTGGATCGGCCGGCGAAAGAAAAGCTGTCGGAACGCGCGCCGCTGGCCGCCAGCGCGGTGGCGGAAGAGAGCGTCCCAGAACGCCCAGGGCTGGCCGAGAACCCACCGGCGAAAGAAAGCGAGCCGGAACGCGCGCCGCTGCCCGGCAACCCACCGGCGAAAGAAAGCGTGTCAGAACGCGCACGGCTCATCGCGAGCCGGGCCGTGAACCGCCAAGGCTGGCTCGCCAGCGTTCCAGGCAGCGCCTCAATGCAAGCCAGATTCCGCGGCCGCCTTCATCCCGGCCAGCGTTTCCAGCATGTTTGAGCGAAGTTGCTCCCGTCTGCGTGAGACGATCAAGTCCGCCTTGTCCGGCGCCCGCGCCACCGCCGTCCGCAGGCCACTGCCGCCCGGGCCATGGGTAAAGCTCTCCCGGACCACGGTGCCGCCGGCGGCCCCCGGGTCAAGGTCATAACGCCAGAACGACGAGGCGCGCTCGGTCCACTCGCCCGGATCGTGGCCCGCGCCCTCCTCGCCATACAACACGACCCAGGCGAAAACGCGCGGCCGCTCTGCCTCGGTGACCACGCAGGTCACCGTCCACTCCCATGCCCCGAGCCGGTTGTGCCCGCTAAATCTGGCACCGGCACGCGGGGCGCCGCCGAGGCCCAGCCAGCTTGCGCGGTCGCATTCTGGGCTCCATTCGCCAACCCGGCCGACATCGGCGAGCAGATCCCACACCAGCCCAGGCTCGGCCGCGACCGTCACCTCGACAGCTATCCGGACCCCCGTGACATCGAGTTCGGCCACCACGTTTGACACCCCTTTCGTCGGCCAATATTGTGCGGATCTGCTCATCATCGTAGGCGTGGCCACATGAGTAACCGGCCGACGTGCGGTCGAGCACCTAGACGCCGGTAGCGCCGCGCTTCATATGATCCGTTAGGTTAAGATCTCATCGCCCTGGCTGGTCAGTGGGTGTCGGCGGACACGCCGGGCTCAAGCGGCGGCGCCCCGAGGGGCAAGCATGTCTTGCATTCTGGTTCAGCTGCCCGCGGCCCGGCGGGCGCGGGTTTGAGGACGTCGTTGTCGATCATGGTGGCGGACAGCAGCGCGCCGACCATGAGCATTGCCGCGCAGACCACCATCGCGGCGCGGAACCCACCCTCGAACAGCGCGGCCGAGTGGTAATCCGGCCCGGTAAGCCCAACGGCGAGCGGCAGTCCGGCGATCGCGAGCAGACCCGCCGCCCGCGCCACCGCGTTGTTCACCCCGCTCGCGACTCCCGCGTGCCGGACCTCGGCGCTAGCAAGCACGGTCGCCGTCAGCGGAGCGACCACCATGGACAGCCCCAGCCCGAAGACGAAGACCCCGGGAAGCACGTCGGCCAGGTACGACGCGTTCGCGCCGATCCTGGTCATGAGCAGCATGCCGACCGCGCAGATCAGCGCGCCCGCCGTCATGAGCCACCGCGGCCCGATTCGCTGCGCCAGCGCCCCGGCACGTGCGGAAAGCAACAACGTCAGCACGGTGAACGGCAGCAGGGCGACCCCTGCCTGGAGCGGTGAGTAGCCCGACACCAGTTGAAGCTCGAGCACCAGCAGGAACAGCATGGCGCTCAGCGCGCCATAGATCACGAATGTCACCACGTTGACCGCGGTGAACTGGCGCGAGGCGAAGACGCCGAGCGGAAGCATTGGCGGGACCCGCCCGGGCGACCTGCTGCGCCTGCGCTCGACAAGCACGAACGCGGCGGCCGCCACGAGACCTGCGGCCGCGGCGGCCAGGACGCCGCCGCCGATCCTCCCGTTCCCCGACGCCTCGATGAGCGCGTAGGTGATCCCGCCCAGGGCGAGCGCCGCGAGACCGGCGCCGAGGATGTCAAACCGGCCGTTAGCGGACGGATCGCTTGTCTCCGGAACGTGCCGCGTCGTGACGGCGACGACGGCGACGGCGACCGGCAGGTTGATCAGGAAGATCCACCGCCAGCCGATCGACTGGACGATCCAGCCACCGAGAAACGGGCCCACCGCACCCGCCACGCCGCCGAGACCCGACCATGCCCCCACCGCCTTCGGCCGGTCGCTGGGATCAAAGGTGGCCTGGATGATCGCGAGTGAGCCGGGAGCAAGCAGCGCACCGCCGATGCCCTGCAGAGCCCGCGCGCCGATCAGCACGCCGATGTTCGGCGCGATTCCGCACAGGGCCGACGCGAGCGCGAACCAGATTACGCCGGTGAGAAATACGCGGCGGCGGCCGAGACGGTCGCCGAGCGACCCGCCGAGCAGGATCAACCCGGCCAGCGTCAGCGTATAAGCGGTGACCGTCCACTGCAGGCCGGCGAGCGAGGCACCGAGACTCCTGCCAATCGAAGGCAGGGCGATGTTGACGACCGTGCCATCGAGCATCGCCATGCTCGTGCCGAGCACGGTCGCGAGCAATACCCATCTTCCGGCCGGCTGCTTCACCCGGATGGCACCGACAGCACCACGGGCCGTGGCACCGGTCATGTCGGGCATATCGTGATCGTCTCACCATTTTCTGTGGTCGAGGCTCAACGCCTGTCCTTACCCGCGGCCTGGCGGCGGCACCGTCACGCCGGGCGTCCGACTGGTCACGACGGCGTCGGCCCGCCCCTCGCCCTGGAATCACGGCCGCCCCGGCACGCGGCTCGGGCCCAGAATGCCGGCCGCCCCGCAGCGCCGTGGGCCGGCCGCGTACGTTACGGTCCCTAACAGGGGTCAAGTACCGGCCCACCAAGCAACCGAGCCCAGCAGACGAGAGCGGCGATGGATGAGGAACTACGCCCCTATGCGTCTGTTCATGAGGCGGTTCCGGCCGATGCTGCACGCCTGGTTGCCGAGCGCGCCGCCGCCGGCCTCGCAGCGGGCCGGATGCCAGCCCTCTACATGGGTCACGGCGCGCCGCCGCTCGTCGATGATCCGCTGTGGGTCACCCAGCTTTCCGCCTGGGCGCAGGCACTTCCGCGGCCCCGCGCCATCCTTGTGGTGTCCGCGCACTGGGAGGCCGCGCCGCTGACGATCGGCGCGACCCGCGACGCCACGCCGCTGGTGTACGACTTCTACGGCTTCCCCGAACGCTACTACCTGACCAAGTATCCTGCGCCTGGCGCGCCCGGGCTCGCGGCCAAGGTCAGGGGGCTACTCGCCGGCGCGGAAGTGGTCAACGATCTGCCCGACCGTGGCCTCGATCACGGCGCTTACGTGCCGCTCACCGTCATGTACCCGGCCGCGGATGTGCCCGTGCTGCAGATTTCCATGTCAAGTCTCGACCCGACCCGGCTGCTCAACATCGGCGCACGGCTGCGGCCACTCCGCGACGAGGGCGTGCTCATCGTCGGAAGCGGATTCATCACTCATGGACTGCCATACCTGCGCGACCACCGGTTCAACGCCCCGCCTCCCGCGTGGTCGGTGGAATTCGACCATTGGGCGGCCGAGGCGCTTGACCGCGGCGACATCGACACGCTCGCCGGCTTTCGCACCGCGCCCGCGGCACGGTACGCGCATCCGACAAGCGAGCACTTCGCCCCGCTCTTCGTCACGCTCGGCGCCGCAGACGATCCGGCCGGGCCGCCCACCCCGATCACCGGCTACTGGCTGGGGCTTGCCAAACGGTCCATCCAAGTGATGTAGGTCCGTGAGAAGGGCGATTTCAGTCGGCGCGGCCGCCTTGGCCGGATTGGCTCGCCTGGCCGAGGCGGTCGGCGGGACTGGTGGGGCCGCCGGGACTGGCGGGGCCGCCGGGACTGGCGGGGCCGCCGGGACTGGCGGGGCCGCCGCCGGGACTGCCGGGGCCGCCGGGACTGGCGGGGCCGCCGCCGGGACTGCCGGGGCCGCCGGGACTGGCGGGGCCGCCGACGGGACTGCCGGGGTCGGCGGGGCTGCCGGGGTCGGCGGGGCTGCCGGGGTCGGCGGGACTGCCGGGGTCGGCGGGACTGGCGGGGCCGCCGGGACTGGCGGGGCCGCCGACGGGACTGCCGGGGTCGGCGGGACTGGCGGGGTCATCGGGACTGGCGGGGTCGTCGGGACTGGCGGGGTCGGCGGGACTGCCGGGGTCGGCGGGGTCAGCAGGACCGGCGGGGTCGGCGGGACTGGCGGGGTCGGCGCGGCCAGCGCCGAAGCGGCCGGTGGTGGTAGTGAAAACGTCGGCAGGTGCCTGCGGCGATCCCCGGACATCCGCGTCCACGACGGGCCGGGTACCGGCGATGAGGTTCGCCAGGCCATCGCCGTAAACGACCCGCCCGGGAAAGGGATCAGCGGCGGCGAGCCTGGTGAGCCCGGCGATCGGCAGGCCCGCGCGGCTCGCGGCGATGACCAGATTGCCGAAACGCCTGCCCCGCAGCACCGCGGGATCCGCCACCACGCACACCTCCGCAAAGACCGACAGCAGCGTGGCCGACTGCGCGCGGGCATGCCCAAGTCGACCGCCGTCGGCCACGTTGACCAGGAACAGGCCGTCCGGGCTCAGTACCCGCGCGGCAGCCGCGGCGAACTCCACCGAGGTCAGGTGCGCCGGCGTCCGCCCTGCCTCGAACACGTCGGCGATCAGCACGTCAAACGACCCCGCGGCCAGATGCTCCATGACCTGCCTCGCGTCACCGACTCGGATCCGCAACCGCCCGCGCAGCCCGGTCGGCAGGACGCTGCGAACCAGTGCCACCAGCGCGGCATCGACCTCGACAGCCAGCTGCGTGGACTGCGGCCGGGTCGCGGCCACGTACCGGGCGAGAGTCAGGCCACCCGCGCCCAAGTGCAGCGCACGCACGGGCTCGCCAGCCGGGGCAGCCAGGTCGACCAGGTGCCCGATCCGCCTGACGTACTCGAAATCGAGGTACTCAGGGTCGTTAAGATCGACATACGACTGCGGCGTGCCCTCAAGCAGCAGCGTCCACGCCCGGGGCCGGTCGGGATCGGGAGCAAGCTCGGCCACGCCAGAATCGACGGGCTGCCTGATGACCCTCGGCCGACCAGTGCGTTGCCGGTGTGCCATGTCATCAGACATATCACCATTAATCCGAGCGACATCGGTCATCGGGCCCGCGATCGCCGCCGCGGCGGTGGCGGCCCCCATGCGTCGCGGCCCCGCGTGCGCCGCAGGCGGCCTACATGCGCTCTGCACCCAGGGGAGTCTGCCTACCCGGCGGGGTGTCAGGTCGTGTTCGACAGGGCCTGACAGGAGTGCGCGTTGCCGAACGCGTCCTTGACCGACGCGTGCGCGCTCGACCCGTATTGCTTGAGACTGCCGAGGAGGCCACCGACGTCACTCACGGCGCCCGCGACGGCGGTGCCGACGGCGACAATGTTCTTCGTGAACTCGGCCGGCGTGCTGGCCGTCTGCAGTTGCGTGGCCGCCGACTTGATCTGCTGGACAGCCTGCTTGGACCGGTCACTCGAGGCGTTCAGCTGCTGCCCGGCGGCCTTTACCTGCTGATCGGAGGACGGCGGAAGGTTCTGCACGCTCGACGCGACAGTGCCTGCGGCGGTCTCCACCGCGCTGGCTCTTTGCTGTAGCTGCTGCTTGGCCTGGGTGAGGCTGCTCTGTGAGTCATTCACCTTGATCGTGATCTTGCTCGTCAGCTGCTTCAGCGATTGCTGCAGGGTCGCGGCCGATGAGCACACCGAACCCGCCCACTGCGTCGCCGCGTTGACGGAAGGATCTGGCGACGCGGCGGGACTGCCCGACGATCCGCACCCGGCTAGCGCGACCAGTACGAGGATCGCGACAGCCACGACCGCCGTTCGGGCGATCTGAGCCATTCCACCTCCACGAGCGCCGCCTCGAAACCTTCGCCGGCCGGCTCCGGGCCCGGAACATCCATGTCCGCGACCCATCGTTGCAAGCACTGTCTGGGTAAGATCGCCACCGAATCCATCCTAGCCGCACCCCAGCCGGCTGGTATTCGTCGGCCTGACGCGGCACGCGCGCGCCTGCTGGTGCCGTTGGATTCAGCCCTTTCTGGGTTCGCCGCGGTAGGTACCGAAGGACCAGCGGTTACCTTCGGGGTCGCGAGCGGAGACCCGGTCGGATGAGACCCGCGCGGAAATCCCGCGATCCGTAGTCGGTTTCGTGCAGGCCCTGCTGAACCTCCGCGTCCGCGGCGGCGGCGCGGGCGAACAGCGTGTCGCGATCGTCGGTAACGACGTAGGCGCCGAAGGTGCCTGGCGCCGCCGGCACGGATGCGTCCGTGCCGGGCTCGCGCACCGAGCCGGGCATAATCCCGCCGCCGAGCGGCCAGGAGAGCCGCGCGTGCTCGACCCGATCACCTTCGCCAAGCCGCTCCTGCCACTGCGCCGCGATGACGCCGGGGACGTCCGCGCCGCTCACATCGATGTTCGCAAGCTCGTCCGCGGGCATGCCGAGCAGGGCACGCGTGCCGAGAGGAGTGCGCGCCAGCTGGATGCCCGACTGCCTGCCTTCGGTCTGAGGCAGCCACGGTATGCAGGCCCCGCACGAGCGTCGCGTACTCGCCCGGCGGCCGTCTCGGATCCGGATGCGCGGCCACATCAGCGGCTCGTCCAAAATGATGATCAAGGTCAGGTGAGGTGAGGGAAGCCCGCGATGCCGTGCGCGGCGAACGCCGGCCTGCCGGTAGCCGACATAGGAGTCGAGAAAGGGCCGCAGCGCGGGCGCGGGCGGCCTGCGCACCGACTCGGCGACCGTGCCCCGCACCTGGTGGCTCATGTCCACATCGTCCCCTCCACTGGAGTCGCAGTAGTCTGCTGAAATTGTGACCTCACCTGGCGACCCTGACGAGGCAACGACCGAGTACAAGCAGGCGCAGTTCCTGATGCCGTCTGGTGCGGCAGACCTGCTCCTGATCAGGCACGGCGAATCACAACCCGCTCGGCTGACGGCGCCCTTCCCGCTGGTGGCCGGGCACAGCGATCCCGCGCTCGCACCAGCGGGCCGCGAGCAGGCCGAACGCATCGCCGCCCGGCTTGGCGCGCTGCACATCGACGCGATCTACGTGACCACCCTGCGCCGGACCGCGCAAACGGCCGCGCCGCTCGCCCGGCTGCTCGGGCTTACACCGCGGGTGGTGGCGGGCCTGCGTGAGGTCTATCTCGGCGGCTGGGAGGGCGGGCTGTTCCGCAAGATGGTCGCGGAGCGCCACCCGCTGGCCGAGCGGATGCGGGCCGAGCAGCGGTGGGACGTCATCCCTGGCGCCGAGCCCGCTGCGGCGTTCGCGCAGCGAGTCCGCCAGGCGGTCGAGCAGCTTTCCGCGGCCCATCCGGATCAGCGGCTCGCGGTGTTCACGCACGGCGGCGTCATCGGCCAGGCTATGGCCCTGGCCAGCGGCTCACGCCCGTTTGCCTTCATCGGCGCCGACAACGGATCGATCTCCCGCCTGGTCGTATCCGGGCAGCGGTGGATCGTCCGTGGCTTCAACGACACCGCTCACCTGGAAGTGGCCGATACCAGGCAATAGCAGTCGTCATTCGGATAATCGCATGTTACGCCAATTTCTGCATAGCAGCTGAACACCGCAGAAGGTGACATAGGGGCATCTCGCCAGATAGCTCCGCGCGCGTGTGGCCACCGCAAGGATAAGAGACGCGTTTTGTGCAGCACGCCCCTATGACGTGTACCTAATGAGGGCCCAACATGACCGAACCGGACGCCGGCGTGGCGATCTACTGGGATTTCGAGAATGTGCACGCCTGCGTGCTCGATGAACTGCGCGGCGATGGCACCTACCGCAGCGGCAGGTTCAAGCCGCAGGAGCCAGTGGTGGATATCGACCCGGTCGTCGAGTACGCGGCCACGCTCGGGCGAATTGTGCTGCACCGCGCCTACTGCAACTGGCAGTACTTCGGCCGCTACCGCGACGAGTTGCAGGCCCACGCCGTCGACCTGGTACAGCTCTTCCCGCTGACCGCGTCAAAGAACGGCGCGGATATCCGGCTGGCCCTCGACGTCGCCGAGGACCTGCAGCAGCAGGCGCACGTCAGCCACGTGATCGTCGTCTCGTCTGACAGCGACTTCACCTCTCTGGCACAGCGCTGCCGCAGGCAGGGCAGGACCTTCATCGGGATCGGGACGAGGATCACCGCCAAGAGCTTCCAGTTCGCCTGCGACGAGTTCCGCGAGTACGGAGACCTGACCGTCGCCAGCATCACACCGGCGGTTCCAGAAACGCCTACCGCCCCGCAAGAGCTCGGGTCACTTGAGGACGCTGCGGAGCTGGTCGTGAAGGCGGTGCGCAGGCTCGCGGCGGGCCGTGGTGAGTCCTGGGCGCTGAAAGCGGCGGTCAGGCCGCTGGTCAAACGGCTCGACCCAACGTTCGACGAGCGGCACTTCGGCTTCGGTTCTTTCACCGAGCTGATCAGCGCGCTCAACGCCTACATCATCGAGCGGTCCGGCGATTATGATCACGAGCTGGCCGTGCGGGCTGACCTGGACGGCACCGGCCAGCCGACCGAGGGGACCGCGCTCCGCGACGCCATCGCCAGCTCTTCGCCGGTTGCCCTGGTGGAGCGCCAGCTACGCAGAAAGGGACTGCGGCTCCCATCAGAACGCCAGCTGCTCTGGATCGCCCCTGAGCTCATTTCTGGCGTCTTCGAACGGTCAGGGACAGGCATCGAGCCGAATTTCGATAGCTTGCGCGCAAAGCTCGAACAAGACCTCGCGGAATACGGGTTCGTCCTATCTGAAGCGGAGTTTAACAAGCTGAAGACCATACTTGTGCGTGCCCAGGTCCTCGAGCTGCATGGGCAGGGCAGCGGAATGAGCCTACGGCTGTCTGACACGGAGAAGTTGCGCCTCCGGCTGATTACCGTGCTCCTCGGGCATCTGGCGGATCCGGCGAGCGAGGATCCGGGCATCCTCACCGAGGCCATCTTCGGCCGTGCCGCGGGCGACGAGCAGGATCGCCTCGTCCGCGATGCGCTCCAGGCCGCGCTGCAAGAACGCAACGACATCTAAAGAACGGCCCACGCCGCACGGTGCGCACCGCGGTCAGGTACCGCGCATCGCCCGCAGCGACTCCCTGAGCGAGCCCATCGTGGCGAGCACCGCCGTCGGCTCATAGCCGCAGTGCGCCATGCAGTTGGCGCAGCGCGGGTCCTTGCCGCGGCCGTAGGATTCCCATTCGGTGGTCTCGATGAGCTCGCGGTAGGTCTTCGCGTAGCCGTCCGACATCAGGTAGCACGGCCGCTGCCAGCCCAAAAGCGAATAGGAAGGGATCCCCCATGCCGTGCAGCCGAAGTCTGTCTTGCCCTCAAGGAAGTCGAGGAACAGCGGCGAGTGGTTCAGCCGCCAGCGCTCCCTGTTGCCACCCCCGAACGCCTTGCGGAACAGTTCCCTGGTCTCCGTCACACCGAGGAAGTGCTCCTGATCGGGCGCCTTCTCGTACGCGTACGCAGGCGAGATCATCATTTCGTCGACCTTCAGGTCGTCGTTGAGGTAGTTGAGCACGTCGATGACGGTCTGCGGGCTGTCGGTATTGAAGAACGTCGTGTTGGTGGTGACGCGGAACCCGCGGCGCTGGCATTCCTTGATCGCTGCCACGGCATCATCGAACACGCCGTCCTTGCACACGGACGCGTCGTGCCGCTGCGCCAGGCCGTCGATATGCACGGCCCAGGTGAAGTAGCGCGACGGCGTGAACTTGTCGATGTGCTTGCCGATGAGCAGCGCATTGGTGCAGAGGAACACATATACCTTGCGCGCGATCAGCCGCCGGACGATCTCGTCGATCTCCGGATGCATGAGCGGCTCACCGCCAGCGATCGACACCATCGGCGCGCCGCACTCCTGCACCGCAGCGATCGCCTGGTCGACAGGCATCCGCTGCTTCAGCAGGCTCGCCGGATGCTGGATCTTGCCGCATCCCGCGCACTTCAGGTTGCATGCGAACAGCGGCTCGAGTTCGACGATCAAGGGGAACTTCGACCTGCGGCTTATCTTCTGCCGGAGCAGATAACTGGCGATTCTCATGCTCTGACGCAGCGGCATCGTCATGATGGCCGCACCTCCTTCGGCAGCGAAAAACTCACAGATTCAGTGGCGATCACGCGTTCTTCCACCTCGACGCGTCCCAGCCCGCGAAGCGCCGCGATCACCTCATTGACCAGCGCGGGCGGCGCGGATGCCCCGGCGGTCAGCCCGATCACGCGTGCTGGTGCCAGCCAGCCAAGCTGGATCTGCGCGACGTCCTCGATCAAGTAGGCGGGCGGGCCTGCCCGCCGTGCCGTCTCCACCAGCCGGACCGAATTGGACGAGTTCGCGGACCCCACCACGAGCACCAGGTCAGCATCGGCTGCAACCACCTGGATTGCCTGCTGCCTGTTGGTGGTGGCGTAACAGATGTCGTCAGTGCCCGGCCCGCGGGCGGAAGGGAACCGACGCTGCAGCGCTTCCTGCACGGATCGCGCCTCTTCCACGGCCAGCGTCGTCTGCATCAGGTACGCGACCCGCGACCCGTCAGCCGGCCGCAGCCGGTCCACATCCTCTGCGGTCTCCGCGAGCGTCACCATGCCCGGTGCCTCGCCCAGGGTGCCCTCGACCTCGTCGTGCCCCGCGTGCCCTATCAGCACCACCTGGTAGCCCTGGTCGGCGAACCGGCGCGCCTCTGTGTGCACCTTGGCGACAAGCGGGCAGGTCGCGTCCACCACCTCGAGGCCGCGCCGCGCGGCCTCAGCCCGCACCGCTGGTGCCACCCCGTGCGCGGAGAACACCACGACACAGCCATCGGGCACCTCGTCGAGTTCCTCGACGAATACCGCGCCGCGATCGGCGAGCGAGCCGACCACGTGCGCGTTGTGCACGATCTGCCGCCGCACGTAGACGGGCGGGCCGTGGCGCGCGAGGACACGCTCGACGATCTCGATCGCCCGCTCCACGCCCGCGCAGAACGAGCGCGGCCCCGCGAGCAGGACCTTACGGTCGGCCGCCGCGTCGCCCCAGCGCCGCAGCACCGGCCCGGCACGGTGCAGCGCGCGCAGGGCGGCCACGCCGCCCGACACGGTCGCGGGGTGCAGCAGCGGCCTGCCCGGTCCATCGGAGACGGCGCGGAGTACGGCGACCGGCCGACCGCCAGCCGCGGCCGCAAGTGGCGCGGATTCCATGTCCGCGACTAGCGCACCGGTCGCGGCGAGCCGCTGCCTGCCAGGCCCGTGCACCAGCCCCGCGGTGGTCACCACGGGTCCCGTCCGCGCGGCCAGCCCGGCCCGGCGAAGCTCACCGGCCAGCAGCGGGGCCGACGGGCACTCGACGACCGGCCAGTCGCCGCCGTCCGCGCGGACCTCGGTGGCGACCACGATCTCGCCAGGCCGCAGATCACGGTCGAGCGCGCCGCCGAGACCGGTCACCGCCATTGTCCTGAACGGCTGCCGCGCGAGTTCCGCGGCACGCCGTGCGGACCGCCGCGGGCCGAAACCTGTCCTGGCGACGCTGACGGCGCCGCGTTCGGCGGTACCTTCGGCCGTGCGTTCGGCGGTACCTTCGGCCGTGCGTTCGGCGGCACCTTCGGCCGTGCGTTCGGCGGTACCTTCGACCGTGCGTTCGGCCGGGACAGCCCGGCGGGTCAGGCCGCGGCGGACCGCGTGTGCTTCGATCCGCAGGGGTGCGCACACGAGCAGGCCGCGGCGCGACGAGCCTTGCTCAGCCGCGCTCACGTGGCGCCCGCCAGGTAGCGGCCCAGCGCGCTGACCGGGAACACCAGCCGGTACAGGTGGTAGTTGATGTAGAAGTCGCCGGGAAAGCCTGTCCCGGTGAACTGCGGCTCGTCCCAGGTGCCTTCGCTCGTCTGGTGATCGATCAGCCAGCGCACGCCGACTGTTACCGCGCGCGATACAGCAGTTGCGTTCCGTGATCGCGATCCATCGGCCGCGAGCAATCCGATCAGGGCCCACGCGGTCTGGGAGGCGGTGGACTCACCCCGGCCCGCAAGTCCTGGGTTGTCGTAGGCGCGCAGATCCTCGCCCCATCCCCCATCGGGGTTCTGGCGTGATTCGAGCCAGGCGACCGCGCGGCGGATGGCCGGTTTCCCCGGCTTCACCCCTGCCGCGACGAGCGCGGGAAGCACCGCGCCCGTGCCGTACACATAGTTCGCGCCCCAGCGGCCGAACCACGATCCGTCCGGCTCCTGTGCGCGCAGCAGCCAGACCACGCCGCGGCGCACCGCCCTGCCCTCGGCGAGTCCCGCCGCGCTGAGCGCCTCCACCACGTGGGCTGTCACGTCCGCGGACGGCGGATCGATCACCGCACCGAAATCGCAGAAGGGCAGTTTCGTGCATAGCTGCCGCGTGTTGTCCGCGTCGAACGCGCCCCAGCCGCCGTCGCGCGACTGCATGCCCTCCAGCCAGCGCACGCCCCGGCGCAGTGCCGCCCCCGCGGACACCACAAGTTCCCCGGTCGCGCCATCGGGCGCGGGCGGCAACGCGCGGCGGAGCGCGAGCACCGCGACCGCCGAATCGTCGATATCCGGATAGCCGTCGTTGTCGAACTCGAATGCCCAACCACCTGGCGCGACCCGGGGGCGGCGCACCTGCCAGTCGCCTGGCCCTGGTACCTCCTCGTCGACCACCCACCGCGCCGCCCGCACGAGCGCGGGATCGCCTGGGCGTGCGCCGGCGTCCGCGAGCGCGATCATCGACAGCACCGTGTCCCAGACCGGGGACTGGCACGCCTCCAGGCGCCGGACCGGCCCATCAGGTGTGTGCTCCGTGACGATGAAGCGGTCGAGGCCCGCCAGCGCGCGCCGGATCACGGGATGGTCGAGCCGATAGCCGAGCAGATGCAAAGCGATCAACGAGTACACCCAAGGCGGCTGGATGCCGCCCCAACAGCCGTCCGCCTCCTGCCTGGCGATAATCCATTCGGCGCAGCGGCGCAGCGCCGCACGGCGCACCGCCGAAGCGGGATTGGGCCGGCCCCTCGCACGCACCGGGCCGTTCTCATACCTATGCAGCACCCGGTCGAGCCCGCCGAAGAAACCCGCCCAGGCGAAACGTTGCGCCACCCGCCGTGGGCGCGCCTGGCCGCGTGAGCCGTTCAGGGCCAATGCCGTCGCCTGGAGCTCGGGCAGCGCGAACGGCAACGAGTGCACGGGCCGCACCGACCCCACGATCGTGAGCGGCACGATCGTCTGCCTTGCCCAGCACGCCCAGTCGTAGACGTTGAGCGGGAACCACGTGGGCAGGTAGATCAGCTCGGGTGGCATCACCGGCAGGTCCTGCCACGGCCACTGGCCAAACAGCGCCAGCCAGATCCGGGTGAATACGCGGGTCGCCGCCACGCCACCGCCATCGCGGATGTAGGCCGCTGCTTTCGACATGTGGGCGTCAGCCGGTTGGTCACCTGCGAGCCGTAGCGCGACGTATGCCTCAACGGTGGTGGACAGCTCAGGCGGGCCACCGTGGAAGTTCGCCCAGGTACCATCGGCACGCTGCTTCGACCGGATCCAGCGCGCCGCGGCGAGCGTTTCATGCTCGGTCCGCACGCCGAGAAACTCGCGCAGCAGCAGGTCTTCTGCGTCCATGGTGACGTTGGTCTCCAGCTCGCCCTTCCACCAGCCCTGGGCATCCTGCAGGCCGAGCAGGTGATCGCGGGCGCGATCAAGCGTCGCTGCCGCCGCGCCGCGCAAGCCCGCGGTCCCTGCTCCCCCTCCCGCAGCCGCGGGCTGCTGGGTCAACGTCATCTCCGCGCCCCTCACGACTCCCGGTTCGCGATGAACCGCGCTATCTCGGTCAGTTCTGCGTGCACGTCCTCGGGGATCGGCGTGCTGGCGAGGCATTTGCACGCCGCCTCAAGCTGCCGCGTGGCCTCCTCCTCGGCCCACCTCCTGCCGCCCGCGTCCTCGATCAGCCACGCGGCGCGGCTGAGGTCGTCCTCGGTCAGCGGATCGGGACGGCCGAGCAGATCGCAGAGCTGATGGCTCGCCGCGTCTGCCGACGGCGGACCGGCCATCGCGGCCACCACCGGCAGGCTCTTCTTGCGGGTGCGCAGGTCGGACCAGACCGGCTTGCCTGTTACCTCGGGTGCCCCCCAGATCCCGAGCAGGTCGTCGACCAGTTGGAAGGCCAGCCCGATGTGCGAGCCGAAATCAGCCAGGCTCATGGCCAGGCTCGGCGGCGCGCCCGTGAAGATCGCTCCGATGCTGCACGCGCACGCCATCAGCGCCGCGGTCTTGTCGCCGGCCATGGTGAGGCACTCATCCATGGACACGCTGCGGCGCTTCTCGAATTCCATATCGGCGCTCTGACCGCTGATCAGCCGCTGCACCGCGGCGAGCAGGCAGCGGGCCGCCCAGCGCCCCTGCGGCCCGCCGTCCTCGAGCAGGAGGTCCTGCGCCAGCGCGAGCAGGGCGTCACCGGCCAGGATCGCCGCCGGGATGCCGAACACCGTCCACGCCGTGGCCCGGTGCCTGCGTTCGGTGTCGCCGTCCATGATGTCGTCGTGCAGCAGCGAGAAGTTGTGCACAAGCTCGACCGCCACGGCGGCGGTGACGCCGCGTTCCGCGGGCGCGCCCGCGGCCCGCACGGACAGCAGCGCGAGGGCAGGCCGCAAGGCCTTACCGCCGCCCACACCGCTCGCGGTCCCGGCAGGAACGGCGCCGCCAGCGGCTACGGTACCCGCTTCGGCAAGTCCCAGGTGGTAGGCGGCCACCTCGCGCATCGTCGGAGTGAGCCGCTCGAGCGACGCCTCCAACGCGGGCCGCACGATGTCGCGTGCAGTCGTGACGCCCGCGGGTATGACGGCCGTCATCGCCTTACCCCCAGGCTTGCCAGCGTGTTCCTGGCCGCTTCGAGTCCGCTCCGCACGGCTCCCTCCATCGTGTCCGGCCAACCGGTATCGGTCCACGCGCCGGCCAGCACCAGCCCGCTCAGCGGGGTGGCTGCTCCTGGCCGGAGCGCTGCGGTACCCGGGATTTGGCGGAACGTGGCCCGCCGCTCCCGGGTGACAAAGAAGTCGCTCACCCGTGCCGTTCGCGCCGCTGGCAGGATCTGCTCGATCGCGGGCAGGAACGTGGCACGCAGCCGCTGGGTCCGCTGGCCCGCGTATTCATCCGCCGCTGACAGCGATATGGCGAGGTACTGGCCTTGCTCGCAGCCGGATACCTTCGTCCTGTCGAAGATCCACTGGACCGGCGAATCGACCGCGGCGGCGAACCGGAGCCCCGTCACCGGGCGGTCGTAGACCACGTGCACATTGACGATCGGCGACTCACCGAGACCGCGCCAACTCGCCGGATCCGCTGCGCTGCCTGGCGGGCCTGCCGCCGATGCGGGAAGCAGGTTCGCGGCCTGCTGCGGCGGAACCGCGAGCACCACGCCGTCGGCAGCGAGGAACCGCTCCGATCCTGAGCCGTGCGTGGTCGCGGTGTCCCTGTAGACGGTGTCGCTGTAGACGGTGTCTGTGTAGACGGTGTCTGTGTAGACGGTGTCCCTGTAGACGGTGTCCCTGGAAGAGCCGGCCGGGTCGTCGCCGCCGGTGCCGTCCGCCGGAAAGCCGTCCAGATAGTCAAGGCCCCACCCCGCCGCGCCTTCCGCACCCGCGTCCGGGTACGCGGCCGGGCCACCGAGCCGGACCATGAAACCACCGCTTTGGTCCCGCCCGCGGACGCGACCTGCGCCGCCTGCGCCGCCTGCGCCGCGGACGTCGCCTGAGCCTGGTCCGTCGGCTATGTCGCTGTCACGCGCTTGCGTGACGGCCGGTCCTGGCTCGTTGGCGGCCAGGCTGATGGCGGTGACCTTGGCGCCGGTCAGCACGGTGGCACCGAGCCGGCGCAGCAGCGCACCCGCGGCCCGGCCGTGCAGGTCACCGAGCGGCACGGTCGGCACTCCGATATCGGCGGCACCAGGGCCGCCGAGCAGCGCGGTCTTGATCACCATCGCGGCGAGCGCGAGCGACGCGTCGTCGCCCGCGATGTTCAGCGCCGAGACGACGAACAGATCCCACAGACCGCGCCTGGCCCGCGGCCCCTGGCCGTGGGCGGCGAGCCAATCGCCGAGCCGCCGGTCGTCGGTACCAGGATCGGCCGGGTCCAGCCGGAGGAAGGCGAGCGCGGCACGCACCGCACCTGCCCGCTCCCTGGGCGACAGCAGCGGATAGGTGGCGAGCGCGGACGCCAGATGAAATGGGGCGGGTAGCCCTCGCCTGCGTAGCCGTGCCGCGCCCGCCGGGGTGAGCACCCGAACGTCGAATTTTTCCTGCAGAACGGTATTCGAGGTCATGCCGAGCCGGTCGAGCAGGCCGCGGTAGGCGGTGCAGCAGCGCAGGAAAATGTGCTGGCCGTTGTCCACGGTCAGGCTGCCGCGGGTGAACGAGCAGGTTGCGCCGCCCAGCCGCGGCCGCGCCTCGGCGAGCGTTACGCGCGCACCCGCGTCGCACAGCGCGATCGCCGCCGCAACCCCGGCGAGACCGCCGCCGACCACCACGATGTGCGGCGCTCGGCCGGCCGTCATACCGCGGTAACGTGGGCCGGCCGTCGCGGCGATGCCACGCTGGGTCGCCGTCACGCCAGCCCGCCAGCCAGCGAGCGGGCGGCGACCCATGCTTTCTCCCAGCCAGGAAGCGACATCCGGCCGCTGACCGCCACGGCAGGTGCGGCAGCGATCCGGTCCAGCAGCCGGCGGTAGATCCCGGCCATCGCGGCTGTGCATGCGGCGCTGCGCCTGTCGAGCATTGGCAGCAGCCCGAGCCCAGTCGAGTACCACTCGCGCGCCCGCGCGGCCTCGAATCTGACGAGGTCGGCGAACCTGTTAGGGTCCGCGGCGGGCGGCGGCGAACCGGGCGCAAGCTCGCAGCCGAACCGCTCGATGTCCTGCGCAGGCAGGTAGACGCGGCCGCCTGCGTGATCTTCGCTGATATCGCGCAGGATGTTGGTCAGCTGGAGCGCGACGCCGAGCGAATCGGCCAGCGGCGCCGCCACCCGGGGGTCGGCGGCACCGAAGACACCAAGCGACAGCCGGCCAATCGATCCGGCCACGCACCTGCAGTAGTAGAGCAAGTCGTCGAACGTGCCGTAGCTGGTGCCGCGCACGTCGGCGGAGCAGCCGTCGATGAGCTCGCCGAACGCGGCGAGCGGGATGGGAAAGCGGCCCGCGGCGTCGGCCAGGCCGACGAGGGTGGGGTCGTCCGGATAGCTGGCCGGATCGGCCGCCGCCGCCCTGGCCTGGTCGAGCCGCGCCAGTTTCTCCGGCGCGGTAAGCGTCCCATCGCCTATGTCGTCGATCCGCCGGGCGAACGCGTAGATGGCGCTGAGCGCACGCCGCTTGTCCGGCGGGAGCAGCCGGATGCCGTAAGAGAAGTTGCGTGCCTCGGTCCTTGTGATGTGCTCGCAATGGCGGTAGGCGGCCGCCGTATCGGGGCCCATTGCCCTCGGTGCCGTGGTCAATGGTCACCTCCCCCTCAGGTACGCGCGGATCAGGGCGGCCGCGGTCCGCGCTCGGCCCGGTCGTGGCGTCACGCTCAGCACGTCGAATCCGGCCGGGCTCGCGTCAGGAGCGGCAGAAGCCGCAGGAGTGGCAGGAGTGGCAGGAGTGGCAGGAGTGGAGCCGGCCGCGGCGATCGCGGCGAGGGTGGCCCGGCCGCCCGCCACGTAACCCGCCACGGCCAGCCTCGCCCAGCCGTGCAGGGTGCCGATGAGCGGAGCGCCCTCGGCGAGCAGCCGTCCAGCGCGCTCCGTCTCGAACCGCATGAGCTCGCGGACGGATGGCGGCGCGGCGGCAAGCTTCAGATCTGCCTCAACGCAGCCGAACGCCGCCATGTCCTCCCGCGGCAGGTAGACACGGCCCCTGGCGAAGTCCTCGGCGACGTCCTGCCAGTGCTCCGCGAGCTGCAGCGCGGTGCACACCAGGTCGGATAGCCGTTCACGTTCGGGGGTGGCGGCGCCGAAGATGTGCAGGACGACGCGCCCCACCGGGTTGGCTGACAGGCGGCAGTAGGCGAGCAGATCGTCGAAGGTCGCATACCTGCCGACCTTCTGATCCTGCCGATTGGCTTCGATGAGCATCCTGAACGGCTCCGCGGGAATGGCGCAGTCCGCAGCGGTCCTGGCTACCTCGCGGATAACCCCGAGCCTGGCCGTCGCACCCGGCGAGGTGGCTCCGGGCGAGGTGGCTCCGGGCGAGGTGGCTCCGGGCGCAGCGGCTTCTGCAGAGAAGGCACGGTCAAGATCGTCCTCAACCGCGTCGAGCGCCCGCAGGCGGTCCCCGGTCCGGTCGGTGGTTTCCGCCACATCAGTGGCGACCCAGCCGGCTAGCAACGGGAACTGCTCGTCACCGATGTCATCCACCAGGCGCGCGAAGCGGTAGACGGCCATCAGGTTGCGGCGGTACGCGCGCGGCAGGATCCGGAGTGCGACAGGGAAGTTCTCGCCCGTGGCCCGGTCCGAGAGGGCATCAGTGCCCGCCGCGCTGCCGCCAGCGCACGCCTGGATAGCGGCGCCTCGGGTACCGTTCCCACCGCTCACTGGCGTCGCCTCGCGCGTCACGATCTCTATTTCGGCACACTTCTCAAGCTATTGCAAACAATGACATAAGCGTCACGTCAGATGCATGACATAAATGTCAGATCAGGCGACGCTCCGTACCAGCGGAATTACCCAGCCGCGGGTCACGCAACCCCCTGCGCAAATCCGGCGTACTTGTGGCCGGCTGGTTACGGCGCCGCCAGGCTCACCTGCCGTGGGCACCCGACACAGTTACCCTGCGCACCAGCCCGATCGCAAGCCGCCGCGCCGCCTCTGGTTTACCGCTGAACCACCACTGAGCCGCCAGTGGGCCCGCCAGTGGGCCGCCCCGGTGGTTGCCACCGGCCGGCCTCGCCGACTCGTGGCGTTCCCCGCGCTAGCTTCCTGCGGCTGTCCACGCGGTACAAGGAAGCCTCGAAACCTGACGTGACGCGGCCGGCCAGGTTACCCGATTCCACGGCTCGGCTTTCCCTCCCTAAGCCGCTGACGCGGAGTTTTTCCGCGGCCCGTGTAGCCCACGGCCGGTACGGTCTGCCGCGGGCAGTCGGTTTCGCCGGCGAAACTCAGCAGTTTCCCCCGCGAAACGTGCGGGCCCTCCGTCGTTACTCTCGGCCATATCGTTACCTTGGCCAGCGACATATTTCCGCCGGCCATGCCCCGGATCACTGGGCGCCCGTCCTCACTCTCTGCCCTGCTGCCGGCTCTGGCCCTGGTGCCGGCTGCTCTTTGCCCCTGCCGCCAGCTCAGCCCTTCGTCCCGATTGCCTCGTCACTGGTCAAGCCGATTCATTGCGCGCTTGAGAAACGCGTCAGAGCATCCGGCCAGCTTTTGGTTAGATGATCAGACGACGACGCCGCGAACATGAACCTGTGCAGAGGATCACGACCATGTCAGCCGACAGTCCACGTCCACGCCGCTGGGTGCCGCGCCACTGGATGCGGTGGCTGGTGGGCGCCGTCGTCGTCATCGCCGCGCTGGCGGTAGGCGGCCCGTTCATCTACATCCATTTCGTGGCGGCCAAGGCGCCGGCGCCGTTCTCCATCGCCACGAAGACTCATGGCACCCAGCCGGCGGCGCCCGCCGCCTCCACGTCCGCGACCGTGCCTGCGACAGCTACGCCGCTGGCCGGGACCTGGACCGTGGTGAGCGGCTCACAGGTCGGCTATCGCGTCAACGAAGTCCTCTTCGGCCAGCAGAACACCGCTGTCGGCCGGACGAGCGCCGTCAACGGCCATCTCACGATCACGGGTCATGCGGCGGCCGCAGGCACGTTCACCGTGGCGATGGCCACGGTGAAGAGCGATCAAAGCCAGCGCGATGTGCAGTTCAACGGCCGGATCATGGACACGTCAAGCTACCCGACGGCCGCTTTCACCCTGACCCACCCGATCAGCCTTGACCCACCGCCGGCCGCGGGCGCGACCAGGACCTACACCGCGCAAGGCAACTTAACGCTGCGCGGCCAGACCCGTCCGGTCACCTTCAAGCTGACGGCCGAGCATGTCGCAAGCACCATCAAGCTTTCGGGCTCGATTCCCGTCACGTTCGCCATCTGGGACATCCCCAACCCCAGCTTCGGGCCGATCACCACCCAGAACCACGGTTCGCTCGAGTTCCTGCTCAACCTCAGCCGTTCCTGACGCCCGGGACCGAACGGGCCGACCCCCGCCAGCTTCAGGTTCGCCAGACCAGGACGAGCGCGCAGTCATCGGCATGCCCGGTCTTCATGGCACGCACAAGTTCGGCGGCGCCCTGCCTGAATCCTGTGGTAACCAGGCGATCGGCCTCCGCGAGCAGGCGGTCGATGCCGGCGTCGATGTCCCGGCCAGGCGCCTCCACCAGCCCATCGGTGTAAATCAGCAGCGCGTCGCCCTGCCGCAGGATGCCGCGCTCAGGAATGCAGCGCAGGTCCGCGACTACGCCGAGCACGATCCCCCGTGCCTGCGTTATCCGCCAGCTCCCGCTGCCCGCGTCGAACTGGACCGCGGGCGGATGCCCGGCCGAATAAAGCACGTACTCGCCAGTCATCAGGTCCAGCGCCAGGTGAATGGCGGTAACGAAGCCCTCGGTGGTGGCGCCACGGCGCAAGTACGCGTTACAAGCGCCAAGGAACTCTTCCTTCGGTACCGACCCGAGCAGTCCCCCGAACGCACCGGAGAGCAGCAGCGCGCGCGTCCCAGCGTCGATCCCCTTGCCCGAGACATCGACGAGCGCCAGTTCCAGCGCCTTACCGTCCGCTGCGGACACCACGAAGTCCCCACCGAACGACGATCCGCCGGCCGGTTCAAGCACGACCCGCGAACCCCAGCCACTCGGCAGGGCGGCCAGCCGCCCCTGCGCACGCAGTCGGTCCCTCAGCTCGATGAGCATCTGGTCGCCGCGCAGCCCGCGCACGCCGAGCTTCTCCCTTGTCCTCGCGAGCACGTAGGCGAAGGCAGCGACGACGACAATGGTGGCGATGATCCCTGGCCCAGCCCGGCCCGCCATCACGTCGTAGGCGAGCATCAATGCGACGACGGCGAACAGGATCCGCAGGGCCCGCACCCGCAGCAGCAACCCGCCCGCGAGGACCGGCAGGATCATGACCCCGGGTGAGAACCACGACTCGGACACATGCACGGCTGCCACGCCGATGACGATCGTCGCGGCCGCGAGCACGGCGGACAGCCGCCGGTTGCGGGTGATGAACTGCCTGCGCGCGAACGCCCGTACCCGCCTGCCACGTGCGATGAGCGCGGCGAGCGGGCCTGCGAGCTGGCGGGAAACCATGATGCGGGCACTGTAGCTCCGTAATGGCTGGCGAGCACGTTTCACGGCCAAAGCAACGCGCCCCGCCTTCCGACACAGGCACGCGCTTGCGTGTTGCGCGCCTGCCCGAGTGCGACCGGGCACGGCAGGAAAACCATTCGCCGCGGCGGGTGCAAGCGGGTACGAAGGCAAGCATGGATGAGCCCTATCCTGTACGCCCGATCACGGAAGACGAGTTCGCGGGCATGTACGCCATCGACGAACACGCCTTCCACACGCCCTGGCCCGCTGAGCCCGAGATTCAGCACTTCAGTGAGCGGTTCGAGTTCGACAGGAGCCTGGCTGCCTTCGACGGCGCCGTGATCGCCGGTTCCGCCTGCGTATTCAGCATCAGGCTGGGCGTGCCAGGTGCTGTCCTGCCAGCGGCCGGGGTCAGTGGTGTATCCGTGCTGCCGCCGCACCGCCGCCGCGGCATCCTGCGCAGCCTGATGACGCGACAGCTTGCCGACATCCATGACAGGGACGAGCCGATCGCCGCGCTGTGGGCGTCGGAGGCCGGCATCTACGGGCGCTTCGGCTACGGGATGGCATCGACGCACGCCTCGTTCAACATCCGCCGCGGTGACGGGCGGCTCACGCCCGACGCGCCGTCCGATCCGGGGCTGCTGCTGCGGATCGCCGAGCCGAGGCGGGCGAGGCAGGAACTCGCGAAGGTCTATGACGCGCTGCTGCCCTACCGCCCCGGGTCGTTCATCAGGGACGACCGCTGGTGGGACGCCGTGCTCTATGACCCGGGCTACCGGCGGGACGGCAGCACACCGCTGCGCTGCCTGCTCGCCGAGGACGCATCGGGTCCGCGCGGCTACGCTCTCTACGCGGCGTCACCCCACTGGGATGACGACGGGATACCTGGGGGCACCATCAGGATCCGTGAGCTGATGGCCGACGGCCCGGCCGCGGCGGCGGCCCTGTGGCGCGACCTGCTCAGCCGTGATCTTACCGGCTCGGTCGTCGCGCGGAACCGGCCCATCGACGACCCGTTGCTGCATCTGCTCGCCGACCCACGCCGTGCGCGCGCCCGCTTCAGGGACGGGCTATGGATCCGCCTCGTCGATCTTCCCGCGGCGCTCACCCAGCGCCGTTATGCTGCCGCGGCCGACGTGGTGATCGAGGTAGCCGACGAGGCCTGCCCGTGGAACACAGGCCGGTGGCGGTTGCGCGCGCAGGGACCGACCGGAGCCGCGGTGGCTGAGTGCGGGCCGACCGGTGATCCGGCGGACCTCCGGATGCCGGTCGCGGCTCTGGGCGCTGCGTACCTCGGCGGTACCGGGCTCGGCGCGCTGGCGGGGGCTGGGGTGATCAAGGAGCTGCGGCCAGGTGCGGTCGCGGCAGCCTCCGCGGCCTTGTCCTGGGATCCGGCCCCATGGTGCCCGATGGTATTCTGATTTGAGCCACGCTCGTGCGCCGTTTGCCGGACTGCCCGCGGCAGGAACCTGGAATCGCGGGCCGGGTCCTTTCTCCGGGCAGCCGCGCACAGGCGCGAGGTTCCGGGCAGCCACGCCGTTCCGGGCAGCCACGCCGTTCCAGGCAGCCACGCCGTTCCAGGCAGCCACGCACAGGCGCGAGGTTCCGGTCAGCCACGCCGTTCCAGGCAGCCGCGCACAGGCGCGAGGTTCCGGTCAGCCACGCCGTTCCGGGCAGCCGCGCACAGGCGCGAGGTTCCGGTCAGCCACGCCGTTCCGGGCAGCCGCGCACAGGCGCGAGCATCAGGCTGGCAGCTGGCTGCGAGGCCGGTCCTGGGGCCGGCGCGGCAGCCGGTGGGCGATCGGCAGCAGCAGGACCGCGCACAGCAGGCCGATGCAGAACGCGCCCGCGAGCCCGGCGCGCAATCCCGCGCCCGCCGCCGCGGCCAGGGCGATGCTCGCGCCGCCGAGGCCCGCGCCCATGGCCACGCCGAGGGTGTCCATCAGAAGTGATGACGACAGTTCCCCCGCCTCGTCACCTTCCGCCGCCGCGCCCATCACGGCGAGCGGGATGGTGGGGAATGCGACGCCCATTCCGACGCCTGCCACTGTCCAGCCCGCGTACGCCGTCGCGATAGGCAGGTTGACAAGGCCGCCAGCCACGCCGACCGTTCCGATCGCGACGAGCGCGGCGCCGACCGTCACAAGCGACGTCGTGCTCCAGGACTCCGCGTGTCGGGACTGCCACCAGCTTCCTGCCGACCAGGCGACCGTCGCCGACGCCACCACGACGCTCGCGGCCGCGACGGAAAGGCCGCGGACGCTCGTCAGCATCAGCGGCACGAAACCGTCCACCGCGAAAAATGCCACGGACAGCAGGAACGCCGATGCCGCGGCCGCGGGTATCCCCCGACGTGCGCGGAAGGATCCGGCCGGGATGATGCGGGCGAGCGCGGGCAGGCCGAGCGCGATGCCGACCGGGCAGAGCGCGAAACTGGCGGGTGTGGGGTCGGTGAGCCCGCCGAGGAAAAGTCCCGCCCCCAGCGTCAGCTGCAGTGGCCAGCGCAGCGGCAGCGCTGGCCCGTCGGCCGTCCCGGTGCCAGGAAGCGCCGGTAGCACCAGCCATGCCGCGATGATGAGGACCGGCACCGGTGCCACGAACGCCCACCGCCAGCTGAACGCCGTGGCGATCGCCGCGCCGAGCGGTGGGCCGAACAGCCCGGGCAGGATCCACATGGAGGCCAGTAGAGCGAGCACGCGTGGCCGCAGCCGCTCCGGATATGTTTTGGCGACCGCGCCGAGGGACACCGCGTACAGGGCCCCGGCCGCGACCCCCTGGATGAATCGCCCGGCTGCGACGACGAGCATGGTCGGCGCCAGGGCGGCAATGACGAGACCGGCGCAGAACATGATGAGCAGGACCGCGAGCGGGCGCCGTGGCCCGAACCGGTCGACCGCCCGGCCGCCAAGCGGGATGGCGCCGAACGCGCCGAAACTCGCCGCGGCCAATGCCCACCCGTAGAGCGACAGGCCGCCGAGGTCGGCCTTGATCGCGGGCAGGATCGTGATCGCCATGAGCGCCTCGATGGCGAACACGACCTCAAGGATCAGCAGGCCCGCCGTCAGACGGCCCCGTTTGCCTTCAAATACTTCCCGCCAGGGCGGCGGGCGTTTCGATCCGATGTCCAGTCACCGTCCCGTGGCGGTTGCACCCAGGCCAGGCGTACGACATCACGTGCGGTTGAAGTCAGCTCACCCCTAAGGTCCTTACCTGGCCATATGGCAAGTTCAGCACAAGGCGGGTCGTGTCATGCGCACAGGCCACCCGGGGTGGCCATTGACTCGCGGCAAGTCCAAGCTCGGCGGTCGGCGCTCGGGCTCGACCTCTGCGCTCGACCTCTGCGCTCGACCTCTGCGCTTGGCGCGGAGTGCGCCGCACACTCCGGCTCGTGCCACCCCAATGAGCCATTGCTGCTGGTCTGACCCCATTGATGGGACATCGCTGGGGTCGCGATGGTGCGCCGGCGAGACTGCCGGACGATGGCACGGCGACCGGATGCGAAACTGAGTCCAGGATTCCAGGAGGCGCCCATGCCGGGAATGCGCGTGACAGTGGACGCGGCCATGCGGGCACGTGACGTGTCGAGACCGCATCCGAAGCACGAAGCGGCAACCGGGGAGCACGGCGGGACCTCCGCGGCCTCGGCCACCGAGGTGGCGGCACCCACCCGGCTGTCACGCGAGGACGAGGCATGCGGCGCTCCGGCCCACAGCGCGCCGGGCAGCGAGAGTCCGGCGCGCGGCAGCACGGCTCGGGGCTCAATGCCAGCAAGAGTCGTACCCGCGGATATGCCCCGGGCCGCCCGGCCAGCCGACGCTCACCTGAGTACATCTGGATCAGCCGGCGCTGAGCGTGCCGCGTCGGCGCCCGCAGGTTCCGCTCCAGCCGGATCTGGTCCAGCCAGTCCCGCCCCAGCCAGTCCTCCCCCAGCCAGTACCCCCCCAGCCAGTCCCGACCGAGCCAGTTCCGTCCCGGATAACCCCGCTCCAGCCGGTCCCCCCCGAGCCGGTTCCCCCCCAGGCATGCCCGGGCGCTCAGGGTCCGCGCCAGCCGGGTCCGCGCAAGCGGGATCGCCCCCGGCCGGCCCCTGGCGCCGCGATGCGCCGCCAGGCTGGTCCGCGCGGCGTGGCACGGCATCGGGCCAGGCGGCGTCTGGCGCCGGCATGTCCCGCGAATCCGATGGCGGCGCGGCCCCGGACCCACCGCAAGCGGAGCAGCAGCGACATGCGAAGCAGGCGCACGGAGGCGCGGCGCAGAGCAACCGAGGAAAGGCGAGGCGGCGCAAGCGCCGCCGCCGCACGCGGTAAATGATCGGGGCGGCATCGGGCTCGCACTGTCCGGCGCCACGCGGGGCGGCCTTCAGCAGATTCCAGTGACGCGGCGTAGATTCGTCGTCATTCGTGGAGGCCGCTGCGGCTTTCATGAGGACCTGGCGGGAGGCGCGATGACCCGGCGCGCGAAAGTTATCGGCGGCCTGATCGGCGGGCTGGTCGTCGGGGCCTGCGCCGTCGCCGCCGGTTATGTCCTCAGCGCGCCGGGCGTACAGAGTGCGGGGAAGCGTGCCGCGGCCGCGCCCGGGGTAGCGCGCGGTCGCGCGGCTTCGGCAGCACCCGCCGCGCGGGTCACCTTTGCGGGCTCTGACGGCGTCGAGGCCCGGTGGGTGATCGAGGAGAACAGGCGGCCCGGCACAACCGGGTGGCAGATCCATGACTCGCGGGGCAGCATCCAGGGCTTCGCCAGCCAGGTCTACGCGCGCAGCGGCCAGAAAGTGATCCTGTACGTCAGTACAGCGGCAGCCAAGTTCCGGGCTGAGGCGTTCAGGATGGGTTACTACCAGGGCAAGGGCGCCCGCCTTGTCTGGCAGTCCGCCGAGGTGGCCGCGGCGGTGCAACCGCGTTGCCCGGTCACCGCGACGATCAACATGGTGGCCTGCGACAACTGGTCACCGTCGGCCACCTTCACGGTGACCCCGGCTTTCGTCCAGGGCGACTACCTGATCAAGCTGGTGGGCAGCGGGAACCAGCAGAGCTACGTGCCGCTGACAGTATGGGACCCGGCCAGCACGGCGACCTACGTGATCAAGAATGACGTGTTCACCTGGCAGGCGTGGAACCCCTATGGCGGGTATGACTTCTATGCGGGGCTCGGGTCGTGCCCAGCCACCGTGTACCCGCTGTGCTCACGGGCGCGGGTGGTGTCCTTCGACCGCCCGTACGCGGCCGAGCAGGGATCGGGTAACTTCCTGTCGCTGGAGTACCCGCTCGTCGTGTATGCCGAGGAGCACGGGCTGGACGTTACCTACGCGACCGACCTCACCATCGAGGAGCATCCAGGCTATCTGCTGCGGCACCGCGTCCTGCTGTCGCTCGGGCACGACGAATGCTGGTCGCTGGGCGAGCGGCAAGCGGCCGTGGCGGCCCGCGGCAGCGGCGTGAACATCGTGTTCTTCGCGGCCAGTCCCATCCTGCGCCACGTCAGGACCCAGGCCTCGCCGCTGGGACCGGATCGCGAGGAAGTTGACTACCGCGACGCCGAGGAAGACCCGCTGAATGGGAAGGGCAACCCACTCAAGGTCACCGGGAACACCTGGGGGTCGGCGCCGGCGGACTGGCCGGAGAGCGACTTCGTTGGCGAGACGTACGCCGGCTTCCTCGAGCCTGGCCTGCGCGCCGGCTTCAAGGTCGCAGACGCCACCGCGTGGGTCTTCCAGGGCACGGGCCTGCGGGACGGCTCCGTCGTGCCCGGGGTGATCGCCTCGGACGTGGATCAATTCGACGCGGCGCAGAGCTACCCACCGGATGACCAAGTCCTCGCGCATTCGGCGATCCCGGCCAGCCTGGGGCAGGCGGCCCTGGGCTCCTTCTACTCCGACATGACCTATTACACCGACCCGCAGAGCGGGGCCGGGGTGCTTGATACCGGGACCAACAACTGGATCCCTGCGCTACTGCATGACCACAGCGGTTGCGGGACCCGCGCGGGCTGCGCCGCCGCGTTCGTACAGCGGATCACGGGCAACGTCTTGCGCGTCTTCGGTCAAGGCCCGGCCGGGCGCACCCACCCTTCCGTGGGCACCAGGCCCGGCACCACCAGCTAACCAGTGGGTAGGTGCTGCCCGCCGATGCCAACGCCAGCACCTGCGCCGACGACGGCGTCGGCGCCCACTCCTGCACCGGAATGCTGGCCCTGAGCTGGGTCTGCCGCGGCACATGACGCGCCATCGTGTGCCAGCAGCCATGAGTGAATTCGGGCGGACGCCCTCTGCCGCCCTCACGGCGGCATCCATTGCCATGGCAGAATCCGGCGGCAACCAATACGCAACCGGATCCGTTGGTGAGCGCGGGTACTGGCAGATCAACCCCGTCAACGGGGCGCTGTCAACTACGACGCCTGCGCAACGCACGGGCGGCAGTTTCATCAATATTGTCGCAGGACGGCACCAACTGGCTCCCATGGACGGCTTGGGTGAGCGGTGCCCAGATCTCTGGAAGTCCTATTCGGGCGTGCGGTGACCCGAACCTCATCGGATTCGAGTGTCCGCAGAAGACGGAATTCGAATTACCCGTGGATAACACATCGGAGCGGCAGGCGAACTCGGCCGGGATTCGCCTGCCCCGGCGACGAGGACTGCCGCGCCTTATGGCCGTTGGCCGCGGATCACACCATCGCGAGGGCAACCGACTTTTTGGCCGGCGGCTCAGCGGAGGTCCTGCGCAGTGGCGTGCCGGGTCCTACCGAACCAGCGGCGGATGCGCTCCGACCCGAAGGCGGTCTTGTCGGCGATACCTGCGGCGCCCGGGGGATCGGGACACCTAGCGGCATCACCAAAGACACGTGTGAACGCCGGCCAGATCCCGTGCCTGCAGGAAGTCGTGCATCAGCAGCGGCGTCTCGCTCGGAGCCCGCGGGCACCGTGCAGAACTCGTGCCCGCCCTCGACCAGCCGGGGAGTTGCTGGCTGGCCGCGGCCCGACTGCCGCGGGCTCAGTCGAACACGGGGTCGCGGGTGCGGCTCCGCTTGAGTTCGAAGAACCCGTCGATGCCCGAGAGAAGCAGCACCCCGTCCCACAGCCGAGCGGCGGCCTCGCCACGTGGGATGGGCGAAACCACTGGCCCGAAGAACGAGGCGCCGTTCACCGAGATCACAGGGGTTCCGACCTCGTAACCGACCCGGTCCATGCCCTCGCAGTGCGAAGCGCGCAACGCCTCATCGTACTCGCTTGAGCCCATCGCGTCGGCCAGCTCGGCCGGCAGGCCCACCTCGACGAGCGCCGCCTCGATGGTCGCGCGATCCCTGGGCTGGTGCTCGTTGTGGAAACGGGTGCCAAGCGCCGTGTAGAGCGGCCCGAGTATCTTCGAGCCGAACTTCTGCTCCGCGGCTATACAGACTCGGACAGGCCCCCAGGCGCGAGACAGCCCATCGCGGTAGCGGTCGGGCAGGTCAGGTTTGCCCTCATTGAGCACGGACAGACTCATCACGTGCCAGCGGGGCTGGATAGGGCGCTGCTCAGCGGCCTCAAGCAGCCATCTGGACGTGATCCATGCCCAGGGACACATCGGATCGAACCAGAAATCAACCTGTGCGGGGTCCTGCATCTCTACCATGTCGGTGGGAACCGCCGTCCGCGCCCGGTCATTCCGCGACGGAACGTGAAAGGATGCGGAACAAGCCAGGCGGTGCCGCGGGCACAGAGCGGGGCCACCGAAACAAGTGCTGCCCGACATCTGTACCGTGATATCCGTTATGCGGGGAAACAATGGAAGGGACAGCACGTGGCGGGCAATCTGACCAGGAACGAAGCGCGGGAGCGGGCACGCCTGCTAGCCGTCGACTCGTATGCCGTTGATCTGGACCTGACGGCGGGCGAGCAGACGTTCACCTCGGTCACCGTCGCCAGTTTCCGCTGCGCAAGCCCGGGGTCGAGCGCCTTCATCGAACTCGAAGCGGAGGCGGTCCGCGAGATCAGCCTGAACGGCCAGGCGGTGGGGACGTCAGCCTTCAGCGCCGGCCGGATCGCCCTTCCGGCCCTCGCCGCGAGCAACGAACTGCGGATCGTAGCCGACTGCGCGTACTCAAGGACCGGGGAGGGATTGCACCGGTTCACTGATCCTGTCGACGGTGAGGTCTACCTCTACTCACACTTCGAGCCGGCCGATGCACACCGTATGTTCGCCTGCTTCGACCAGCCCGATCTCAAGGCGACATTCGAGTTCACCGTCACCGCACCCACCGGCTGGCTGGTGATAAGCAATAACGCGCCAGACGTGACGGCTGAGCCATCAGGTGACAGCTCCGCCCGCTGGCATTTCCCGCCGACCCAGGTGATGTCGGCATACGTCACCGCGGTCTGTGCCGGCCCCTACCACGAGGTCCGCGACTCGTTCGAAGGGATCACGCTCGGCGTTTACTGCCGCAGGTCGCTTGCCGACTACCTCGATCCTGACGAGATTCTGGAGGTGACCAGGCAGGGCTTCAGGTTCTATCACGATGCTTTCGGGATCAGGTACCCGTTCGGCAAGTACGACCAGCTCTTTGTGCCCGAATTCAATGTTGGCGCGATGGAGAACGTGGGCTGCGTTACCTTCCTCGAGGAGTACGTGTTCAGGTCGCGGGTCACCGACGCCTATCGGGAGGCGCGCGCCGAGACGATCATGCACGAGATGGCGCACATGTGGTTCGGCAACCTGGTTACCATGCGCTGGTGGGATGACCTGTGGCTGAACGAGTCCTTCGCGACCTTCGCGGGCACGCTCGCCCTCGCGGAAGCGACCCGGTGGACGAATGCTTGGACAACCTTTGCCCAGCTGTTCAAGACGTTCGCCTACCGGCAGGACCAGCTGCCTTCAACGCACCCCATCTCGGCGGATATCCCCGACGTCCACGCGGTCGAAGTCAACTTCGACGGGATCACGTACTACAAGGGCGCGTCGGTGCTCAAGCAACTGGTCGCCTACGTCGGGCTGGACAATTTCCTGGCCGGTGTGCGGCGCTACTTCGAGCGTCATGCGTGGGGCAACGCAACCCTGGGCGACCTGCTCGCGGCGCTGGAGGAAACCTCAGGCAGGGACCTCGCCTCCTGGTCGAAAGAGTGGCTGGAGTCCGCGGGCGTGAACACGCTACGACCCGAGTACGAACTCGACTCCGGCGGCGCCTTCACCTCCTTCTCGGTCCTGCAGGGGGCTCCGCCCGCCCATTCCACCCTGCGCACACAGCGGATCGCCGTCGGGCTCTATGACCGCGACGGCGGCCAGATCATCAGGCGCCACCGCGTCGAGTTCGACGTCAGCGGCGCTCGCACGTCGGTTCCTGAGCTGATCGGCCACAAGCGCCCGGATTGCGTGCTTGTCAACGACGACGACCTCGGCTACGCCAAGATCCGGCTGGACGACTCGTCACTGCGCACCGTTGTCAGCGCGATCGCTGAGATCAGCGAATCGCTGCCGGCGTCGCTGTGCTGGACCGCCACCTGGGACATGTGCCGCGACGCCGAGATGCCGGCCCGCGACTACGTCAGGCTGGTCACGTCGGGCGTCACGTCCGTGCCTGACATTACGATCGGGCAGAATCTGCTCCGGCAGGCCGGCGCCGCTGTACGCAGATTCGCCGACCCCGGATGGCGGGAGACCGGGCTCGGGCTCTTCGCCGACGCGCTCAATGGGATGCTGCACGACGCGGAGCCCGGCTCCGACCGGCAGCTTGCATACGCCCAGGCGCTGACGCGCAATGCGATCTCCCACGCCCATCTCGCCCTGCTCGCCGGACTACTCGAAGGATCGACCGTGCTCGAAGGGCTCACCGTGGACGCAGAGCTTCGCTGGAAGCTGCTGCACCGCCTGGTCAGCCGCGGCGTAGCAGGCGAGAACGAGATCAGCGCGGAACTCCTGCGCGACCCGACATCCGCGGGCGAGCGGCACGCGGCCACCTGCCGCGCGGCCATCCCGGAGCCGGCGGCAAAGCAGGCGGCGTGGGAGCAGATCGTGGCCGGTGACACCATGGCCAACGCGACATTCCGGGCAACGCTGGTCGGATTCGCCGACGAGGATCAGATTGACCTGCTCGAGCCGTTCGCGGCGCGTTATTTCGCTGTTGTCGGCGACATATGGGGAAAATGGACGTCCGACATGGCGCAGACATTCGTGCAGGGCGCCTACCCGCTGGCGATCAGCAATGAAGTCATCGCCATGACCGACGACTTCATTGCCCGTCGGCAGCCGCCCGCCGCGCTCCGCCGCCTGCTCATCGAATCCAGGGACGGCGTCGAACGGGCACTCCGCGCCCAAGAGTGCGACAGGCGGGCAGCGAGCCACGGCTAGCGGGTTTCGCGGGGCGTCCCTCGGGCTATGCCCAGGCGTGCCATTCTAGCGGCGGATGCCGTACTGGCGGACAACCGCGCTGCTGAGCGGTGGCTGCTCATGCTGCCCTCGCGGGTCGGGATCTACTTCGCGCTGGCGATGTGCTTGTTCCCCGCCACCGGGTACCTAGGTGTGTGGGCGAAGCTGACCGCGGCCCTTGACGAGCTGGGCCTAGATCCAATGCAGGGGAGTTAAGGGCTGGGCGTTTTGGTCAAGTACCGATCCGGCGTGTCGTGACGGTATATGACAACGGAGGTCCGGTAAGACGGGAAATCTGCCAAGACCACCCGTTGCCGAGGACCTCCGTTGCGCCCCCAG
>DATIYI010000142.1:0-22499 GCA_035517695.1 Streptosporangiaceae bacterium
TCCGCCACCGCCCACGGGCTCACCGCCCTGGACGCCGTCAGTGCCGCCCTAGCCGGCAAACCCTGGCTCCCGCCGCTCCCCGCCGGCGACCTGCTCGCAGCATAAAAACCCACAGGTGGCAGACACCCCTGAATGGACACCCGCACATGCCGAATTGAGGGCGTTGCGTCGGCGCATACTTATGCCCTGACGGGCATGTTCGCTCGCAGCCTTGAGGGCTGGCCGTAGTTGCGTAGTTGTGCCGAGATTAGCGGCCTAGCGTCTGGCATGCATCCGGCACACGCCTGCCATTTCGGAGCGGCTCGGACCCCGCTCGGACCCCGTCGCTCAGATCAGCCACTCCTGAGCGGCCGCGGGTGCGCCGCAGTCCGCCGTGTACCGCACCATGGGACGGGCCGGCGAGCGTTACCGTGGTTGTGTGGGTGAGGACCGGTCGGTGCTGGTCAACTTCGTCTATTGTCCCCCGATCGGCCATGCCATCGAGGCGCTTCACTACTGCCATGGCTACCACCACGCCGACCCGGGTCTGCGCATCGGCCTGGTGTTGAGCGCCGATACGCCAACCGAGTTGGCCGCGTTGTGTCCTTATGTGCGCGATGTGTACCCCGTGCAGGTCGATGTGTTCGATTCCGGCCACGACCCGGCGGGCGTGCTTGATGCCGTACCCGTCGGCTGGGACTGGGTTGTCGATGACGATCGCGGTCATCAGACCCGCCAGCGGATGGCCTTTCCCGGCTTGGCCCGCTACTACGACCACGCGCGAGCTCGTTTCACTGCCGCAGGCAGCATCATTGGTACCGCGGGCGCCGCCCCGCCGCGCTACTCGCCCGGCGCGGCTTTCCGGCTGCCACTGCCTGGCGGCGCGCGCACCGAGGCCGAACGGCTGCTTGGCGACGCGCGGCCCGGCTCGCGTGAGCAGCCCGGGCCCCGAATCGCCGTGCTGCCCGCGGGCAGCGGCCCACGCGGCAGCTACCCTTCGAGTCGGTCGTGGCGGCTGGTGTTTTCCGCCCTGGCGGGCCGGTGGCCTGAGGCCGTGTTTTGTCTGGTGGGCAAGTACCGGCGGGACGGCCGTACCACGACCAGCTTCGGGCGCGCCGAGCTCGGCGAGTTGCGCGACTTGGTGCCCGCAACTGTTGAGGCGGTGGACCTGCCGGTGATCGATCAGCTCGCCACCGTGGCGGCATGTGACGTGCTGGTCTCCCCGCACTCGGGGTTCGGTATGGCCGCGCTGGCCGTTGGTACGCCCTGGTTGAGCATCGCCGGCAATCGCTGGCCGGAGTACTACTTCAATGGCGTCCCCTTCTACTCCGTGCTTCCGGACCTGCGAAGGTTCCCCGCCTTCGGCGCCTTTGGCCCTGATCCCGAGCCAGTCGACGACGATGGGCCACGGGCACCGAGCATGTGCTACGAGCGCGTTCACGGCGACCTGGCCGAGATCGTCGCCGCGGTGGCGCGGCTGGTCGAGCGTCGCTGGCCTTTCGAGACTGCCATGGCCGACCACGTTGCTCGTATGTCGGCGCTGCGCCCGGGCCGGGAGGATCTGCTCTGGTCAGTCGACTCGATACACACGCGCCACCTGCCTGGAAAGGCGTAACCTAGCCGTTATCGAGGCCGCAGTGGCTTGCGCTGAGGCCGGGTACGCGAGAGGTATGCTTCTGCCCTGTTCTCGCGGTGAGGGCAGATGGGGAATCGAAGGCTGGCCGTTCACCGGACCATAGTCGTCGTGGACGTTGAGGGGTTCGGGGATCGGCGCCGCACCAATCCGCACCAGGTCGCGGTTCGTGACGGCCTGTACCGTGCGCTGCGCGAAGCGTTCGGCCAGGCGGGAATCGGCTGGGATGGCTGCGGTCATGAGGACCGCGGTGACGGCGTACTCATCCTCGTTCCCGCCGAGGTGCCCAAGGGCCTGCTCGTGGAATCATTGCCGTCTGCATTGGTCGCGGCGCTGCACGCGCACAACGGAACGCATCCGGGCCAGGAGCGGATCCGGCTGCGGATGGCGCTGCACGCCGGTGAGGTCAACTACGACGAGGACTGGGTGACCTCGGCGGCGGTCAACTTGGCGTTCCGGTTGCTGGACGCCACCGCGCTGAAGGCGGCGCTGGCCGGCTCCTCGGGTGTGTCATCGCCTCGTCGTGGTTCTTCGAGGAGGTCGTGCGGCACAGTGCGGCCTGCGCCGCGGCCGCGTACCGTCCCGCCGAAGTGGCCGTGAAAGAGAGGGGTTACGAAGAGACACCCAATAGCCGCTTTCGGGACGAACCAGAGCAATGGCTACGGGCCAGCGGGCGGACGCTGGGCGGTCGCACGATCAGCTCGACTCCAGCCCTTCCCAGCCCCAACGGGGCATGGGCAGTCCTGACGGCACCGCCGTGCCGCGGTCGGGGTAGCCGATGAACTGCCCGACCGCCCACTCCATATAGGCCCGCAATGCGGCCCGGAACTGAGGATCGCCGGGAAGGCCAGCGTCGTCAGCCGCTGCGACGAAGCACCCCACGAAGCGGCTCCCAAGATCGGACATGTCACCGTTGCCCGCATGCAGGTCGAGCAGCGTCGACTGGTCGCCGCAAGACCGGGAATACGATGGCGGGCCACCCAGCACCTCCGCCCAGTAAGCAGCCAGCCGCTCTACGTGCTGCGGGTGCTGGCCAGGATGCGAGAACGGGTGGTTGAGCTCTGGGTCGGCCAGACAGCGCGCGTGATGTGCTCGCGCGAGGCGGAGAAACGCGGCGTCACCTCCCGCGTACTCGTACAGCGTGGGTTGCATGAGCTCAGCGTCGCACAAAGACCGGTCGCGTCGGCTTCAGGTCACCAGTGCCCCACGCCTAGCCATCAAGCCGTCGGCCGAGCTGCAACGGTGCGAGGCCGCTCGCGCACCGTCCTGTCATGCCGCGAAGCGCTGCGTCATCCCTGGCCTCACGCCAGCTCGACCGCATCGAGTTGGCGAAGCAGACCGAGTTCGTCGGAGACGACCCAGATGGCGGAGACAACGCCAGCCGTGACGGTGAGGACGTCGATCGTGCGCACCTCAATGTCGTGTTGCGTCGGCGCGACCACAGGCACCTGACCAGCTCCCAAGCATGGCATGAAGCTCGATCATGCCTGTGACGGCGCGTTCTCCGAGCGCATGCTGATGCCCGGCTGCGCATATCTGTGCACGCTCATCGTGGTGGAACATCTCGTCCGCTGGTCGCGACTGGTCATGGCCTTACTTCGTCTGTCGGGCGAACGGCCAGGACGTAGCGCAGCAGAGGCAGCCCGCCGGAGGACTCGACCCGGTACCCGGCTGGGGCGGCAAGCTCTTCCAGCGGGCCGGCCGTGGCAGAGGCGCGCCACATCCGCCGTCCGCCGGGATGCAGTGGTAGCGGTCGCCGTGACGAGTCGAAGTCCGCGGCCAGCAAGCGCCCGCCGGGTTTGGTTACCCGGTACATTTCGCGGAACGCTGCCTCCCGCTTGCGCGCGGGAATGTGGTGTATCGCGAGCGTGCAGGTGACGACGTCGAACGACGCGTCCGGCAGGGCCAGGTCCTGCGCGACACCCACGATGAACGTCATGGAGCGGGATCCGTGCCGCCGCGCGTACGCGGTGGCCGCCTGCGAGGGGTCCACCCCGGTGACATGACCGGCCGGTCCCGCGGCAGCGGCCAGCTTCCTCGCGAGATACCCGCTGCTCGACCCCACGTCCAGGACCGAGTCGCCCGGCCGAACCCCGCTCAGGGAGACGATTCGCCGGTACACGCGCCCGCGGCGGCCGGCGAACGCGATCTGGCTCACCATCTCGTTCAGCCGGAAGTGGTCGATCGTGGTGCCCTTGCCGTGCTGCCCTCCGTGCAGGCGCTTGAGCGTGTCATGCACGGCAACCTCCCTTACCCGTTAACTTAGTTGCCACTAAGATTAGTGGTGGCTAAGTTATCTGGGCAAGATGGTTACGACGGCGGACACGGATCGCCACGGAAATGGCAAGGCGCCCAGCAGGACCCGGCTGCCCGCGGCCGAGCGCCGCGAAACAATCCTGCGCGCCGCCACCGAGGTGTTCGCCGAGGCCGGTTATCGCGCCGGGAAGGTCTCCGACGTGGCGGCCCGGGTCGGTGTCACCGAGCCGGTGATCTTCCAGAACTTCGGCTCCAAGGCCGCGTTGTTCGCCGCCGTTCTGGAGCGTGCCGCCGCTGAGGTCCGGGCATCGCTTGACGACCTGGCCACAGGCTTCGGCTCAGCGTCTGGGCTGCTGGCCCATGTGCTCACTCCGTCCGCACACGGGCGATCAGGCCAGGCCACAACGGATCCCGGTGCCCGGCACGAAGGCACCGAGCACGCCGGCGCCGCATACGGCGTGCTGTTCGCCGGCGCGACCGCACTGGCCGCCGAGCCCGAGCTGACCGAGCCAGCCCGGAAAGCCTTCCGCGCGATCGCCGCCCACCTAGCCGACCTGATCCAGCGCGCCCGCGCCGACGGGAGTGTCCGCCCCGACACCGACCCCGAGGCCGCCGCCTGGCTGCTGCTGTCGGTGCTGTCCGCCCGTCGGCTGCGCGCGGCCGCCATGCCGGCCGACCTCGAGCCCGCGGTAACCGCACTCGCGCTCCGAGCGCTCGCGCCACCCGCAGCCGCACCACGCAGCCGCGATCAAAGGCCCCCGGACGTGCCAGGCAGCCGGGCGCCGTGATTCGCGCTCGACGTCGAGGATTTGCCAAAGGGTGTCGCCACTCGATGCCCTCCATCACAACGTCCAATGAGGCGCGAATGAAGGTTCCGCGGCTGGCCGCCGGCAGTGTCAGCAGCCGACGCCCAGCGGCCCGGAACCCCCGACGCTAACCACGCCCAGAACACATTCGGCACCGTGCCAGCAGTCACAAAAGGCACCGGACGAGCGCGCCACAACGAAGCGGCTCCGTGCGCGACCAGATAATGGCCAGTGTGGCGCTACAAGCTGGCTAACGTCACCGGCGACATGCCGATCGTTTTGCTGAGTGTGCATAACCATGCAGAGCGGTCCAGCCTTGGGAACGACCTCACCTGCGATGACGGCGTCTGCAAGTATGCATCGCCGCCACGCCTTCGGTGGGCCAAGAGGGCCCTGCCGATCGCAGCACGGCCCGCTGTCGAGGTCGTGGCTTCTGCCGATGATCCCGGTAAGTAGGCTGGCGGCATGCGCGTAGTGATCGCGGGTGGGCACGGGAAGATCGCGCTCCTCTTGGAGCGCCTTCTCGCCGAGCGCGGCGACCAGGCCGTGGGACTGGTCAGGAACCCGGCCCATGTTGCCGATGTGCAGAAGGCCGGCGCCGAAGCTGTCGTCTGCGATCTGGAGGCCGCCTCGGCCGATGCCGTCGCGGCGGCGCTGGCCGGGGCCGACGCGGTGGTATTTGCGGCCGGTGCCGGTGCGGGCAGCGGCGCCCCTCGCAAGGACTCCGTCGACCGGGCCGCCGCCGTGCTGATGGCCGACGCCGCCGAGCGGGCCGGGGTCCGCAGGTTCGTCCAGGTCTCCTCGATGGGAGCCGGCCAGCCGCCGCGGCCCGGCGGCGATGAGGTCTGGGCTGCCTACATCACGGCGAAGACCGCCGCCGAGGACGATCTGCGCTCTCGGGACCTGGACTGGACAATCCTGCGCCCGGGCCGCCTCACCGACACCCCTGCCACCGGCAAGATCCGGCTCGCGGCCCCGCCGGTCCCCGGTGGCGCGGTCCCGCGCGCCGACGTCGCCGCGGTCATCGCTGCCCTGCTCGACGATCCGCGTACCCAGCACCAGACGCTTGAGCTGGCCGGCGGAGACAGCCTCGTCGCCGCAGCCGTGCGCCGCATTTCTTAATCACGGCGCCGGGACCGCGCTACCCCACATCGCCGCGAGCCCGCGCTCCTCGGCTGAGTCACCCGTAAAAGTTCCGCGGAGCCCGCTGCCAAGATTCGTCAGGATGCTGGCCCGGCCTGGTCGTCGTCCGCGACAGCGTCAGCTGCCTGCTATCCACCGCTTCGTCGAGATCAGCCTCGGCGCAGGGTACGCGCCGCCGGCTCAGCCCCAGATTTTCCCTGATCGGAACGTGAGATCGCCGGGAGCGCGCGCACCCGCCATGAGAGAACACCTCCGGATCGGCTCGTCAAAGGTCAGCGCGGATGTTACGCAAGGCGAGCTGCATGTCAGCAGCCGTGGAGAAGCGATCAACGCTGGCTGGGGCACATGCCTTGATCAGAAACTCTGCAAGGTCAGGGTTGAGATCAAAGCGAATCGTTCTCGGGTCGGTCAGCGGTCCGTCGACCATGGGCATCGCATTCGGGAACGGGTGGTGGCCGTTGCAGAGGAGCTGATAGAGCAGCACGCCGACGGCGAACAGGTCGGTGGAGACGTCCCAGCGGGTGACGCCGGCGTCGGGTGGCTGATAGGGCGGTGTGCCTGACTGCGTATGCACGGGGTCGCCGACCCGGGAGGCGATGTTGAAGTCAAGCAGTTTCGCTCCTGTGCGAGTGAGTATCACGTTGAGCGGTTTGATGTCGCGGTGGACCAGCCCTTTGTCCTTCAGTTCCATCCACTCCTGTGACTCGGCTTCCGACCGGTCGCCTTCGCGACTTTTAGCATCCAGCTGCTTGAGGCGCGCCGAATCAGGATGAAAAGCGACGAGCGCGTCGATCAGATCGAGTGCAACATCCACGGCCTCCCGGTCCCGAAGGTGCTTCTTTCCGGTGGTGAATTCATCGAGTGATTCCCCGTCAATGAGTTCGGTGATGAGATACCAGTCACCGACGTTGGTCTTGCCGGCCCAGAAGACCTCCACCACGTTGGGATGATGGATCTTCCGCAGGGCGCCGATCTCGCGGCGCACCGCCTCATACCCGGCGGCGCTGTCGAAGAGCTTGAGCGCTCGCTCCTGACCTTCGACGTCATCGCGCACGCGATAGACCCTCGAAAAGCCACCCTGCCCGAGTACGTCCAAAATCTCGAAGCGGCCCTCGAGGACGTCGCCGACAGCGTAGTCAGCGGCCTTGGCCCCAACCGATCTTCGCACTTCTGCTGGGTCAGGTTCCGGGAGCGCTTGGCTGCCGCCTGAGGGCGGCGCAGCGGCCGATGCCTCGGGAAGATCGTTGCGCTCAGGAGATGTGGGCGGGCTGGTGCGGCGCGCATCTCCGGCTCCAGCGGAGTCCGCCCGTACATGCCGGATTCCCCCGACGGTGTGAGCCAGGCACGGATGCAGCACGTACGTGCCTACGTCCGGCGGGAAGTGAAATTCCTCGACGTCGCCCATGGAGTAGAACCGGCGCCGCCCGATCTCGTCGACATACCCGAGCAAGCCGTTCTGCCACAAGACGGAGGCGAGGTCCGTCGCCTTCTCGAAGTGCATATCCGCCACTTCCTGCAGTGCCTCGAGATCCGCCCGCGGGAATCGGTCAACGCCGATCATCCGGACGAAGGAGCGAACGTCCTCCTGCACGCCGCTGATGTAGGCCTGGGTGCTGGTGAATAATTCAGAGTAGTTGTGCAGGGCGGCGTTCTTGGGCATCAGGTCCGACGAGATCTGGTTGGCGCACTGGGCGAGCTGGGAGTCGCCGAACCGCTTGGCGCAGCGTTGAATCGCCCCCTGGAGAGCCGCGGGCGGCAGGCCCGCGTGGCCCGCCTGCTTCTGCCGCAGAACCTCCTCGTTCAGCTCATTGCCCAGCGAGATGATGTCGCGCGGGATCAGCCTCGTGTGGCTGAGCAGGTAGTCTTCGATCGTTCCGTCGCCATCGGGTCCCGGCCACTGGCCGTTGACCCCGAGCCAGTCGCGGATCGTGGGGGGGCCGTTGGTGGCGCGTCGCATCAACAGTGACGGCGGCAGCCGCTGCAGCTTTTGCTGAAGCAGATAGAGCAGCGAGCCTCGGTCCCAGGTCAGGACGCGTATGTGCGGTTCGTTGTAGTACCGCGGCGCATGTTCTGACCGGTACACCGACGACATGACGATGTCGCGGATGCAGACGACGATATGCAGGCGGCCGCCCAGCCTGTGGTCGCGGAGCAGCCGCATGACCTGATAGAACAACCCCTCCTGACACTTCAGCCAGTACATCGGGGCGTGGCCGAACTCCTCGTCCACCGCGTCAAGGTAGAAATAGATCGGCTTGCACTGGCCGACAACCTCGCCCAGCAGATCCTCGAGGTCGTCCCAGAGCGGATCGTCGAGATACATAGACAGCTGATAGGCGGTCTGCCGCTGATTAATGATGTCGCGCACCTGGCTGTAGATCGACCGGGGCCGGCGAAAGTCGTCGAGCAGCCGCGCGTACGACTGCTCGATCTCGTCGGCCTGCTCATCGCGCAACTGCTGACGCAACTCGGGACGGCGCAGCATGTGCGAGGCCAGCGACCGTATGATCGCGCGCTCCCAGATCTGCATCCACTTCTCGACCAGGACGCGGTCCGAGAACCACTGGCCTGCCTTCACCACAACTTCGGTCTTCGGCAAGCTCTGCTGCGGCACGTCGGCGTAGACGGAGTCCTGATGTGCCTGGAAATCCTGAAGACGCCGCAGGTACACCGTCTTGCCAGCCCCGAGCTTCCCCACGATGACCCGCACCATGGAGTCGTTTGCACGGGTCGCGACGTGGCCATACGCTGGATCACCGCCGAAATCGACGAACTCGCTGATCACATCCTCGATGTCGGCTCGTGACCCGTCCGGATTGCCAAACGGCCCGACAGGGTCGAGCCGACGCCGCCTGCTGCCCATCTTCTCTTCTCCCCCAAACCCGGATCTTAGTCCCATACCGGAGTAAGAGCCAGCAGAGCGTCAGCACCGGATAGGTCAGCGAACCGCGTGAAACGGGTCGTCCCGACACTTATTCGTTGCGAGCGCCGACCGAAACGGGCGGCCCGCGCCGAAACGCCTGCTAGAGATGGACCAGGTCATATCCGAGCTGGTGCGCACCGGGATCCGGAATCGGACTTAAGGGCTACCTCGTAGAGACCTGCCGCCCTGACGAGCTCCGGTGCCAGATCGAGCATGCGGTGCCGAACTACGGTGCCGAACCGCTCCGCGGCGGCGGCATTCACTCTTCTGCCGCGTACCGGAAATGACTACACTATTTTGATTTTGATATGTCTCAGAATGGCGTGTGGTCGAGCCAGTCCGTGAAGAGCATCTGGTCACCGAGGATCTCGATGGCAGGATCGGAAGGCGGCAGGCGGCGTGTCAGCACGAGCAGCAGGCGGACCGCGGGCCCGCGGACAGCGACATCGGCCTTGGCGTGACCAGGCTCGACCCTGATGCGGGACGGTGTCAGCCGGACCAGCCACTCCCCGGCGCCGTCCAATCCGTCATCGGAGGCGTGGAAATGGAGGGTGTGACCGTCCCCGCGCATTGGTTGCGATTGTGCCCGCGCCAGTTCGGTGGGGCGTTCCGTGCCCGCGGCGATGAGGCCGAGCCATTCGTCGATCCCGTCCGCGGCGAGGTCGGCGGCGAGGTCTACGGCACGGCCGGTTGCCAGCTGCGCGTCCGCAAGGTGCACCGCGACCTCGTGGGCCCGGCGGCGCGCCCAAAAGCTGGCCGGCCCCTGGCCGAGGAACGTCCACACCAGATCGCCCCCTGCGGCCGTTACCGCCGCGATGACCCGAGCCGCCGCGGCGTTGAGCCACTCCACCTGGCGCGCCGGATCGTCGGGGAGCTTCCCTTCCGGCACCTGGCGCAAGGGGATGGCCTCGGCCGCCCGTGTGGCCACAATCTCGGCCGCCCACCGGTGACCCCTGCCGACGTGCGTGGCCAGCTGCCGGAACGTCCACTCTGGGCAGGTCGGCACCGGACGTGCCAGGTCACCGCTGACGATCTCGGCGAGCTCCGCCGTGCACGCACGCAGCTCGCCATAGATACGGTCGTCACTGATCGGGTGCATCGGCGCCCTCCTCACAACCAGAGCCTGCGGTACGGAGCAGCCATCTGACAACGCACCCTACAGAAAACCGGGGGAACAGCGTCCACGCGGACCCACTCTGCGGACTCGCTCAATTGACCTGATGACGATGGACGCCCGTCGCACGGCGTCTAATGCGAAGACCCACGTCGACCGCTCATGCCCGGAGGTGCGTCGCCCGCGTCCAGCAACGGTGCTCAGGGCGCACTGCCGAATGCATAACGCAGTACACAGAGTTAACCGCTGCTCCCGTCGCGGGACCTGGGCCCGGGCGCCGACATGCTGAGGCTGGCCTCCGCCGCCTACCTTGCCCGCTACAAGGGCACACCGCGGATCCCCGCCGCCTCCGGCCTGCGGATCTATTTCGGCTGGTGCGCAAAGCACGGCCTCGACCCGCTCGCGAGCCCGGCGTCCCGGCGCGGTTGCGCGGCGGTGTGCGGGCCGTGACGCCAGAGGCGATGTGGGAAGCGTACCTGGACACGCTGCTTGTCGTAGTGGTACCAGGCACGCCTCCCGGGTAACCGAGCGTTACGACGCGGCTGGCTCTAGCGCGCCCGCCAGGGCACCCTCGGATGCCGCCACCTGTCCAGTGGGGGCAACGGTCAAGTCCTCGCGCTTGACCCGGATCATGACGATCGCGATGACGAGGGCGGCCAGCGCGATTCCCGATGCGACCAGGAACCCGCGGGTGATGCCCACTGCGAGGGCCTGGTGGTAGATCGATGCGGGCACCTGCCCACCCGGCTTGGTCTGCAGCGTGTGGCCGGACTTAGCGGCTGCTGCCACGGCGTGCGTGACCTGGCTGCGGGCGCTGTTCGCCACCGCAGTCCAGGCGACGGTACCGAGGGCAGCGAGCCCGATCGCGCCGCCGACCTGCTGGCCGGTGTTGAGCAAGCTGGAGGCCAGGCCGGAGTCCTCGTTGCGGACGCGGTTGAGCGCTACGAGCGAGATCGGCACGAACAGCAGTCCGAGGCCCGTCGCGGTGACCAGCATCGGGCCGAGCAGGCCGTTCAGGTAGGTGGTGTGCACGCTGATGTGCGAGAACCAGTACATGCCTGCGGTGGTAATCGCCGCACCTGTCAGCATCAGCGGCCTGGCACCGGTTCGGGCGACCAGCTGGCTCACGATCCCCGAAACGATGACGATCGTGCCGGCGAACGGCAGGAACGCCACGCCGGACTTCAGCGCGCTGTAGCCGAGCACTGTCTGCACGAAGATCGTGAGAAAGAAGAAGATGCCGAACATCGCGGTTGCGAGCAGGAGCATAATGAGGTAAGCGCCGGACCGGCTGCGGTTGGAAAAGATCCGCAGCGGCATGAGCGCATTTCGGCTCCGTGCCTCGATAACGATGAAGCTGACGAGCAGTAGCACCGCCACCGTGAGTGAGGCGACGACCTTGGTGTCGGTCCAGTGTGAGATGCCCGCCTGGTCGGTGCTCGCGTTGGACAAGCCGTAAACGAGCAGCGCCACGCCGCCGGTGCCGGTGATCGCCCCGGGCAGGTCGAAGCGACCGCGGCGCCTTGCCGACTCGCCGAACACGAACGGCGCGACGGCCGCGGTCAAGATGCCGATCGGCACGTTCACGAACAGCACCCACCGCCAGGACAGGTAGGTGGTGAGCAGGCCGCCGGCGACCAGCCCAACTGCCGCGCCGCCGCCGCTCATCGCGGCGTACACACCCATCGCCCGGTTACGGGCTGGGCCTTCCTCAAATGTCGTCATAATGAGCGCGAGGGCGGTGGGTGCGATCATGGCGCCGCCGATGCCCTGGATCGCCCGTGCGCTGAGCAGCCACTCCTGAGAGGTGGCAAAGCCTCCGGCTAGTGAGGCCGCAGAGAACAGCAGCAACCCGGCGATGAAGATCTTCCGGCGGCCGAGCAGGTCGCCGGCGCGACCGCCGAGCAGCAGCAGGCCACCGAAGGTAAGCGCGTAGGCGTTGACGACCCACTCAAGGCCGGATCCGGAGAAACCAAGGGCACGCTGAATGTGCGGCAAGGCGACGTTCACGATGGTCGCGTCGAGCACGACCATCAGCTGCGCGGTCGCGATGATTACGAGGGCCAGGCCGAGGTGACGGCCGCCTCCGCCGGTCCTGGCGGCGGGCTGTCCGACCGCCTGCGTTGCTGTCGGTTGGGTCGCAGACAAGGTGGTTCTCCTTGCTTGAGGGCGTAGAGATCCCGCGCCACGGCCCTGGGTGCCGCGGCGCAACGAGATGCACACGTTTGATCAGAGGGGTTTTCGCGAACTTGCCGAACGGTTGCGCTGTCGCCGTCCGCAGCTATAGGCGACTGCGGGGGGCCAGATGTGACATGTTCGGGCTGAAGAGACCGATCGGCTGCGTGATGAAGATGTCAGGGCTTCGGTACACCGGCTGCTGTTGCCGCCGAAGCCGCGTGCGGCGCGTCGCTCACCTCCTCCGCGCTTCCGCCCCCGGTCGGCGTGGCGGGTGGGGACGCCGTGGCGCCGGCTGGCATGGCCGTCCCGGGATAGGCCGGACCGCTGACGCCGGTGGCCTGGACGGCCAAGTTAGCTTCGGCGTCGATGAGCTTGAGGATCAGGGCCAGGAAAGACTCGCGCTCAGCCAGCCGTATCCAAAGCGTTTGACCATGGCATGTTGACCAAGATCTCTTTTTCTATCTGCCCCTTGAGCTCGATGCCCTCAGTGCTCAAGACGAGGTTCTTAACTCGGCGATCGGCTGCGCTAGCCTCACGCTTGGCGCGTCCTCGCTTCTCCAGCGTGTCGGTGATGGCGGTGACGAATGATGGATCGCATCCCATCCGCTGACCAAGTTCCTTCATCGCCATGGACGTGGCCAGAATATGCAGGGCCTTGACGCAGAACAGCGGCACACCGTAGCGTTCAGCGAGCCTTTCGCTCTGCGCGAGAATCTGCCGGAACAGCTTGATCATGGCGTTAAGGATGTTCTGGTCGAGTTCGTCAACCTCCGTCGCCGCGGTCGCAAGCAGGCCGGTCGCGGGACAGCCAGCGCCACCAATCGAGGGCCCTGTGGTCATGGCCGCGTGCGATGTTCCCGTCGCCGCGCTCGCGGCTGCGTTGGCTGGTGCGGAACTGTCAGCCACGACACCTCCCATCGGCTCCGTTCTGCTGCCCGGTTCCCTGATACCGCGTTCCCGGTGCTACGAGGTTCTCGGTTACCCGGCCTGGCTCGCGTGCGGTTGTGCTCGTAGTGCGGGGTCAGGGCACCTGAGTCCGAAACGATTGACTTGCTCAACGGTATGGCGGTTGCTTGAGGCTGTCAAAGGTTTATTTCGTCAACGTCTGGTCGGCTCATCGCCGAGAACGACGGGCTGGCGGATGTGGCCGGTGCCGCGGCGGCCAGCCTCGGCGGCCATCAGTGTCCCGAACTCGGCGGCGGGCGCGAAGGTGGCCAGGTAGCTGGAGGAGCCGGGGTCGCGGACAGGGTAGCCGTGGGCGTCCGCGGTGGTCTGGGTGAACGCGCAGCACAGCTTTACCTCGCGGGTACGCGTTTGATCAGGGCATCGGTTTGTCCTGGTTATGGCTTGTCTCCGGCTTTGACGTAAGGTAACCGCCGTTATCGGCGGCTGGGCGGCTCCTCGGCGATCACCGGTTGAGGCCCGAAGATTAGGTCGCTCTGCGCGCTGCGTCGCCCGGATCTACCGGGAAGCGGCTGGCGGGCAGTGCGACTGCGCGGGCACGCAATGGCGGTGGATGAGCTGGCCTGGGTACCTGGCGGCAGGCCTGGCAGCTTCCTTTCGTACATTGGCAGGACTTCTCCTGCACGCGATAGAAGGGATGTACACGCCCGTGGGTCACATGGCCACGCAGCAGGCCGGTTCCGGCGGCCTGACGGCGACCGAGCACCGTCTGCGCAACGGCCTGCGCCTGGTGCTGTCCGAGGACCACCTGAATCCGGTCGCGGCGGTCTGCCTGTGGTATGACGTCGGCTCGCGGCATGAGGTCCAGGGCCGTACTGGCCTGGCTCACCTCTTCGAGCACCTCATGTTTGAGGGTTCGGCGCAGGTCAAGGGAAACGGCCACTTCGAGCTCGTCCAGGGCGCTGGCGGCTCGCTCAACGGGACGACGAGCTTCGAGCGCACTAACTATTTCGAGGTCATGCCCGCGCACCAGCTGGAGCTGGCGCTCTGGCTGGAGGCGGACCGGATGGGCTCGCTGCTTGCGGCGCTCGACGAGGAGTCTCTGCAGAACCAGCGGGACGTGGTCAAGAACGAGCGCCGGCAGCGTTACGACAACGTGCCCTACGGCACCGCGTTCGAGCGGATGACCGCCCTGGCCTACCCCGAGGGCCACCCGTACCACCACATTCCCATCGGCTCCATGGCCGATCTGGACGAGGTGACGCTGGACGACGCGCGCGCGTTCTTCCGTGCGAACTACGCGCCGGACAACGCGGTCCTGGCGGTCGTCGGCGACATCGACCCGGAGCAGACGCGCCGGTGGGCCGGGAAGTACTTCGGCTCCATCCCGCCCTGCGGCGGCAAGGTGCCGCCCCGAAACACTACGCTCCCCGACATCATCGGCGCGGAACTCCGGGTCGAGATCCGGGAGGAGGTCCCGGTGCGCGCGCTGATGGCCGCCTACCGGATGCCGCGCGACGGCACCCGCGAGTGCGACGCGGCCGAGCTCGCGCTCAGCGTTCTCGGCGACGGCATGGCGTCCCGGCTCTACAACCGGCTGGTGCGCCGTGACCGCACCGCCATCACGGCCGGCGTCGGGCTGGTGCGGCTCGCTGGCGCCCCCTCGCTGGGCTGGCTGGACGTGAAAGCCTCCGGCGACGCCGGGATCCCGCAGATCCAGGCCGCCATCGACGAGGAACTGGCGCGGCTGGGCGCGGAGGTGCCGGGCGCCGGGGAGATGGAGCGGGCGCAGGCCCTGGTAGAACGGGAATGGCTGGACCGGCTCGGAACGGTGGCCGGCCGGGCCGACGAACTGTGCCGGTATGCGGTGCTGTTCGGTGACCCGCAGCTCGCGTTCACCGCCGTCAATCGGATCCTCGATGTCACCGCCGACGAGGTCCGGGCGGTTGCCGCGGCGCGGCTCCGCCCCGGCAACCGTGCGGTGCTGGTATACGAGCCGGTGACCTCCCAAGACACGGCCGGCCCGGCCGGCGGCCAGGCCAGCGCGCCCGGCGAGGACGACAAGCGGGACGGAGCCGGGCGGTGACCGACGCAGCCGTGACCATGGACTTCCACCCCCAGCCGGCGCCCGGGCAGGCGAAGCCCTGGGTGTTCCCGGTACCCGAGCGCGGCGCCCTCGGCAACGGGCTGACCGTGCTGCGCTGCCACCGGCCCGGGCAGCAGGTGGTGGCCGTGCAGATCTGCCTGGACATGCCGCTCGACGCGGAGCCGGACGGGCTCGACGGTATCGCCGCGATCATGATGAATGCGCTGTCTGAGGGCACGAGCAAGCGGACCGCCGAGGAGTTCGCTGCCGAGATGGAGCGCTGCGGCGCGACACTCGACGCAAGCGCCGACTACCCGGGCGCGCGCGTCTCGCTGAAGGTTCCCATCTCCCGCTTGCCCAAGGCGCTTGGGCTGCTCGCCGAGGCGCTGCGCACGCCCACGTTCCCCAGCAGCGAGATCGAACGACTGGTGCGTAACCGTCTGGACGAGATTCCGTTGGAGATGGCCAACCCTGGCCGGCGTGCGGCCAAGCAGCTGGCGCAGCAGCTGTTCCCGGCGTCCGCGCGGCTGTCCCGGCCGCGCAAGGGCACCGGGGACACCGTCGCACGGATCGACGCGGCGGCCGTGCGCGCGTTCTACCAGGCTCACCTGCGGCCTGCCACGGCGACCGCGATTGTCGTGGGCGACCTGACGGGGGCCGGCCTGGACGCGGTGCTGGCCGGCACGCTCGGTGGATGGACCGGCGATGCCGCCGGGCCGGTGCCCATGCCGCCGGTCAACGCCGACGACGCCGGCCGTGTGGTCATCGTGGACCGGCCCGGCGCCGTCCAGACGCAGCTGCTCATCGGGCGGACCGGCCCGGACCGGCACGACCGGGTATGGCCGGCCCTGGTACTCGGCACGTACTGCCTGGGCGGCACGCTCACGTCCCGGCTGGACCGGGTTCTGCGTGAGGAAAAGGGCTACACGTACGGGGTACGGGCCTTCCAGCGGGTACTGCAGTCGCCGGCGCCCCACGCCGCAGGCCGGACTGCGGGTATGTCGGTGCTCGCGATCAGCGGCTCCGTGGACACGGCGTCGACGGGTCCCGCGCTGAATGACGTGTGGACGGTGCTGCGCACGCTGGCCGCGCAAGGGCTGAGCGAGACGGAGCGCGACACGGCGGTGCAGAACCTGGTGGGAGTCGCGCCGCTTGAGTACGAGAGGGCAGCGTCGGTCGCCGGCACGCTGGCGGATCAGGTGGAACAGCACCTGCCGGACGACTACCAGGCTCAGCTATACGCGCGCCTGGCCGAGACGGGTACCGCTGAGGCAACAGCCGCAGTTATCGCGGCGTTCCCGGCCAACCGCCTCGTCACGATACTGGTCGGCGACGCATCTCAGATCACAGCCCCAGCGAAGACCCTTGGAATCGGCGACGTCGAGGTAGTAACAGGCTGACCCTCCGGGACCCGGCAGCCCAGCGAGGACCCGTTTGCACCGCCAACGACCCCGCCGTGCCTGCTGGACGCCTGATGCGCGCTGGGTCAGTTCGGAAACGCAACCGATCCGCTGCTGCCGTGATGAGGTCCGCCGGGACGACCACCGAACGCCTTCCGGCTGGCACCGGTCAGGTTCGGCTGCGAGGAGCGCGGGTCCGAGCCCTCAGCGCCAGGCACCCGGCCGCGGATGCTCGTGATGCCGACGCGCCTGCACAGCCGCGTCTGGCGCTGATCGCAGAGCAGAGCGTGGTCGACTAGCCGGTGAGAGCCGCGCGCGTAGCCGCCGTTATCTGAAGTCGCCGTTGGGGTGGCGGTTGTTTCCAGATCATGACGGTCTGCGTGCAGCCGCCGACACTGGCGGGCGGGTGCACCCGGCCGATCCGGCTCCGGAATTCCTGGTGTGGACCACGGGAGAACACCCGACTGCTGCCGGCCCGCCGGCCAGGGTACTCGCCGGGTGGCCGGGACCAGTCTGCCCGGGCGTCGTCGGCGTTCGCGCTGGGCATACCAGCGCTCGGCCGTGCGGTGGAACAGCATGGCTCGCTCATGATCGGGGAAGCCGCAGAAGATTGCGTGGTGGCGTAGAGCGGCCCGAACCGTTCTCGATCGGCAGGTCCGAGCCGAGCATGCGCCGGCCGCCGCCGCGAGGGCCGGCCGGCGGCCAGCCGAAGTGGTCGACGACGATCCTCGGGGCGGGGAACTCGGCCGCCAGCCGGGCCACGGTGCCCAGCTGGCTGGACGTCGCCTCGACGGTCGCCACCAGGCCGCTGCTGGCAAGCAGTGCCAGGTTGTCCCGGACTAGCTAGCGGATCATAGAGAAGATCCCCGCCGGGGGTGCCCGCCAGGACAATTCCGCCACCAAGCGCATCCGGACGCTGCGCATGAGCGGCCGCTGACGGCAGCGCTCGACGAGATCGGCGAACGACGCCGACCTCGGGTCACCCAATGTGAACTTCGCGATGACCGATGGCGCCCCGTCCTGGTGTCGGCTGACCCCAGTCTGCCGCGGCCGGCGGATCCGCGGCCCCGGCGTCCGACCAGATCACTCCGTGCACGTTATAGCCCGACGTTTCCCGCCGGTAATCGTGACATTGCGTAGCTACCGGGGAGGCTGTCGTAATCGCCGAGCATGTCCCGGACCAGGGTGCGGGTGCGATCCGAGAGCCAGAACACCGGGTTGTCGCGCTGATCCCTACAAGTGCACGTTGCAGTCGGCTAACAAGCCGACGATCCGGCCGATGCCCTGCCCGGGTTTCCACAGCCACCGCCGGAACCTACCGCGGCGCGGCTCCCGGCCATTGCCGCAAGGTGCAACTTGGCCGCATATTGGCCGTGATCACGCCCGGAGAGCGACAATGGCAGCCACTCCCCCGCTCTCCATCGCGCATATCGTGTGCCGGGCCTGCGCGCTTCTCCATGCGTCCCGCACCCGGGACGGTGCGGACGGACGTAGCTAACCTGGACTATCGAACACGGCTGTATGCCCCCTACTAGACTAGAGAGCCAGTGCAGTCCTCTGCGGGGCGCTCGATCACATTGCGCACACTGGGCGATCATCCGGGCACGGTCCGGCGCGACAACGTGGTCCTGCCCCAGCAGCGAACGGCGGGATCGTGAGTACCCGGCTGGCGTTACGACGCGGCGGCGGGCTTCAGCGAGATCGGTTTTCACACATTCCGAGGGGACGACGGCCATCGAGTACTGACCAACGCAAGGCTGGCACCGAGCCCATGGAGGATTCCGCATGGCGAACCTCGGCAATGCATGGCACCTACCCGGCAACCCTGAACCGCGTGGGAACGCCGGCATGCGCGACCCCGTCTTCCCCACTGATCCCGTGCCGACTGTCACTGTCTTCAGCGGCAACCAGTTCCAGGGCGGCGGGAACCCTGGCAACCAGCTGCAGGACGGCAGCGCTGTGTTATGCAAGCAGGCGACCGACACTGCCTGGCAGACGGTGCCCCTGATCTTTGCCACTGCGGTCGACAACAACAAGTACTATTCGGCAGCGATCCCGACCGGCGCGTTCCCGACGGGCACCGTCGTCCAGTACTACCTCCGCATCGCGTACGACGATCACGACACAACGTTCCTGCATGCCGCCGCCGACATGACCTCCATCGCGACGGGGGACGAAACCGCGGCGCAGTCGTCGCCGTTCACCTTCACCATCGAGACACCGGATAAGCGGGGTCAGTGGGGGCCTCCCCGCACCTTGCGGAACGTCGGCATCCATGCGCATGTGCTGCCGAACGGCCTCGTGCTCATGTGGGGCAGACGGGATAACCCCCAGCAGTCCCTGGATACCGATCCCGCCAGCCCTCTCGGGCCGGGATTGCCGCCCGCCCCTGCGGCGACGTGCACTCCCTTCCTCTGGAATCCCGCGAATGGCGACCTGACGCCAACGCCGCAGCCGACATTGGCCGACGGCCAGACGAACGCCAACCTTTTCTGTTCGGGCCACGCGTTCCTGCCGGACGGGCGCCTGTTGGTGGCCGGAGGCCACCTCGCCGATAGCCACGGCCTGAATCAGGCGACGATCTACGATCCCGTCGCCAATACGTGGACACCCACCGCCGCGATGATCGAAGGCCGGTGGTATCCGACCGCCATCACGTTGCCGTCCGGAAGCATCCTGGTATTGTCAGGAAGTTTCTTCGACCCGACGCAGACGCCCTCGGTCGCCAACAATGTAGTACCTCAGGTATGGAGCACCGGCACTTTCACCAGCATCGCGCAGATTCCGGACGGGGCCTTTGACCTCTACCCACGTATGCACGTGGCCTCGACCGGCATCGTCTATATGACCTCGCTCGTGCAGACCTGGTCGCTGGACGTCTCCGGTGGAGGCACCTGGAACGCGCCCGCTAATGTCACGCGGCACAACGGGCTGTGCGACTATGCCCCTTCGGTCATGTACGACGTCGACAAGGTTCTTTTCGTCGGCGGCGGCAACCCGCCGACCGCGAATGCCGAGACTATCGATCTCAGCCAGGCGCAACTTGCCTGGCAGGCAACCGGTCCCATGAATTTCGCCCGTCGGCAGCACAACGCCACCATCCTCCCGGACGGCACGGTGCTGGTAACCGGGGGTACGCGCGGCGGCGGAGACCCTGGTACCGCGGAAGCGTTCAACGATCTCGACCCGGGGCAGCCTGTGCACATCGCGGAACTGTGGGACCCGAAGACCGGGCAATGGACCGAGCTCGCGGCGGAAAATACCGACCGCTGCTACCACTCGACCGCCGTGCTTCTCCCGGACGGACGGGTGCTCAGTGCGGGCAGTGGTGAGTTCATCCTGAACGAGGGGACGCCGCAGCAGGCGGCGAACGACCCGCAGGACAGTCACACCGACGCCCAGGTGTTCTCTCCCCCCTACCTGTTCAAGGGACCCCAGCCCGAGATCACCTCGGCGCCGGATTCGCTCAACTACGGCGACACGTTCGAGATCGGTACCGCTCAGCCGCAAGAGATCGCCACCATCAGCTTGATCCGCCTGTCTTCCGTGACCCACTCGTTCAACGCCAATCAGCGCATCCACTTCCTCGTTCCTCAAGTTGACGGCGGAAACCTCACGGTGACCGCACCGCCCAACGCGAATGTCTGCCCGCCCGGGCACTACATGCTGTTCATCCTGAACAGTCAAGGCGTGCCATCGGTCGCGAAGATCGTCCAGATCTCAGCGCCCGCTGCCCCCGCGACCCAGGCAGTCGAGGCCGCACAGCCCGAGGCTCTCGCCACCAGCGCGCCAACCTCGGCGCGGGAGGCTCCCAAGGACGCCTTTGCCCTGCGGGCCATGGTGCGCGACGCGGCCAGGGGTACCCTGCTGGTAGTCGGGATCAGGGGAACCTGCCCCTATGGCATCGCGGCCTGCTGGGGAGGCGCGAACGAGGCGCTCCGCAGCCTTGAGGGAGTGCAGTATGTCGACCCCATCCCCGACGGGGACAGTTCGACAGCGACGGTCTACCTGGAAGACGATCGGCTGCCCGCGCTGGATCACTGGCACGATCAATTCCGGCGGATGGTCCGCCAGACCTATGTGCTGCGCGGGGTCGAAGTGACCCTCAAGGGCATCATCGAAGCGCTGGATGGTGTGCTGATGCTGGCCGACGAAGGCCGCAGACCCCCGGTTGAGCTTGCGCCTCTCGAGCCAGGAGGGAAGGTCCAATGGGATTCTGCCGCCGGACGCCCTCGGGCCGCCGAGCCGGGCGAGACGGCCGCGTACGACACGCTCACTGGCTCATCGGGAGCCGCCGATGCTCGACGGTTGATGGTCACCGGCCCCCTGCATCAGACCAGTGCCGGGTACCGGCTACAGGTGCGCCTGGTTGAGTTCTGAGACGGCCCGGACCACGAGCGACTCCGCTCAGGTTCATGACCGCTGGAAGAGCTCCACCGCGGCGGCGCGGCCGGCCACCTGCAGCTTGTCCACGATCGAGGCGATATGCACCCGCATCGCGCGGGCTGAAAGAACCGTGGCGCGATCAGGGGCACGCTCAAGGGCGGCATCCAATGCCTCTTGTATCGCCGGGTCGATTCGTTGGTCATGCGCGGTGCCTGCCGCAGTGCATCCGCATGCCCGCCAGTCCATGAGACGACTAGCTGCGGGCGGGATGAGCCGAGGGCGATGGCCAGGGCCGCACCTCCGAGCAGGCCGACGGCGATCTTCTGCCGCGCCTCGGCCTGCTGCCGTTGCGCCGCGAGCTGCAGCGCCGCGATCAGCAGGTCAATGTCCTCTGAAACGGCGGCGGCGTCAGCGCGGTGACCGCAGCCGCGAGGAGCTCACCAGACGGGGTGCTCAGCCAGATCTGCGCGGGCAGGTGGCAGCAGCGCCGCGCATTAGCTGTCGCCGAGCAAGCGTGCGTAGAGCCGGGTTACACGCGGCGTTCGACGGAGACGATACGGTACCGGGGTTGGCGTGCCGTGATTGGTGAGGCCGCTGGCCGAGATGCTGCAATTCCTCAGGGACCGGCTCGCCCGCGACCAGGATCACCTGGACGCGTCGCTTGAGAGCTTCGTCGGTAGCTGCGCCTACGGCACCCCGGAACTGCGCGCTGACCTGGCCGCTTCATCTTCCTGCTGGGCGGCAGCGACGGCCAGCCGTTCTTCGGCCCAGAACGGACGTAGAGCACACCCCCGGCCCCGGCCGCAGGGGGCGCTTCACCGGGGCACATCAAGCACCCCCGCCGGCGACGCCCGCCCACGGCCATGAGTGACAGGCCGGTGCGCCCATGGTTCATGCTGACACCGAGGTGGGGCCAGAACTCACCCACAGATGGGGCCAGAACTCACCCGCGAAGCCAGCCTATGGCGCGAAGTTCCCCAAGGCCGTCGCGAAGACCGCCGATGACCTTGACCAGCTGCTCGCGTTCTACGACTATCCCGCTGAGCATTGGGTGCATCTGCGCACAACCAACCCAAGTCGGCCTTTGCCACCGTCAGGCACCGGACCAAGGTCACCAAGGGCCCCGGATCGCGGGCCGCCGGGCTGGCCATGGCATTCAAGCTCATCGAATCAGCCCAAGACCGCTGGCGCATGGTCAACGCACCGCATCTCGTCGCGCTGGTCCGCGCCGGAGCGACCTTCACCAACGGCAAACTCGTCGAATGACCCGGCGAGGAGCCCCGCCAGAAGCCGCTTAAAAGATCTTGATCCACAGGTCTCGACTATTGCTCTACTCGGCGATGTTTTCCGCCCCGGTCCCCGCCCAGATGCGGTGCACCCTGGTGTGAGGCGGCTGTGAAAACGCATCCCGATTTACGTCACATCGATACGGCTTCAAGGGCGCACCTATCGGGAACTTAATTCATAAGCGACTTTGCCTTATGCGGAGGATGCGCTTCAACGCTGGCTGCGACTGCATTCTTTATACACATATCCACAGATTTGCCTGTAAATTAACGGAAGGCATTGACATGGCAACGGTCCCTGCCCTTGAATCTCGTGCGATTCGAAACGCGAGCCAAGGGAGAGACCGTTGGACTATGAGGTTCTCACAGGGCTGAGCGCCGGGCAACTCCTCGTGCTGACCGCGCG
>DATIYI010000143.1:0-58314 GCA_035517695.1 Streptosporangiaceae bacterium
GACCTGCATACCGGCACGGTATCGAAGCCGACACTAGATCGTCATAGCGGTGAAGCCACCCGTCGGCAGCGGGACCTGGCGCGGCTCGCCACGGGTGAAGTCCGTGGTCTCCAAGTCGACGACGTACGTGGCCGGGTCGTCCAACCCGCGGATGGCATCGTGGTGGTCGGCAAGGATGGAGATCGTCGACCAGAGCGTGTGGTCGTCATCTGATGACTTGTCGCCACCACGGCCCGAGCCGAATGGGATGTCGAAGTCGTTCAGCAGGTGGAGTGCCATCTCGGCCGTGACGTGACCTAGGGCGAACCCGCCGCGCGTCCTAGGAGCGGACAAGTCGCGCCACGGCGTCCGTCGCCTCACGCACTTTCGCCTCGGCCTCTGGCCCGCCGTGCTCGATGGCCTGCGCCACACAATGACCAAGATGATCCTCAAGCAGGCCGAGCGCGACGGCCTGCAGGGCGCGGGTAACCGCGGACACCTGGGTGAGCACGTCGATGCAGTAAGCCTCGTCCGTCACCATCCGCTGCAGTCCGCGCACCTGGCCCTCGATGCGCCGCAGCCGTTTAAGATAGGCGTCCTTTTCCTGCGTATACCCGCGCATGGGACGGATTCTACCCCACGGGGGTATGTCGGCGGGGACCGGTGATTGTTGACCCCGGCGGCGGGATCGCCCCTGGCCCGGTCAGTCACACTGGGTCGCGCCCGGATCGGTTGCGAGCAATGGTTCAGCTCGCGGCGATGACTCGCGCACACAATAAGTTCCGTCCGCGCGGGCCGCTCGCTTTCGGCCCGTTCGCTCCGCTGCTCCGGGCCGTGCCCGGCCAGACCGACATGCGCCATCGCTGATCCTCCCGCCAGGGCCTTGACCTGCGGGGAGGAGTCTGGCAGGACATGATTGCCGGACAAGACCAGATTCCGGCGATCACACTCAGGTGATTTGTGTCGCGGATTGTCAGGGTCATGGCTCGAACGCATCGCCGCTGCCCTCGGCGAACCACGGCGGGCCCTCCGCACCGGATGCGAACCACGGGCGGTATGCAGGCCCGCGTGATTGCGGGCCACCGCCAGCGGCTGATTGATCACCCTGGCCGCGTTGATTGTGCCTGCGCTTATCACTGTGAGCGCGCCAAGCGGCGTAACCGGACTGATCACGCTGACCATCGCGTCGCTGCGAACCTTCGCCACGCGTGCGGTCCCCCGATCCGGGCGCTGAGCGCCTCCCCAGCGGCGGCGCGCTGCCGTCGCCGCCGCGCCAGGCAGCCAGGCGCTCGGCCCTGCCGTCCGGGTCACGGCTGGCCCGCCGGGCGGGCCGTCGCCGCTGCGCACCCCGCGCGGCATCGGCCTGCCCCGGTCGCTCGGCGGCCCACGCCGCGCCGGGGCCGCGCGAACCCGCACCCCGGTCGCCGCTTGGGGCCTGGGAGTCACGGGCGCGGCCCGAGAAGGGCCATCGGCGCCGGCCGGGTGCGGCACCCGGGTCGGCATTGCCAGGCGCGCCCGCGCCGTCGCGGCTGCCCGACAAGGGCGTGGCTTCCCGGTACCTGGGGGACGACGGATGTCGCGCGGGAAGACGGCCGAGCCGCCCTGTCGTGCTGTCACGGGATTCGCGTTCTGGCCGCGCCGTGTCCCCCGCGGCGGGTGGCTCGCTCCCGCGCCCCGCGGATCGATCACGCATTCAGCTCTCGCCTCCCGGGCCCGATGGCGTAATGACATCATCGTCCCGCGCGGCGCCGCGCGCCAGGTAATCGGCACCGCACGCGAGCTGATACCTCGGCCGCCAGATCAGCCCGCAGAACGGTCACCCATGATCTCCGCCCAGTTCACCGATCGAGCGAAGCACGACTGGTCCACTTCTCAGCGATTGGCATTGGACCGGCACCGCCGCACCGGCTTATTGTCACCCCCATGCGTATCCGGATCATCGACGCCTTCACCGACCGGGCTTTCGCGGGGAACCCCGCAGCGGTGTGCCTGCTCGACGCGGACACCTGGCCGGACGAGAATTGGATGCAGCAAGTCGCCGCCGAGATGAACCTGGCGGAGACGGCCTTCTGCCACCCGCTGCCAGGCGCCGCCGATGCGGACTGGGCGCTTCGCTGGTTCACCCCCGCCGTCGAGGTGGACCTGTGCGGGCATGCCACCCTGGCCACCGCCCACGCCATGCACAACGACCGCGGCGCGCCAGGCAGCGTGCGCTTCAGCAGCCGCAGCGGAATCCTGATCGCGCACACCCATGACGACGGCACCGTCACGCTCGACTTCCCTGCCGCGCCCGCCACCGAGGTAACGGCGCCGTCCGGCCTTGCTGAAGCCCTCGGTTCCACGCCTGACGCGGCCTACCAGACCGGCGCACTCGGCGACCTGCTGGCCGTCTTCCCCGATGAGGCCGCCGTTCGCAAGCTTGCTCCCGATTTCGCCGCGGTGGCCCGGCTCGCCCGCCGCATCGACGCGATCCGCGGAGTAATCGCGACCGCGCAGGCCGCGGACCCTGATCGCGGCTACGATTTCGTCTCCCGTTTCTTCGCACCCGCTCAGGGCATCCCCGAGGACTCTGTCACCGGCAGCGCTCACACCGCGCTCGCCCCCTACTGGTCGCGCCGCCTCGGCCCGAACTGCCTCACCGGGTTGCAGGCGTCCGCCAGAACCGGCCTGGTCCGCACCGAGGTGCATGGCGACCGCGTCCACCTCACCGGACAGGCCGTCACCATTGTTGACGGCACCCTGACGGCGCCGCCCCGCGCCGCGTCGCCCGCAGCACCCACCTCACGTGGCTGAATCTGCCTTGCCAGGCCGCCGGATGACCAACCAGGTCGGTTAATCAAACCGGCTCCGGCTACCCACGGACGCCGCGTGACCCGCCCCTGGCCTGCCCGATCGGGGCCGTGGTTTCGTGCCCTTGGGCCTACACCGGCGGGGCGGCGCCGGACGGCACGGACGGCACGGACGGCACGGCAGTGAACTCCATGATGACCGAGAGCCCGCCGCCTGACGTCTCGTCGAGGCACGCCGTGCCGCCGTTGGAGCTGACCAGGCGGTAGACGATCGCGAGCCCAAGACCGGTGCCGCCCGGGCTCGCAGTGGTGAACCTGCCGAAGGCGCGCGCTCGTTCGTTCGCGCTCATGCCCGGGCCGTCGTCGGCGACGACCACCCGCACACCGCCACCGCTGCCCGCGCCTGCGCCGCCGTTGCCAGCAGCAGGGGCCATTCGGTCCCGGGTGGCTTCGGTGGATCCAGACCGCCCTGCCCGCACGGACGGGGCCCTGGCCGAGACGGTGACATGATCGCCTGCCGCGGTCGCGTCGAGCGCGTTCGCGATGAGGTTGTCCAGGATCTGCTCGAGTTGACCGTCGCCGATCGCCGCGATCACCTGCCCCGTCGCCTCGGAGACGAGGGACACGCCGCGGTCGTCGGCTACCGGCTGCCACGCCGTGACGCGCTCAGCAACAACAGCGCGGACATCGACAGGCACTGGCGCTGGCACCGCGTGTTCGGCCTTGGCTACCGCGAGCAGCCCGTCGACGAGCCTGGACAACCGGTCGAACTCCTCGAGCGCGCCGCCGAGTTCGGCCGCGATGGCCGGGTCGGCGTCCTCCGCGAGCAGGTCAAACCGCAGCCGCAGCGCTGTCAGCGGGGTGCGCAACTGGTGGGAGACGTCGGCAACCATGGCGCGGTTCCTGTGCACGAGGGTTTCGAGCCGCGACCCCATCGAGTTGAAGCTGGCGGCGAGGCGGCGCAGTTCCGGCGGCCCGGCGCGCGCCCCCGCGCGCACTGCGAGGTCACCCGCGCCGAGCCGCTGGGCGGAAGCGTCCAATTCGGCGAGCGGCCTGCTTACCCATCGAGCCAGCGCGAACGCTAGCAGTGCGGATGCGGCGAGCGCCGCTGCCGCGATCAGCGAGAGCGTGAACCACAGCGTGCGGACCCTGTCGTTGAGCGGGCCGAGCGGGCGGGCGAGGCTTACCGTGCCCACGACCGTCGTGGTCTCGCGCACCGGCACGACGACGCTGACGTAGCCACGTCTCACATCGGTCTCAAGCTCACGCCCGCCGACTGCCTCGCCGACGAGCCAGGCGGGGATTGCGCCGGGCGATCCGACGGACGCAACGACCTCGCCCTTCGCATTCAGGATGATCAGCGTGTCCCCGTCGCGCCGCGCCGCTGCGAGCACCCGTCCCATGTCCGGGCTTGGCTTGTGGTCGGCGAGCCCTTCCTCGGCTACCGCGGCGGCGGCGCGGGCCACCGCCCGGGCGTCATCGACGTACGCGCTGAGCTCTTGCCTTGCCGCCTTGAGGCCGAGTGGAATCACTGCGGCGACAAGCACCGACGTGGTGAGCGCCAGCAGGGCGAGCAGCACCCGCCTGGTCACGCCAGGTCACCGAGCCGGAGCCCCCTGCCGTACACCGTCTCGATGTGCACCTGCTCGCCCAGTTTCCTGCGCAACGCGGCCAGGTGCACATCGAGCACCTTGGTCGGGCCGTACCAGTGGGCGTCCCACGCACGCTCGAAGATCTCCGCGCGGCTCACCGCCCGGCCAGGATCGGTGGCGAGGCACTCGAGGATGTCGAACTCCTTCGGGGTCAGCGCGACATCCTGCCCGCCCACTGTCACCTTTCGCGTCCGCAGGTCCACACTGAGTGTGCCGTGCCGCAGGATCTCGCCACTGGCCGGTTTGGTACGCCGGAGCACGGCGCGGACGCGGGCGAGCACCTCGGCCAGGCCGAACGGCTTCACCAGGCAGTCGTCCGCACCTTGGTCGAGCGCGAGGACCCGGTCGCTCTCCTCGCCGCGGGCCGTCACCACGATGATCGCTAGGTCGGATACAGCTCGGAGCCTGCGACACACCTCCACCCCATCGATATCGGGCAGGCCGAGATCGAGCAACACGACGTCAGGCAGCGGCGGGCGCAGGGCGGCCGCACCGGTTTGTACGCTCGCTGCTTCGTAGCCAGCCCTGGTGAGGCCCCGGACAAGCTGGGTAGCGATGCCCGGGTCGTCCTCAACGACGAGCACACGTGCAGGACATTCCGCCGCCGTCCGCGGCGGCTTTTCAACACTGGGCGTGCCCACGCATCACCTCGCCTGGTTTCCCCTCCTCAGCACATTAGGGCCCTACGCACACTAGGCGGGCCGACGTATGCGGGCGGTAAGAACCGTCAGGTACAGGCGGCCAGGCGCCCCCTTACCCTGGAACGTGCGGATATGGCGCCGACAATTCTTAACCAAATCTGAAGAAAATCTGCAGCAGGCCTTAGCACACTGTCGCGCAGTCTATTGACTGGCGCCCCGGGCCGGCCCCGCCGGTTTACCACGGACTTACGTGGTACCGGATATGAAGGGGACACAAGGAGACCACGGATGAAGCAACCCGACGTAAGGTACGCCATGGCCGCACGCGAGTGGGGCCTGCGCCGTGTCCGGCGGCTGACGTGGGGGATCGCGGGCGCCGGCGCGGTCGGTGCGATAGCGCTGGTAGTCGGGTTCAGCGGGCGCGCTCATCTTCCCAAGATCAACCAGCCCGCCCAGGGTGGCCAGGCACCCGCGGGCAACCAGGGCACGGACGGCGGCCAGCAGGCTGGGAACCAGGACCCCGGCGGCGGGCAGTTGCAGCCGCCGGGGGCCAATCCTGCTCCGGCGCAGGGTCCGGGCCAGGCCGTGTCGGGTGGATCATGATCGCTGCGCCCGACGCCGGCGATCGCTTCGCCGTCTTCGGCACCTCCGCAGTGCTCATCGTCAACCCGGCCAGCGCACTGCCGGCGGCCCGCGCGCTGGTAGACCGGGAACTCGCCGCCGTCGATCTCGCCTGCAGCCGGTTTCGGCCAGATTCCGAGGTCGCCAAGCTGAACGCCTCGCGCGGTGCGGAGGTGCAGGTCAGCGAGCTACTAGCAGATGCGATCTGGGCAGCACTGCGTGCCGCACGGCTCACTGGTGGTGACGTCGATCCGACCTGCGGCGCGGCGCTCGTCAGCCTGGGCTATGACCGTGATTTCGCGCTGGTCAGCAAGGGCGTCCGGATGATCGGAGCGCCCGTGCCCGCGGGCGGGTGGCAGCGGATCGGATTCGACCGCGCCCGCGCAGCCGTTCGGCTGCCTGAGGGTGTAATCCTCGATCTTGGCGCCACGGCGAAAGCGTGGGCGGCTGACCGGTGCGGGGGCCTGGTCAGCCAGCAGCTTGGCTGCGGCGTCCTGATCGGCCTCGGCGGCGACGTCGCTGCCGCGGGACCGCCGCCATCGGGCGGCTGGCGGGTACGGGTGACCGACGACCACGCGGCCGGCCCGGACGCGCCCGGCCAGACCGTCGCGATCAGCTCGGGCGGGCTGGCCACCTCGAGCGTGACAGTGCGTGCGTGGCAGCGGAACGGGCAGCAGGTGCATCACATCGTGCGGCCGGCTACCGGCAGGCCAGCCGGCTCGTGCTGGCAAACGGTGAGCGTGGCGGCGGCAACGTGCCTGGACGCGAACATAGCGAGCACGGCCGCGATCGTCCGCGGCGAGGCGGCCCATGCCTGGCTCTCCGCCCTTCGCCTTCCTGCCCGCCTGGTGGGCCGTGACGGCTCGGTCGCCACCACGCAAGGATGGCCCGGCCCAACATCTGGCGCCGCACCGCGGGGGGACGCGTGATCAGCGCAGCCCCGCAGCTAGCAGCCGCGGTGGTGACCTCCACCAGCCCGCTGTGGTACGCGACGCGTGCCACCGGGCTAATCGCCCTCGTCCTGGTCAGCGCGAGTGTGGTGCTTGGCCTGCTGACGTCGGTCCGTTTCGCCCGGCCGAACTGGCCGCGGTTCGTCACCGTCGGCCTGCACCGCAACATGTCCCTGCTCGTTCTCGTGTTCACCGGGCTGCACATCCTGACCACGGTGACCGACAGCTACGCGCACATCCAGCTGATCGCCGCCTTCGTGCCCCTCGCCTCCTCGTACCGGCCGATCTGGCTGGGCCTCGGCGCGGCAGCATTTGACCTGCTACTCGCGGTTACGATCACCAGCCTGCTCCGGGTGCACGTCGGCCACAGGCTCTGGCGGCTCGTGCACTGGCTCGCGTATCTGTGCTGGCCAGCGGCGGTCCTGCACAGCTTGGGCACGGGCACAGACACGCCGCAGCGCTGGGTCCTGGCCGTCACCGCCTGTTGTGTCGCCGGGGTGGTGGCGGCCGCGTCCTGGCGGCTCGCGGTGGGCTGGCAGGAGCGCACAGGTACGCGCATCGCGCTGGCGGGCGTCGCCGCCGTGGCGCTCGTCGCAGGCACCGTGTGGCTCGTGGGCGGCCCGCTCAAGCCCGGCTGGGCGCGGCGCTCGGGCACGCCGGCCAACCTGCTCGCCAGGTCAGCTGGCTCCGCCACAGTGGCAAAACCCGCGGGCGCCGCGGGCGCTTCGTCGACCGCTGTCAAGCTTCCGCCAGGGCCTTTCAATGCATCCCTGTCCGGCGAGGTATCGCAGCGCACGGACGCGGGCAGCGGTGATGCAGTAGTTCGTATCCAGGCCGCCGTGTCACCCAGCGGCGGCGGTGTCAAGGCCGCTCTCGACATTGTGATCACCGGCCAGTCTGATAGCAGCGGCGGGATCACGATGTCGGACAGCCAGGTCACGCTCGGACCGTCCGCCGCGCCCAGGCAGTACACCGGCCAGCTTGTCAGCCTGAACGGAACGAGCATGAGCGCGCGGGTGCGTGACAGCGCCGGGCATGGGCTGCTGCTCGGCATCGGCCTCCAGCCGAACGGCGCTTCTGTGGCAGGAACACTGCAGGTAACGACCGCCGGGTCCGGCGCGGGCAGCGGCGACAGCGTGACAAGAGGCGGCCAATAACGATGCCACTGCCACCACAGCAGCTGCCGAGGCTGTTGCCCGCAGAAACGCCGCGAGGGCTGGCCGCGCACGTGGCTCGCTACGGGCCGGTGCCGCTGCGCGGCGACCGCCATGGCAGTCGCGCCCGCAAGGGCGAGACCCCGCTCATCGACAGCGTGGAGCGGGCAGGCCTTACCGGCCGCGGCGGCGCTGACTTCCCTGCGGCTCGCAAGATGCGTGCCGTGAGGAACGGCGCACGCAGGGCCGTGGGCACCGTGGTCGTCGCGAACGGCGTCGAGTCGGAGCCCATCAGCATGAAGGACCACGCGCTGCTCACAGCCGCACCGCACCTGGTCCTCGACGGAATCTCGCTCGCGGCACAGAGCGTGGGCGCCAGCGAGGCGTTCCTCTGCCTGGACGGCGGCGACGACATGCTGCGCCAGCACGTTGGGGACGCCATCAAGGAGCGCGAGCGGGCCGGCACCGACCCGATCCCCATCCGCATCACGGCCGTCCCAGCTGGCTATGTCTCGAGCGAAGAGAGCGCCCTCATCCACCTGATCAACGGCGGGCCCGCGCTGCCCACGTACGCGCCGCCGCGTCCGTTCCAAAAGGGCGTACTGGGCCGTCCGACTCTGGTCAACAACGTGGAGACGCTGGCCCACATAGCGCTGATCGCGCGTTACGGGTCTGCCTGGTTCCGCGCCGTGGGCACGCAGGCAGCGCCTGGTTCGGCACTCATCGCCGTTACCGGGGCGCTGCACCGGCCAGGCGTGCAGGAGATCGCGCTCGGCACCGGCCTGCCCGAAGTGCTCGCTGCGGCAGGCGGGCAGACGGAACCGCCGCAGGCAATCCTGGCCGGCGGGTTCTTCGGCGGCTGGCTGCCAGCCAGCGCCGCGCCGCACCTCCGGTTGAGCGGCCCCGACCTGCGAGCCGCGGGCGCCTCGCTCGGCGCCGGCGTCCTCTTGCTGCTGCCGCAGTCGGCCTGCGGGATCGCCGAGACGGCGCGCATCGCCCGCTACCTCGCCGGCCAGAGCGCCGGTCAATGCGGGCCGTGCGCGAACGGGCTGCCCGCCATCGCCGACGCGCTCGAACACATCGCGTGGCGCGGCGGGGATGCCCGCGTGCAGGGCTGGCTGGCGCAATTGCTCAGGCTGGTTGAGGGCCGCGGGGCGTGCCACTTTCCCGACGGGGCCGCCAGGCTGGTCGCGAGCGCGCTGCGCGCTTTCGCCGCCGACCTGCACCAGCACCTGCGTCGCGGGCCATGTGACCGCGTCACACGGCCCGGCGTCGTGCCCGTGCCCATCGCGGGCCAGCGCGGGGCCCGCCGCGACGCGAGCCGGGCCGGGCGCCGCGCCGCAGCGGGGATGTGACGCCATGAGCTACCGCATCAGGGTGAACCCCATCGCGTGCGAGGCACACGGCGTCTGCGCTGAACTGCTACCCGAGATGATCGGCATAGATCCATGGGGGTACCCGGTCGTCTCCGCCCAGCCCGTGCCGCAGCGCCTGGTCAGGCTCGCGAAGAAGGCCGAAGCGTCCTGTCCCACGCTTGCGCTGATCGTGGAGCGGATTGAGGACCCGGCCCGCCGCTGACACCAGTGCACTCCGCCCCGGCGCCGTGAGCGGGTAGCGTCCAAGTCACTGCGGATCAGGTGAAAGGGCGGGCAAATGAGTCAGGGGCCACTGCGGGGCGTGCGCGTCGTGGAGATCGCGAGCCTCGCCCCGGCGCCGTTCGGGTGCATGATCCTTTCCGATCTCGGCGCCGACGTGATCCGGGTCGACCGGGTCGGCAGCGGAGCCGCGACGAGGCCGGGCGACCCGCTCCGGCGCGGGCGCCGGTCGGTCGGGCTGAACCTGAAGGACCCGGCGGCGTTAGGCGCGCTGCTGCTGCTCGCGGAGTCATCCGACGTGCTCGTCGAGGGGTTCAGGCCCGGTGTCGCGGAGCGGCTTGGATTCGGGCCCGGGGTCTTCCTGGAGCGCAATCCCGGGCTGATCTTCGCCCGGATGACCGGCTGGGGCCAGGAAGGCCCGCTGGCGCACTCGGCCGGCCACGACATCAACTACATCGCTGTCTCCGGTGCGCTTGCCCCGATTGGCAGGGCCGGGGAACGGCCGGTGCCGCCACTGAATCTGGTTGGTGATTTTGGCGGCGGCGGCATGCTGCTCGCGCTCGGCGTGCTCGCCGCGCTCGTAGAGCGGGCCGGATCCGGTCGTGGCCAGGTCGTTGACGTGGCCATGGTGGACGGCTCGGCGTTGCTCACCTCGTTCCTCCATGGCATGCGCGCGGCGGGGATGTGGCGGGACGAGCGCGGCACCAACCTGCTCGACGGCGGCGCGCCCTGCTATGACACGTATGAGACCGCGGATGGGCGGCACGTCGCGGTTGGTGCGCTCGAACCGCAGTTCTACGCCGAACTGCTGCGGCGTCTCGGGCTCGAAGGGGCGGAGCTGCCCGCCCAGCTCGATGCCGCAGGCTGGCCGGTCCTGCGTGCGCGGCTGACCGAGGTGTTCAAGCGGCGCACCCAGGCCGAGTGGGCCGCTGTGTTCGAGGGCAGCGACGCGTGCGTCTCGCCGGTGCTGACGCTCGGCGAGGCGCCCGGCCATCCGCACAACGTCGCGCGGGGCACCTTCACGCAGATCGGCGGCGTGGTGCAGCCAGCGCCGGCGCCGAGATTCGGCCGCACCCCGGCCGCCACTCCTGCGCCACCGGCCGCGCCCGGCTCGGACACCGACGCTGTGCTCGGCGGGATCGGCCTTACCCCGCAGGAGATCGCGGCCCTGCGCGAACGCGGCGCGGCGGGCTGACTCGGCAGCCGCGGTCAGCCAGCCGCGGAGATCAGCGAGGGCAAGCCGGGCGCCCGCGCGAAACCAGTGGCGGGGCGACTGGTCCGCCCTGGGCGTGCGGCTCCAGCGGGCAAGCGGCACGCACAGGGCGGCACTCGCTTTGACGTCTGAGCCTGCGTTAAGGTTCCCGCCCTACGGCTGGGTCTTGCCGCGATCCGTCCGGGCGCGAGTGCCGCGCGGCGCGAACCGCGGGGCCGCAGGGCAATCGGCCACAGGGCGATCGGCAGGTCCGGTGTGGCGCGAACGGCGTCGGCGTGTTGTGCGCGGCGGCACTGCGGCAACTAATTTTGACCGACAGTGATTCGGGGCAACAAACGGAGAGAACCCGGCATCACCCTGCACTGTCGGCGCTGGCCCTGGTGCGTCATGATCTGAGCTGCGGTGGTAAGAAGACCACGTCAGGCAGCGAGCGGACGGAGGCGGGGATCGGTGGCCGTGCGCAGAGCAGTCGACCTTCTCGGCGGCAGCCGCGGCAGCGATGTGCCCGAGGGTTTCTGGTACTCGCTCAAGCACCGGCTGCTCGGGCAGCCGATGGTCAACGAGCAACTGGCCGAAGAACGGCTCTCCAAGCCCCTCGCCCTCGGCGTGCTGTCCCCTGACGCGATCTCCTCGTCCGCGTACGGCACAGAAGAGATCCTCATCGAACTGTTGATCGGCGGCCTTGGCCTCGCTGCGTTCGCGCTGGTAATCCCGCTGACCGGAGTCGTCCTTGTCGTCCTGGTGCTCGTCACGTTGTCCTACCGCGAGGTGGTGTCGGTCTACACCAAGGCAGGCGGCTCCTATGTGGTGGCGCGGGAGAACTTCGGGCCGCGAATCGCGCAGATCGCGGCCGTGGCGCTGCTCATCGACTACACGGTCACGGTCGCCGTGCAGACCGCCGCGGGCACGGTCGCGGTGGTATCGGCGGTGCCCGCGCTCGGCCCGTTCAGCAAGGAGATGACGATCGGTGTCGTGATCTTGCTCTGCTACGGAAACCTGCGCGGGATCCGTGAGGCGGGCCGCTCGTTCGCGCTGCCCACTTACCTGTTCAGCGGGACGATGATCCTGCTGATCATCACCGGTCTGGTCAGGGAGGTGCTCGGCGGGCTACCGCGGTATGACCCGGCCACGCTGCATGGGACCTACTACTCACCGCGCCATGTCAGCGGGCTATTGACCGTAATGACGATCTTCGTCCTGTTGCGCGCGTTCGCCAACGGCGGCTCGTCCCTGACCGGTGTCGAGGCGATCTCCAACGGGGTGAGCGCGTTCCGCCCGCCAGAGGGCCCCAACGCCCGCCGGGTCCTGGTGATCATGGCGTGTATCCTCGGCTTCCTCGTCGGCGGGGTCTCCTGGCTCGCGCACATCACCAGGGCCACGCCGTACCGGAGCGGATACCCGTCGGTGATCTCTCAGGAAGGGCGGCTGGTCTTCGGCAACAGCATCTTCGGCCATGTCATGTTCTACGTGCTGCAAGCCTTCACGGCGCTGATCCTCTACACCGGCGGGAACACCAGCTTCAACGGCTTTCCCTTCCTCGCCAACTTCGTGGCCGGGGACGCCTTCCTGCCCCGCTGGCTGACCAAGCGCGGCCACCGGCTGGTCTTCTCCAACGGGATCATCGTCCTGACCGTAGTCTCGGTGCTGCTGCTGGTCGTGGTCGGTGCCAACGTCAACAAGCTCGTGCCGTTCTACGCGATCGGCGTCTTCACCGGGTTCTCGATGGCCGGCTTCGGCATGTCGAAGTACCACCACAAGCACAAGGAGGCGGGCTGGCGGCACAAGCTGGCCATCAACTTCTCCGCGGGGGTGCTCACCGCGCTGGTAGTCCTGATCTTCGCGGTGGTGAAGTTCACCGAGGGCGCCTGGCTCATCGTGATCGTGTTCCCGATCCTTGTGTTCGCGCTGATCCGGCTCAACCGCGAGTACCAGATGGAAGCCGATGTGCTTGAGAACCTGGGCGGGCGCAAGCCACCACCGGACCCGCCGAACTATCCCCGCCGCACGGTGCTCGTTTTCGTGGACGACTTCGACCTAGCCACCATCGCTGCGCTGCGCTATGCGCGCGGGCTGCGGCCGACCGCGCTGCGCGGTGTGCATTTCGTCATCGACAACGCGCAGGCGGAAAAGCTGCGCGAGGCCTGGCTGCGCGCCGACCGCGGCATACCGCTCGACTTCGTCGACTGCGCCGACCGGCGGCTGACCCGCGCCGCCGCCGAGCTTGTCGCCCGCGAGGCCAGCCACGAGGGCACCTTCGTGACGGTCGTCCTACCTCGCCGCAGCTACTCGCCGCTGCTCGGCCGACTGCTGCACGACCGTACCGCCGACAAGGTTGCCCGCGTGGTGAGCCGGATTCCCCACTCGGCGGCCACGATCATCCCGTTCGACGTTCAGGCCCGGGTAGAAGTGCTGCACGAAACGCAGGCAGGGCGGCCCGCGAGGACACCACTGCCCGCGCCCGACGCCGACGTGGTCGAGCATGACCGGCCCGCGGTCGCGCCCGGCGTGATGCCCATCGCCTCGATCACCGGCCCTGGCCGCGCCACCGTGGAAGGCCGCGTGCATAGCGTGGAGATCCGGCCGGTGGAGCGTAGCTGCGTTCTCGCGGTAGCAATCGCGGATGCGACCGGCGAACTGACCGCGCTGTTCTACGGCCGCACCCACATCGCCGGCCTGGTGCCAGGAGGCAAGATCAAGCTCCGCGGGCCTGTCGGAGTCAGGGACGGGGGCCCGATCATGACCAATCCCGCATACGAGCTGCTGTCTTAGGCTGGTTCATGTCAGGGAGGTAATGCGCCGAATGGGGACCGGGCACCACCATGGGACATCGACCGGCCGCCACCGTGGCCGCCTCGGGCTCGCGCTTGGCATCACGCTGACGATCCTTGCCGTCGAGGTGGCAGGGGCACTGGTCACCGGATCGCTCGCCCTGTTCGCCGACGCCGGGCACATGGCTACGGACGCGGCGGGGGTCGGACTGTCATTGGTGGCGGCGCACTTCGCTACCCGGCCCGCAACAACCGAGCGCACATTCGGCTACGCGCGCGCGGAGATCCTCGCCGCCACGGGCAACGCGTTGCTGCTCTTCGCCGTCGGTGCGTTCATCGTGGTCGAAGGGGTGCGCCGCCTGATCAATCCGCCCGCGGTGAAACCGGGCCTGATGATCGTATTCGGTGTCGTCGCGCTCGCCGGCAGCGGCACGTCGGCCTTGCTGCTCAGCCGCGGCCGCGCGGAGAGCCTGAACGTGCACGGGGCTTTCATCGAGGTCGTCTCCGACACGCTCGGCGCGGCGGGGGTCATCGTGGCGGGCATCATCATCGCCGTGACCGGCTTCACCCGCGCGGATGCCATCGCGTCGCTGGCGATCGGCGCGTTCATCCTGCCGCGCACCTGGCGGCTGCTCAGGGAGGCGATCGACGTGCTGCTCGAGGCCACCCCCAAGGGCGTGGATCTCGACGAGGTGCGCCGCCACCTGACCGAACTAGACGGCGTCGCCGACGTGCACGACCTGCACGCCTGGACGATCACGTCGGGGCTGCCCGTCCTGTCGGCGCACGTGGTCGTGGAGACGGATGTGCTGACCGGCGGCCAGGGCGCGAAAATGCTCGACATGCTGCAGGAATGCCTGCGCGGCCACTTCGACGTCGAGCACTCGACGTTCCAGCTCGAGCCCGGCGGTCACGCCGACCACGAACCTTACGTCTGCCTTTGAACGCACCCGTGCGGGGGAAGGCCGCCGTGACAACGTAGGACGCTAGACGATCCCGTCGAGGCGGGCACCTGGTCGGCGCGGCGAGCGCATATCCCAGGTTCCCGCCGGTTTCGCCGTGGCGGCCGTCACGTTGATTCGGCTGCCTGGACATCGCTGACTCAAACCCCCGGACGCCGCGACCTCATCGCCGCTCAGCGAGGGCTGACGGGCCCAGGGCGGCCTTGCCAAAGGCAGGCAATTCGTACCCGCTCGGGAGAATGTCACCCTCGCCGCGCGCCTTCAACGAGGGACCTTCGGTCCCATGCCTCGGGCCGGAGGCCCGCTGAATGCCAGGCACGTGGCGTGCGAATCTTAGTCCAGGATGATCCCTAAGCGCGATAGCCGCGCCGCGCACGCATGACCAGTTAGCGCGGACATTGTGACCAGCCGCAGGCGGCCGAGATCAGATGATAGGCCAAGACGGAAAACCCATCCCCGTAACAGGGTGGACGCTTCGCTACGACGGATTCGTCCCGCAGCAGGAAGGCCTGCGGGAGGCACTCTGCACCCTGGGCAACGGCTACTTCGCCACCCGCGGCGCGGGCACGGAGTCGCGGGCGGACGGCACCCACTACCCCGGCACCTACATCGCGGGCTGCTACAACGAGCTGCAGACCGAGATCGCAGGCCGCACCGTGGAGAACGAGAGCCTGGTCAACGCCCCGAATTGGCTGCCGCTGAGCTTCGCCGCCGTCGACGGGCCCTGGCTCGAAGTCGGCAAGGATAACGTGCTCGACCACCGCGTTGAGCTTGACCTGCGCCGCGGCGTGCTAACCCGTCATCTGCGGATCCGCGACAGCGAGGGCCACATCACCCGGGCCACCTGCCGGCGGTTCGTGCACATGGGCGCCGCGCACCTGGCCGCCATCGAGATGACGATCGTGCCGGAGAACTGGTCGGGCCCGCTGCACGTCCGGTCGCAGCTCGACGGCACCGTCGAGAACACCGGCGTCCCCCGCTACCACCAGCTGGCCAGCCGCCACCTCGTCACCATCGACAAGCGTGGCCTCGGCGACGCGGCGGTTCTGCTCGTGACGGAGACCAACCAGTCGCACATCCGCATTGCCGAGGTGGCCCGCACGCGCCTCTTCCGCAACGAAGCGCATGTGGATGACCGCCGGACCTTGATCGACGAGCCAGGGCGGATCGGCCACGAGTTCACCATCGACGTCGCCGTCGAGGACACGGTCACCGTGGAGAAGGCCGTGGCGATCGCCACCTCACGGGACCACGCGACCTCGAACGCGGCGGTGGCGGCGGGAGACTGGCTGGACACCGCGGACTCGTTCGACGAAATGCTCGCGCGGCACGTGCTCGCCTGGGATCACCTGTGGGCGCGCTTCCACATCGACCTGAAGGGCGCCGAAGACGACCGGATACTGCCGGTGCTGCGGCTGCATATCTTCCATCTGCTGCAGACGGTCTCGCCCAACAGCGTGGACCGCGACGTCGGCGTTCCCGCGCGCGGACTGCACGGCGAGGCCTACCGCGGGCATGTCTTCTGGGATGACATGTTCATGTTCCCGGTCCTGAACCTGCGCCTGCCCGAGCTGAGCCGGTCACTGGAGGGCTACCGTTATCGTCGGCTTCCCGCCGCGAGGCGCGCGGCGCGCGACGCCGGTCACGTCGGCGCCATGTACCCATGGCAGTCGGGCAGCGACGGCAGAGAGCAGAGCGCGCTCCTGCATCTGAACCCGAAGTCGGGCCGCTGGCTGCCTGACACCACCTACCTTCAGCGCCACGTCGGCATCGCGGTCGCCCGAAGCGTGTGGCAGTATTACCAGGCCACCGGCGATCGCGAGTTCCTCGGCCTGGAGGGCGCCGAGATGATCCTCGAGATCGCGAGGTTCTTCGCGAGCACCGCAGCCTACGATCGCGAAAGGGACCGTTACGTCATCCGCGGGGTGGTGGGCCCGGACGAGTTCCACACCAGCTATCCGGACAGCCCTGAGGCTGGGATCGACAACAACGCGTATACCAACGTGATGACGACCTGGCTGCTTCTTCGCGCCATCGAGGTACTCGATCTGCTGCCAGAACACCGCAGGACCGAGCTCACCGAACGGCTGGGCCTGACCGTCACCGAGCTCGAACGCTGGGAGCACATCTCCCGCCGGATGTACGTACCGTTCCACGCCGGTGGCATCATCAGCCAGTTCGAAGGATACGAGGACCTGAAGGAATTCGGCTGGGATGACTACCGCGCCAGGTACGGTGACATCAGCCGCCTCGACCGGATTCTCGAGGCCGAGAACGACACGCCTAACCGCTACAAGGTCTCCAAGCAGGCCGATGTCCTGATGTTGTTCTACCTGCTGTCCGCCGACGAGCTCGCCGTGCTTTTCGACTACCTCGGTTACTCCTGGGACCCGGCCCGCATTCCTGAGACGATCGAGTACTACCTGGCCCGCACGTCCAACGGCTCGACCTTGAGTGCCCTGGTCCAGGCCGCGGTGCTGGCCCGGACCAAGCAGGAGGAAGCACTTGACCTTCTCGTTGACGCGCTGCGCAGTGATGTGGCCGACGTCCAGGGAGGCACCACCGCCGAGGGCGTCCATCTGGCGGCGATGGCAGGCACCGTCGACGCGATTCAGCGATTTTTCGGCGGGGTGGAATTGCGTGGCGACGTGCTGCGGATGAATCCGTTCTGGCCCAAGCGCCTGGGCACCCTCGAATTCAACATCTTCTACCGTGACCACGCGATCACGCTGAGAATTGTCGACCACACGGTACGGGTCAGCAGCGGCCCGGGAAAGCACCCGCCCATCCACGTCGGCTGCTACGGCGAGATGCGCGATCTCAGCCCCGGGCAGAGCCTGGATTTCACACTTCGGAGCACCGCGGAGGCCGACGGCGCGCCCGTGACCGCGTGACCTCATCGGCGGTCGTGGGAACTCCGTGGTGATCTCTTCAGTTGGTGGTCACGCCCGCTTGCTCGGCGGCCACTGGGCGGCCGCACTCGGTGCCGTGGCGCTCTCGGTGCCGTAGCCGTTACCGGGCGGGCGGGCCCGTGACGCTAACCCCGCCGCTGCCGGCTTGGCCAAATCGCTTGCGGTCCGTCAGGCTCTGGTTGTGAGCCAGCGCGAACGGCCAGGTCCCCGCCCCAGGAACGACCCCACACAGTACGAGGACCTCGCCGACCAGTGGTGGGAACCGCGGGGCGCCTTCGCCATGCTGCACTGGCTGGCGGCCGCGCGCGCCGCGATCATCCCGCCCCCGACACGGCCCGGCGCGGTGCTTGTCGACGTCGGCTGCGGCGGCGGGCTGCTTGCCCCGCGCCTGAGCGGAGCCGGTTATGCGCACGTGGGCGTCGACCTGTCGCCGTCGGCCGTGGGCATCGCGCGCCGGCACGGGCTCCGGCACGTGCTGCGCGGCGATGTGCACGCATTGCCGCTGTCCGCCGAGACCGCCGATGTGGTCGCGGCGGGCGAGATCCTCGAGCACGTGGCCGACCTTAGCCTGGTGGTCGGCGAGTGCTGCCGCGTATTGCGGCCAGGCGGAACGCTCATCATCGACACGATCGCCGACACCCGGCTCGCCCGCGCGGTCGCCATCGGGATTGCCGAACGAGTGCCGGGCGGGGCGCCGCGTCACCTCCATGACCCCGCGCTCTTCGTCGACAGGAAGGCACTGGCGACCGCATGTGCGCGGCACGGCGTCCGGCTCCGCCTGCGCGGGCTTCGCCCGCATGCCGGGGACGCCGCGCGCTGGCTGGCCGGCCTGCGGCCAGACGTCCGGATGGTACCTGCCCGGTCGACATCGGTGCTGTTCCAGGGCATCGGGGTAAAGGAACGTGCATGACACCACGCGACGCCATCGAGGCGGCAAGGAAACTGACCCCACGCCTCGCCGAGCGGGCTCCCGGTTATGACGCCGATGGCACCTTCCCCTCCGGCGACTTCACCGATCTTGCCGACGCGGGACTGCTCGGCCTGATGGTGCCGGCCCGCCTCGGCGGCGCGGGGGCCACCTTCGCGGACTACGCCGAAGTGGCGATGGCGCTTGCGGAAGGAAGCCCGGCCACCGCGCTCATCTACAACATGCACGCGTCGGTCACCGGCGCCCTCGCGCTCCTGCCTGATGACACCGCCACCGCGTTCGGCGCGGGCAAGGAGTTCTTCACCTACCGCGACGGGGTGCTGACAGCGGCGGCGGACGGCGCTCTGTACGCGGTGGCGATGTCCGAACGTGGCATCGGCTCGCGGCTATCGCGGGTGCGCACCTCGTACGCGGCTGTCCCTGCTGGCTGGCACATCACCGGCAGTAAGGCGTTCTGCTCTGGCGCCGGGCATGCGGCGGCATATCTGATCGCCGCCAGGCGGGACGACAATGTCAGCTACTTTCTCGTACCCGCGGGTGAAGGGATCCGGGTCGAGGAGACCTGGGACTCACTCGGTATGCGCGCGACCGGCAGCCACGATCTGCACCTCGACGTCACCGTGCCGCGCGACGCCCTGGTCGGGGGTGTCGAGGGAATCACGCTGCTCATCGCTCAGGTGATGCCGCAATGGCTGGTGGCCTCCTATGCGGCCGTCTACGCGGGCCTGGCCAGCGCGGCCGTGGACGCCGGGGCCGCCGACCTGGCCCAGCGCGGCCTCGGCAACGCCGGCGCCGTGCGCGCCCGCCTCGGCCGGGCCGACGCGCAGGCCTGCGCCGCACGCGCGGTCGTGCGGCTAGCGGCACGGCGGGTGGACGCCGAGCCAGGTACCCAAGACACGAGCCGCTGGATCTGGCGCGCCAAGCTCGTCGCCGGTGACACGGCACAGGAGGTTGCCGCTTCCGTGCTTGAGGCCTGCGGGGCCTCGGCGGCGCGGCGCGGTCATCCGCTTGAACGGCTCTACCGTGATGCGCGGTGCGGCGCCCTGCAGCCCGCGACCAGCGACGTGTGCGCGGACTGGCTCGGCTGCGCCGTTCTCGGCCTGGACCCAGACGCGGAGACACCGCGTTGGTGACCGTGGCCGCGGTGGCCCATTCGGTCCCGTCCGCCTGTCCTCAGCGAGACCTATGGCACGAGTTCTTCCGCACGCACTACCGCGGCGACCCGCGGGCGGAACGGATCTGGCACGGCACGGGGGTGCGGACCAGGCACGGCGTGGCGATCCCCCCGGACCTCGACGTGTCGGGCTGGGGAACCGGCGCCCGGATGACACTGTACGGCGAGGCAGCGGTGCCGCTGGGCAAGGACGCCGTGGCCGCGGCGCTTGCTGCGGCCGGGCTGCGAGCGGACGAGGTTGGGCTCCTCGCGGTCGCGTCCTGTACTGGCTACGTCACTCCCGGGCTCGACATCCTGGTCGCGCGCGACCTCGGCATGGCCCCGGACGTGCACCGGCTGCTGATCGGGCACATGGGCTGCTATGCCGCGCTGCCGGGCCTGGGCACGGTGGCGGATTTCGCCCGCGCGCGCGGGCGGCCCGCCGTGCTGCTCTGTGTCGAACTACCCAGCCTGCACGTTCAGCCTGCCGCGCCGGGCCGCGCCGACCTCGACCAAGTAGTCGCGCATGCGTTGTTTGGGGATGCCGCGGCGGCCGCCGTCGTCACGCCAGACGGCCCAGGTTTCGAAGTCGCCGACCTCGCGGCGGTCACCGATACGACCGCCAGCGACCACATGACATGGGACGTAACAGATCATGGCTTCCGTATGGCGCTGTCACCGCGGGTACCCGGCGTGCTCGCCAGGCACGTCCACCGCGTCGTCATCGGACTTCTCGCGCGGCACGGGCTCGCGCAGGCCGATATCAGCGGCTGGGCCGTGCACCCAGGTGGGCCGCGCATTCTGGACGTCGTCGCCAACAGGCTCGCGCTTCCCGCCGGTGCGCTCGACACCTCACGCGAAGTGCTGCGCGAGTACGGCAACTGCTCGTCGGCCACCGCGCTGCTGCTGCTCGAGCGGCTGCGACCGACGCTGGCGCCGGGCGCGCACGTCGTGACGCTGGCCTTCGGGCCCGGGCTGACTCTGCAGGCCGCGCTGTTGCGCGTGACGGCTTAGCCGCCAGCAGCAAGTACGGCGCTAGCTGCCTGGGCCTGGCGGTCTGGGCCAGCGAGGCGCTCCAGCCGGTTGAAGGTCCGCTCGGCGCCGCGCCGCGCGCCGCGCCGCGCGCCGCGCCTGAGCAGAGGCGGCGCGAGCAAGGAAAGCGCGTACCCGAGCCGCGCCTCGGCGCTGACAGGGACGAGCGGGCGGTTGCCGCGCACCGCGCGCGTCACCGCGAGCGCGACCCGCTCGGGCGGGACGTTGCGCAACGCCATGGCCCGCGCTGCGCCCGACCGAAGCCGCTCCTGCGTGTGCTTGTCCACGCCGACGTAACGTGCGTTGCGCGCGACCCCGGTGCTGGTGATGCCTGGGCAGACGGCGGTCACGCCGATTCGAGCGTGGGCGAGTTCGGCGCGCAGGCACTCACTGAACATCCGCACCGCGGCCTTGGTCGTGGAATACGCCGGCAGCACGGCAGAGGGGGCGAAGGCGGCGGCCGAGGCGATGTTCACGATGTGGCCGCCCTCACTGCGCTCGGCCATCTGCGCGCCGAACAGCCGGGACCCGCGTACCACGCCGAGCAGGTTGACATCGACTATGCGCCGCCAGTCCTCCTCGGTGTGCGCAAGGAAGGAGCCGGCCACGACGATGCCGGCGCTGTTGACGACGACATCAGGCACCCCGAAGCCATCGCGCACCCAGGCGGCGAAACACTCCATCTCACCGGCAGCGGCGACGTCCACCTCGTAGGGATGCGCGGCACCGCCGAGTGCGGTAACGGCGTCGCAGGTCTGCTCCGCGGCCACAAGGTCGAGATCGGCGCGGATGATCTCCGCTCCGTCGGCGGCGAAGGCGAGCGCGGTAGCCCGCCCGATGCCGCTGCCCGCGCCTGTTACGACGACGAGATGACCGCCAAACGGCTTCGCGGCGCGGCTCGCATCCGCGCGGCGCAACGCCCGGGCGGGCGGCGCACCCTCGACGTGGTCCGCGAACTCAGCTATCCAGCGTGCGAGGTGCCGAGGACGGGTGCGGCACCCAGTGCCCGGCGCGAATCTCACGGCGCCACAGCCGGGGCGCATAACCATCGACAGCAAGCTGCGTACGGCGGGCGATGACCGGGTCGTGGGTAGCCACGACGATCTGGACGGGGACGTCCACGGGGTCTGGCCGGACGGGCGTGTGCCGGGTCCCGGTGTTCGCACGGTAAAGACCGAGGCCGTACACAGCATCCCTCGTCCCGGTGCAGGCCGGGCTGCTGCCGCACCGGCCCTCCTCGTCGCAGAGCTCTGCGAACCGGTGACCGTACGCTACATCAGGGCTATTGAACAGCCAGTGCAACACCCATGGAGAGCGGGTTACGGATGTGCCGTCGCGCCGCCGCAGGTGTGATCGGATGGCAACATGGAACGCCTAGACGAGCAGTTGCGGTTCATCAAGGAGATCGACAGGCTCAAGGGTGTGCTACGGCAAAGTCCGCTCGTCGATTCCTCCAGGCGGGAGAACTCCGCCGAGCACTCCTGGCATCTGGCCATGATGGCGGTGACCCTCGGCGAGTACGCCCCGCGAGAGGCCGACCTCGGCCGCGTCATCACCATGGTGCTGCTGCACGACATTGTCGAGATCGATGCGGGCGACACCTTTGTCTACGCGACGGACACCGCGCTTGCCGAGGCCGAGCGGGCCGAACGCGCCGCCGCGGACCGGATCTTTGCCCTGCTTCCCGCCGACCAGGCCGGGTGGCTGCGCGCCGTCTGGGACGAGTTCGAGGAGCGGCGCACCGCTGAGGCCCGGTTCGCCAGGGCGCTTGACCGGCTGCAGCCGATGCTCGCGAACTACCACACGCGAGGCGGCACGTGGCGCGCGCATGGCGTCACGGCCGATCAGGTGCTCGCGAAGGTGCGCTTCATCGAAGACGGCTCCGCGGCACTTGGCACCTACGCGAGAGAACTCGTCGCCGCGTCGGTCGACAAGGGTTTCCTCGCGCCCGCCGCCTCCAGATAGCCGGCAGTCACGCCGGCGACCCGCCGCGGTGCCCGCTCCACAGCGCCCGGGGCAGCTGGTCGCGGCGTACGGACCACATTCGTCGCGCTAACCGCGCGGCACGCGGGGTACGCACATATTGTGCCCCCTTCCCTTGCCAGGCTCTTCGGCCGCGGCACCCGCGCCGACGGCCGACCGGGCTCACCGAAGCTGCGGCCAGCCGACGCTGCGGAACGACTCGAGCGGCTGCGTGCTCTCGATGGCGTGGGCCACTCGCTCTCCGACGCGGTACGCCGCAGGCTGCCGCCCGGACTGGCGGCGGACGCGCTGCACGGCGTCCCGCTCGGCCAGCCCGCCCACCCACGGCTGTCCGAACTCTCATTGGGTTTCTGGACCTCCGCGGCCCTGCTCGACCTGCTCCCAGGGACCCAGCGCGCCGCGAGCGCGTTGATCGCCGCCGGCGTCGCAGGCACCGCGCCCGCCGCGCTCACCGGGCTGGCGGACTGGTCTGTGCTACACCACGAGCAGCAGCGGGTCGGCGTGGTCCACGCCGCCGCGAGCGCGACAGCCTCCGCGTTCTTCGTCGCCTCGCTGATTGCCAGATCGGCGGGTCACCGGCGCGGCGGCAAGGCGCTGTCATTCACGGGCCTCGCTGTCGCGGGCCTCGGCGGGTATCTGGGCGGCCACTTGTCATTCCGGCTCGCCGCCGGGGCGAACCACGCCGAGTCTGTCGCGCACCTCGCATCGCTCGGCTGGCACGATCTGTGTCGGCTCGCCGGACTGCCCGACGGCAGGCCGGTGCGCCGCGAACTCGGCTACATCAGCGTGCTCGTGCTCCGCGACGGGTCGTCAGTCAGCGCACTTGCCGATCGGTGCGCGCACCTGGGCGGGCCGTTGCACCAGGGCGAGGTCGTCACTCTAGGCGTCAACCGGTGTGTCAGCTGCCCGTGGCACGGGAGCACGTTCCGGATCAGCGACGGCACGGTGATGCACGGGCCCGCGACCGCGCGACAACCTACGTTCGACACTCGGGTGTCGGCCAACGGGATCGTTCAGGTCAGGCCGCGAAGCTGAGCCGCTTCACCTGGCCAGCACTCGGGCGGCGGTGAAACCCGGTAGGCCGGTTTAGCGCATGTCCCTAGGCCACTGCGGGAGCCGCACGCCGCGGCTCAAGCACGAATGCGGAATGCGGCCCAGACGACTTTTCCGCCGCTGTCAAGCGCGTTCCAGCCCCACCGGTCGCTGCAGGAGCCGACCACCTGCAGGCCGCGCCCGCATTCGCGCCAATAGTCTGGTTCTCGCGGCGCCGGCGCGCCCGCCCCAGGGTCCGCTACCACGCACAGCACGTGCGCCAGTTGCATCGTCAAACGGAGCCGGATCGGCCGAGCCCACCGGGCACGTGCAGAGTGCGCCAGGCCGTGATGCAGCGCATTGGTCACCAATTCGGAAATGACCCACGTCACGTCCTCACACAGCCCGGGCAGACCCCACGCGGTCAAGGTCTCACCGGCAAAGGCCCGCGCCAGCTTGACCGATTCAGGACGGCCGCGAAGCGCGCACGCCGCCTCCTCACGGATCGCCAGTTGGCTGTCGGCCACGCCAGGAGTGCGCTCGGATGCGGCTATGCCGGCGGTCAACACGCCGAGCGGCGAATCAGCACGGCCTAAGCCATCGAAAACCGTCTCGTGGGCTTTTGGGGGCATCATCGCTGCCCCTGTCGACCGCGTTCGGCGGCACAGCGGAAACCTCGGTCCACGAGCGCTATCATCGCGTGTAACTCTTGCAGATGCAAGGCCCAATGCACGTGCAAATGAGCTGTGCACCCAGTTGCCTGTGAGTTCGCAGAAGCGCGGCGCGCGGAGGAGGATGCGGCATGGTCCCGGGGGACAAGGAACGGCCATGGAGGGAGGGGTGATAGAAGTCCATCCTGAGGGCGGTCCCACCGTTCTCCGCATCCTGCTCGGTTCCCAGTTGCGTCATTTGCGTGAAGCCAAGGGCATCACACGTGACGAAGCCGGTTACACAATCCGGGCCTCCGGTTCCAAGATCAGCCGGATGGAACTCGGGCGGGTCAGTTTCAAGGAGCGCGACGTCATCGACCTGCTCGCGCTCTATGGCGTTACCGCCGACGACGCGCGCGAGGCACTGCTCGATCTTGCGCTCAAAGCCAACTCCCCTGGCTGGTGGCACCGGTACAACGATCTTCTCCCTGGCTGGTTCCAGGTCTATGTCGGCTTGGAGGACGCGGCCACGCTCATCCGCACCTACGAGGTCCAGTTCGTGCCCGGCCTGCTGCAGACCGAGGACTACGCCCGGGCGATCATGAGCGTGGGCCAGGCCGACGCGGCGGAAGAAGAGGTTGAGCGCAGAGTCCGGCTGCGCGCCGACCGCCAGAAGCTGCTGACTCGCGGCAGCGGTGCGCCACGACTATGGGCGGTGATCGATGAGGCAGCACTGCGCCGCCTGATCGGGGGACCGGATGTCATGCGGGCCCAGCTCGAGCACCTCCTCGGCGCGCTCAGGCTGCCGACCGTCATACTCCAGGTCATGCCGTTCCGCTCCGGCGGGCACGCGGCGGAAGGTGGTCCGTTCACGCTCCTGCGTTTCCCCGAGCCTGACCTGCCGGACGTGATCTACGTAGAGCAGCTGACGAGCGCCCTCTACCTCGACCGACGTGACGACATCGACAAATACACCGAGGTCATGGAGCGGCTCTGCGTCGAGAGCGAGCCCCCAGAACGCACAGCCGAGATCATTACCAGGATCATGGAGGAAATTTAGGTGATTGACGCCTATAACGGGATAGCAGCACGGAGTCTGCGCGAGGCGGCTTGGGTAAAGAGCCGCCACAGCAACTCGCAGGGGAACTGCGTCGAGATGGCCAGGCTGCCCGACGGTCAGGTCGCGGTTCGGAATTCGCGGCACCCAGAAGGCCCAGCGCTGATCTACACCCGTGCCGAAATCGAAGCCCTCATCCGGGGCGCACGGGAAGGGGACTTCGACCAGCTCATCGGGTGATGACAGCGAGCGCGCCGCGCGAGGGCTAATCCCCCATTCCGCGCGCCGGGCGATCTCCCGCCCGGCGCGGAGCCGGGTGCTCAACCAGCGCGAGCACGCGGCTCGCCATGAACCGCGCGGTGCGCACCGCCGTCCCGCCTCGGGTCAGCTCGCTCACTTCGACCATGCCGCGGCGGGTCACCACCTCCACCCGGCGTCCTGCCCGCGTCGCGGTCACCTCATAGCTCCTGACCGCTTCACCGGCGTCGATGACGATCTCGACCCAGTCACCCTTCACGACAGCCTCCGGCCGCGAGAACCGTAGGTTCGCACTGCTTGGTTCGCACTGCTTGGTTCGCACTGCTTGGTTCGCACTGCTTGGTTTCGCGCTGCTCCGGTCAGTCAAAACCGAGTGTCACTCGGTTCTCGTATGTCATCGATAATATGTCTCAGTACCGACAATCGTCAGGTGGCTCGCGACGGTCCGCCCGCCTGGCCGTTGGCGTCTTCGCGGCCAGCCCGCACACGTTCGGACACTGGCGCGGCGCAGAGCCAGCGCGGCGCAGAGCCAGCGCGGCACAGAGCCAGCGCGGCGCCAGACCCAGTCGGCGTGGCAGACCCTTCGGCGCGCCAGACCCGGCGGCGCGCCAGAACGGTCCGCGTACCGGATATGGGTCGGCGGCGGCCGTTCAGCTGCCCAAGGGGAACCGCTTCAGGCTGCCGGGCCCGCTGTCTTTGTCGTCCATTGCGGGGGCGGCCTGCGGACCGGACCCGTCACCGGAAAGGGCACCGTCCGCGCCAGTGAGCGTCCCGAACAGGCCGCCAAGGCCCTCGAGCGCCTTGCTTACCTCGCTCGGCACAATCCACAACTTGTTCGCATTGCCCTGGGCTATCTGCGGCAGGGTCTGCAGGTACTGGTAGGCGAGTAGCTGCCGGTCCGGTTTGCCCTCGTGGATGGCATTGAACACGGTAGTGATGGCCTGGGCCTGACCGCGTGCCCGCGCCGCCTGCGCCTGCGCGTCCGCGTTCGCTCGCACCACGGCAGCCTCCGCCTCGCCGGACGCCTTGAGCACCGCAGCCTGCTTCTCCCCCTCTGCGGTCAGGATCGCCGACTGTTTCGAGCCTTCCGCGGTCAGGATCGCGGCGCGCTTGTCGCGCTCCGCCCGCATCTGCTTCTCCATCGAGTCCTGAATCGACATCGGCGGCTCGATCGCCTTCAGTTCCACCCGGCCTACCCGGATGCCCCACTTGCCCGTCGCCTCGTCGAGCTCGCGTCGCAGTTCGTCATTGATGTGGTCCCGTGAGGTGAGCGTCGTTTCCAGGTCGATGCCGCCCACCACATTGCGCAGCGTCGTGACCGTCAGCTGCTCCACAGCAGTGATGAAGTTAGCGATCTCGTAGGTGGCCGCCTTCGCGTCGGTCACCTGGAAGTAGATAACGGTGTCGATCGCCACTACCAGGTTGTCCTTGGTGATGACCGGTTGTGGGGGGAAGCTGACCACTTGCTCACGCAGGTCGATCAGCGGCCGCAGCCGGTCGACGATGGGCACCACGATGTTCAGTCCAGCGTGCAAAGTGCGGTGGTAGCGGCCGAACCGCTCCACAATCCCCGCCATGGCCTGCGGCACTACGCGGATCGTCTTCACTACGATGAAACCGGCGAGCGCCACCACGATTAGTGCGACGACGGCGGTAACAATGGCGTTCATGACGTCTCAGCTCCGTTCATGACAGCACACGGCTCCACAAGCGCCAGCGATGCGGCCGTCCTCCACCAAGCCGCCAAAAACACGCGAGCAATGGCCACGCTACTGATAGTAAGCCGAGGCATCGTTTTCAGTCAGCGCCGATGCACATTAATTATCGCCGCGACGCGTATGACGCTCCCCGCGCGTCACCTGGCGTCCCCGGGGACAACGCTGGTCGGGCCGGTACTAATACGGGTAAATGGCCCGCGCCGTCCAGCGCGCCTGACGGTGCTCGATCGTCAGCGGCACGCCGAAACACTTCGACAGGTTGCGCTCGGTGAACACCTCCGCCAAGGGCCCGGCCACGACCACGCTTCCCCTGCGCAGCAGCATCGCGTGCGTGAACCCGTCCGGCACCTCTTCGACATGGTGGGTGACGAGCACCGACATCGGCGCATTGGGGTCGCGGGCCAGCATGCCGAGCCGGCGCACCAAGTCCTCCCGGCCGCCGAGGTCGAGGCCTGCGGCCGGCTCATCGAGCAGCAGCACCTCAGGGTCCGGCATCAGCGCTCGCGCGATCTGCACCCGCTTGCGCTCCCCCTCCGACAGCGTCCCGAACCTGCGCCTGATCAGGTGCGCGCAGCCAAGCGCGTCAAGTATCTCGACGGCGCGGGTGACATCCGAGGACTCGTACTCCTCCTGCCAGCGGCCCAGAACGGCGTAGGACGCGGTCAACACCAGATCGATCACCTTCTCGCCCGGCGGCACCTTCTCCGCGACCGCCGCGCTCGAGAAGCCGATCCTTGGCCGGAGTTCGAAAACATCCACCTGGCCGAGGCGCTCGCCGAGAATCTCCGCCTCACCCTCAGTCGGGAACAGCAGCGAAGCCGCGACCTGCAACAGCGTGGTCTTGCCCGCACCGTTCGGGCCGATCACCACCCAGCGCTCGTCCTCGTGTACCGTCCAATCGACATTGCGGAGCAGCATGTTCCCGTCGCGCCGGACACCGACGCCACGAAGGCGAAGCACCTCGTCGGACATCCAGCCCCCTCACAACGGCGGACCTGCGAATCGGTGCCCATTACGTAACTCCAGTTCGATCACGAAGCCGGTCGACCGGGCAACCATGCCTGCGCTGCAGCCCGAAGCGTGCCTGGAAGGCGCGTCAAGGGCCAGAACGCGGCGAGGTGAAGCCCGGGGGGCCGACGAGCCGTACCTGGATTCCGTAAGCGGCACTAAAGAACCTACCGCGACCTTGGCGAACTATCGCTATCTCCGAGATTCCACTGGGACAACTGGATCAGCTGCGCCTGCCGACCGCCCGTACCAGCAAACAGCGCAGGCGCACCAGGGTCGCCGGGATCAGCGGGATCAGCGGGATCAGCGGGTTAGCGGGATCAGCGGAAGCGACCACCTCGATGTCGCCGCGGCCTGCCTCAACTTCGTTTCCCTATCTCAGATCGCTTTACCTCGCGGCGGGGCCATCCGCCGCCTCCCCGACGACCTCGATGTCGTCTTCGATGTCGTCTTCGATGTCGTCTTCGATGTCGAGGAAGGTCCGCAGTCCCTGGCGGACGACCGGGTGATCGTCAGCGATCAGGACCGTGATCGCGGCTGCCGTCAACGCCCCCTTAGCTCCGGTCAGGCCGGCCCCCTCCCGGCTGGCGGTCCGCTTTCCGCGGCCCGCCAGCCGCCTCCCAAGGGACGGTGAGCCGCACCGGAGTGCCCGCTCCAGGCGCCGAATGTTCGGGGACATGCACCTGCTGCTGCCGTGAGCCAGTGCGGCACGCCCGCGACCCCGGCCTCGCGCCGGCCTGGTCACGGTGCCTTCCGGCAGGCGGTAGCGTGCTGTGCGCAATGGATGCTTCTCATGCCACGCTGCTGATCACTCTTACCGGCCGGGACCGGCCAGGAGTGACGTCCAGGCTCTTCTCGGTCCTCGCCGCCCACCCGCTCACCGTCACCGACGTCGAGCAGGTGGTAATACGCGGCCGTCTTATCCTCGGCGCGCTGCTGACCTGCGACGGTCCGGTCGATCTCACCGCAGCGCACCGCGCGGTCATCCAGGTCGCGGCCGATCTCGGCCTCGAGGCCGAGATCATCATCGGCACCGGTGACGCGCCGCGCGGGCGGGGCAGTCGCGGGCGGCTGCACGTGACCGTGCTCGGCAGCCCGTTGCTGCCAAGAGCATTGGCGGCGATCGCGGGCCGGATTGCCGCCGGCGGCGCCAACATCGACAGGATCGGGCGCCTCGCGCGTTATCCGGTTACGTGCATCGAACTCGACGTCTCAGGCGCAGACCCGCAGGTACTGCGGGGCCAGCTTTCCACCGAAGCCGTGCGGCAGCAGGTTGACGTGGCGGTCCAGCGTGGCGGGCTGCACCGCCGTGCCATGCGGCTGATCGTCGTTGACGTGGATTCAACCCTGATCCAGGGCGAAGTCATAGAACTGCTCGCCAAGCGGGCTGGATGCGCGGAGCAGGTCGCCGAGGTGACGGGCTCGGCGATGCGCGGCGAACTCGATTTCGCCACGGCGCTGCGTGAGCGCGTCGCGCTGCTTGAAGGGCTCGACGTTTCCGTCCTTGACGAGGTCCGCGAGGAACTTCAGCTCACGCCCGGCGCCCGCACCCTGATCAGGACGCTGAAACGCCTCGGCTACCGGTGCGGGATCGTCAGCGGTGGATTCGCCCAGATCACCGATGACCTGGTGCAGCGACTGGGCATCGACTACTCGGCGGCGAACACGCTCGAGATAAAGAACGGGAAACTGACGGGAAGGCTCACCGGCCCGATCATCGACCGGGCCGGGAAAGCGAAAGTGCTTGCCCGGTTCGCTGGCCAGGCGGGTGTCCCCCTCAGCCAGACTGTTGCGATCGGGGATGGCGCCAACGACCTCGACATGATCACAGCGGCCGGGCTCGGCGTGGCCTTCAACGCCAAACCCGTGGTACGAGACGCCGCTGACGCCTCGGTCAGCGTTCCGTACCTTGATACGATCTTGTATCTGCTCGGCATCTCCCGCGACGAAGTGGAAGCTGCGGACGCCGAGGACGCGTGAGGGCTGCGGCGCGAAGTGCCGCTCGCCGCCATGGCTAGCTTCTTCGCCCTGGTCCGAAACGGCTCAGCGGGTGTTGCCCTGCGGAGTCCAGAACCTGGCCAAGCGGCCACTTTGCGCCGACGTCTGGGCCCAGCCACCGGCCAGGTCGATCACGGCGAGCGCGCACGTGGGAAAGTCGATGTCACGATCGCCGGTGAGCGCCACCACGAGGCCATGCACGGCCGGGTTGTGGCCGATGATCATCAGCTGGCCGACGGTCGCGGGAGTCGCCCTGATGATCTCGAAAAGATCTTCTATCCCGGCGTCGTAGATCCGATCTTCGTAGCAGACCTCGCCCACCGCGGCCACGATACCTGTCGTCCCCGGGCCGGTGGTCCCCGGGCCGGTGGTCCCCGCGGTCGCGGCTCTAGCACTTGTGGCCTGCGCGCCCGCGGCTCCAGCACCCGCCACCTGCGCGCTCGCGGCCTGCGCGCTCGCGGCCTGCGCGGCTGCGGCAAGGTAGTCCCACGTCTCGCTGGTCCGGCTGGAACTCGAGCAGAGCACGAGATCGAGCACGATCCCCTGCGTCCGCAGGAAACGGCCGACGGCGGCGGCGTCGCGCTGGCCGCGCCGGGTCAACGGACGGTTGATGTCACTGTAGCCGGGCTCGTGGGTGGCCTTCGCGTGCCGCAGCACGGCAAGGCGGTTGACTCCGGTCACGGATTCGCCCCTCCAAATGTCGGACGCAAACCACTTTCACGCCGTATCTGCGCGGCGGCGACAGTGCTGACCATGATCGGGAAGCATGGCAGGAGCAACCCCTCGCACCCCATTCTCACGGCCGGGCAACAGCAATGGCCCATCTCGGGGGAACCCAATGCAGCCCAATTTAGGGATCTGCCCGATTTGAGGGATCTGCGCGGCGAGGCGCGCACCTGCCCGTCGGGGAACGCCAGGGGCATCCGCCGAGGTCCCACTTCGGCAGTTCGGATCGGGGCTGCATAGTGAGTCAGCCCGGCCTTATTGTGATCTTGAATGTGCGCCGCGTCCGATCCTGGTTGGATCTGCCTGCCGCCGCGCTGTGATGGTGCGCAAGAGGCTGGCGCTGGCCGCGTACTCCAGGACGTCAATCGACATCGGTCCACGCCTGTCGATCACTGAGCGGGATCGCGGCGACCGGGCCATGATCCGAAACCGTGATTAATTCACCTGCAATAACGCAGACAGGTTAACACCGCATCGGATCATGAACCCGCCGCACCCAGGCCGGTGTCAGGTCTTGGCTTGGTGCGCCGCCTTGCTGGCTTCCTCTTCTGCCCTTGGGCCAGCCGCGGTAGCAGAACCGGCTTCCACAGCGCCCGCCGTGCCGCCATCGCCAGTAACAGCAGGGCCGCCCGGTGCCGCCTCGACCTCGCCTGGCGCCGCCCCGCCTGGCGTCATCCGGGCCGCCCGCCGCTTGGAGACCACGATCGCGCTCACCACGATCCCGAGGGCGATCACGGTGACCAGAATGCGCAGCCACGTCCTGTGGCTGTAGGTCACGACACTCGGCGCTATGAGCAGCGAGACGAGGTTCATTACCTTGATGAGCGGGTTGATCGCGGGGCCAGCGGTGTCCTTGAACGGGTCACCGACCGTGTCACCGATCACCGTCGCAGCATGCGCCTCAGAGCCCTTGCCGCCATAGTTGCCGTCCTCCACCAGTTTCTTGGCGTTGTCCCAGGCGCCACCGGAATTGGCCAGGAAGACAGCCATCAGGGCGCCGGCGGCGATGGCGCCGACCAGAAACGAGCCGAGCGGTCCGTAGCCGAAAGCGAAGCCAATCGCGATCGGGGTGAGCACGGCGAGCAGGCCAGGGGTGGCGAGTTCGCGCAACGAGTCGCGGGTACAGATGTCGACGACCCGCCCGTACTCGGGCTTCTCCGTGAAGTCCATGATCCCCGGATGGTTGCGGAACTGGTCACGGACCTCGAGCACCACCCGCCCGGCCGCGCGGCCGACGGCCATGATGAGGAGCCCGGCGAACAAGAACACGACCGACGCGCCGACCATCACGCCGACGAGGATGTTTGGTTTGTCCACCGAAAGGCTGAAAGCGGGGGCCGTCTTGGCGAGGGCTCCGACGACCGCGGTCTTGAACGAGCCGAAGAGCGCGGTCGCGGCGAGCACCGCGGTGGCTATCGCGATTCCCTTGGTGATGGCTTTGGTGGTGTTACCGACCGCGTCGAGGCGCGTGAGCACTTGGGCGCCTTCGCCGGTCACGTCGCCGGACATCTCGGCGATGCCCTGGGCGTTGTCGGAGACCGGGCCGAAGGTGTCCATGGACACGATTACGCCCACTGTGGTCAGCAGGCCAGTGCCAGCAAGAGCGACCGCGAACAGCGCGATCGTGGCATTGCCCGTACCAAGCAGGAACGCGCCGTAGACCGCTGCACCGAGGAGCAGCGCCGAATACACCGCGGATTCGAGGCCGGTAGACATTCCTGACAAGATGACCGTCGCGGCGCCGGTAACTGAGCTGCGGCCGATGTCCCTGACCGGACGCCTGTTTGTCTCGGTGAAGTAACCCGTGAGCAACTGGATCGTACTGGCAAGCACCAGGCCGATGAGCACAGCGCCGACGGCCAGCCACTGCGGGCTTCCCGCATGCCGCAAGATTGTCGGGTCGGTGACCCCCTTGAGCCCGCTGAAGTGGCTGGGCAGATAGAGGAACGCGACTATCGCGACCCCCACCGCCGAGATCACCGCGGAGATGAAGAACCCGCGGTTGATGGCGGTCATGCCGCTGCGGTCGCCCTTTCGCGGGGCGACAACGAAGATCCCGATGACCGCGGTGATGACGCCTACCATCGGGACCAGGAGCGGAAACACCAAGCCCTGGTCACCAAACGCGATCTTGCCAAGGATCAGCGAGGCAACCAGCATAACGGCGTACGACTCGAACAGGTCGGCGGCCATGCCCGCGCAGTCGCCCACGTTGTCACCGACGTTGTCGGCGATCGTGGCCGCGTTCCGCGGGTCGTCCTCTGGAATGTGCTTCTCGATCTTGCCGACGAGGTCAGCGCCGACATCCGCGGCCTTGGTGAAAATGCCGCCGCCAACACGCATGAACATGGCGAGCAGGGCAGCGCCGAAGCCGAAGCCCTCCAGCACGCTCGGCGCGTTGGCCTTGAAGCTCAGCACGACGATCGCCGCGCCGAACAGGCCGAGTCCTACGGTGAACATGCCGGCTACGCCGCCGGTGCGGAAGGCCAGGCGCATGGCCCGGCGCTCACCGTCGGATTCACGCGCGGCCGCCGCGACACGGACGTTGGCGCGCACGGCCAGCGACATGCCGGTAAAGCCGGTCAGACCGGAGAAGAGCGCGCCCACGACGAAGAAGCACGACCGGCCGATCCGGACGCCGAGCGTGTCGGCCGGTAGCAGCAGGAGCAGGAAGGGGATCAGCACGACGAAAACGCCGAGGGTCCTGAACTGCCTGCGCAGATAAGCCGCAGCACCTTCCTGTACGGCCCGCGAGATCTCCTGCATCTTCGCGGTTCCCTGATCAGCCGCCAGTACGTTGCGTACCAGCCCGCCGGCTACGGCGAGCGCGAGCAGTGCGATCACAGCAACGACGACAACCAGTGTGAGGTTGCTACCGCTGAGAGTTACCGCGCTACCGCTCGCCGCGTTGGGGAGCCCACTCATCCGTCCTCCTCAAGGCGGGCACAGACGTTCCCGCACGCCAACATGCCCGTGCCGGGAGCAAGGGCTGGACGCCCGGCACCGAGACAAACCGCATAATTGTTAATGGTGCCATCACGACAGTGGCGGGAGTCTATGCACGGCGGCGGCAGAACTTAACTTTGGCGACTTTCCTAACGGTGTCGTAACCAATTCGTTACCTGGATGAGATCGGCGCGCAACCGAGCCGCGCAGTCCAGCCTCTAGCTGAGGTCCTGAAGAGGCCAGCTCATCCGGATGCTGATGCCATCGCCCGTCGCCCAGATCTGGACGTCATCCGCGAGCCCAGTGATCACGGCGAGCCCGATCCCGGCGGGAAGACGGCCGTTGCCGCCACCGCCCTTCTTCCGGGCGCCAGCGGCGCGGCCGCCACGCGGCGGATCACTCCCCGCCCGGCCACCAAGCGGCGGGCTGCCCGAGGTGCCGGTCGCTGCGTCACGGCCCGCCGCCTCTCGTGGCGCCGGGTCACCCGCGGCGCTGGGCGCAGGCAACACAGGCGGCACCGCGACATGCGCCGTGACTGCGGCATTGCCGACACCGTGGGCAGTCGCGTCTCCGGCATTTCCGGCGTCTTCGGCGTCGTGGGCGGCACCGACATCAGCGCTGTCAGGCGAGCGCGCCTCCTGGTTGTCCACGGCATCGTCAGCGCCACCTGGCACAGCGTCGGTCACCACGACAGCGAAACGCCCGTCTCGATCAGAAAGCTCGATCCGCACGGGCTCGGCGGGGCAGTGCAGCCGATGCGCCTCGACCGCACGAGAGCACGCCTCACCGACCGCTAGGCGGACCTCATCAAGCAGTGATTCCTCGACGCCGCTGCGCCTGGCGACCGCGGTCGCGACAAGCCGTGCGGTGCGGACATGCGCGGGCAGCGGCGTAAAACTGAGCTCGACCGTGGCCATCTCGGGGGGAGGGCAGCCGCCGCGGGGGCTACTTCTCCGCCTTCCTGACCTCGATGGCCTCGTCCACGGTGTCATGGATGCCGAAGACCTTTGTCAGGCCCGTGATCCGGAAGATCTTCAGGATCCGCTCCTGCGTGCAGACGAGGTCCAGGGAACCATCGTGTGCCCGTACGCGCTTGAGTCCCCCGACGAGGACACCAAGACCTGTCGAATCAAGGAACTCGACCTTCTCCATGTTCACGATCAGCCGGAAGTGCCCCTTGTTCACCAGTTCGATCAGCAGCTCACGCAAGCGCGGCGCGGTGTAGACGTCGATCTCACCCTCGACGTCGACGACCTCGTTGCCGTCCTTCGTGTGGTGGTCCAGCTTAAGATCCACAAGTCCTCCATGCCACCTATGAGCGCGCCGACCCACGCGTCCGCGCGAGGGTACGTCCGGTGCTTGTCCCTGCAGCGCGCCATTCAACCACGCTCCGACATTGCGTCTATACGAAATTACGATACGCGCCACGTCTGCCCGCGGATGACAGACTAGAAACCCGTGCAGACCCTCACAGACTCCCGCAGCGGCTGCGCCACGGCGGCCCGGCTGCTGGCTGATCGCGCCCGCGGCGGCCGGCTGACCCATGTTGAGCACATCCCCGCCAGGGATGGCCGCGCCGCCGACTGGCCGCATTGGATGCCCAGCCTCCTCATAGCCCGGTTCGAACAGGCCGGGATGACGGCTCCCTGGGAGCATCAGGTCGCGGTGGCCGAGCACGCGCACGACGGACGCAATGTGATCATCTCCACCGGCACGGCCTCGGGGAAGTCGCTTGGCTACCTGCTGCCCGCGCTCACCTCGGTGCTTTCTGGCGGCACGGTCCTGTACATCGCGCCGTCGAAAGCCCTTGCAGCCGACCAGTTGCGTATCATTCGCGGGCTCGGGCTCGGCGACGTGCGCGCCGCTGCGGTAGACGGGGATACGCCCGTTGCCGAGCGCGACTGGGCCAGGTCGCACGCCAACTACTTACTGACCAATCCCGACATGCTGCACCACAACTTGCTGCCCCGGCATGCCCGCTGGTCCGGGTTCTTCCGCCGCCTGCAGTACGTGATCATCGATGAATGCCACCATTACCGCGGCGTCTTCGGATCGCACATGGCGCAGGTCGTGCGGCGGCTGCAGCGGATCAGCTCGTGTCACGCGCGGCCACGTCCGGTGTCAGCGACGAGCCCCGTTTTCATCCTCTCCTCCGCCACGGTCAGCGAACCGGGCCGGTACGCGCGGGTCCTCACCGGGCTTGACGCCGAAGCGGTGACGCAGGATTGCTCGCCCCGTGGCCCGCTGACGTTCGCGTTCTGCGAGCCACCATTAACCCGGCTACGCGGCGAGGCGGGTGCTCCGATCAGGCGGACAGCGGCAGCCGAGGCGTCCAGCCTCCTCTCCGACCTGGTCGCAGGCGGCGTCCGGACGCTAGCCTTCGTAAGGTCGCGCCGCTCCGCGGAGACGATCGCGCTCGCGGCCAGGCGCGCACTGGCGGAGGCGGGCGCCGGGGAGCTCAGCGAGCAGGTCGCCGCCTACCGGGCCGGCTACCTGCCGGAGGACAGGCGGGCGGTGGAACAGGCACTCCGCACCGGCGCGGTCAGCGGTCTGGCCACCACCAACGCGCTCGAACTCGGCATCGACATCTGCGGACTCGACGCGGTCATCGTGGCCGGGTGGCCTGGTACGCGGGCCTCACTGTGGCAGCAGGCTGGACGCGCCGGACGGGCCGGCGGCGCGGCCGTGGCCGTGCTCATCGCACGTGACGACCCGCTCGATACCTATCTGGTGCATCACCCAGAAGCGGTATTCGGCAGCGCGGTCGAGGCGACGGTGATCGACCCAGACAATCCCTACATACTCGCCCCACATCTGTGCGCAGCCGCGGCTGAGCTGCCGCTTACCGAGAGCGACCTGAAGCTTTTCGGTCCCGCCGCCCCGGCCGTGGTGGCCGGGCTCGCCGAGCGCAAGCTGCTGCGCCGCCGCGATACGGGCTGGTTCTGGACCAGACGTGAGCGAACGGGGATCGCGAGCATCAGGGGCACCGGCGGGATCGGCGTGCAGATCGTGGACGAGGCGACGGGCCGGCTGCTCGGCACGATAGACGAGCCGTCCGCGCACACCATCGCCCATTCCGGTGCCGTCTACCTGCACCAGGGCGAGACGTTCCTGGTCACCGAGCTCGACCTGGCAGACCACGTCGCCCTGGTACGGGCCGGCGACCCTGGTTACACGACGACCGCGCGCGAACTTACCGAGATCGAGATCGCGGGGCAGCCGCGAACGATGCCCTGGGGTGAGGCAGACCTGCATTTCGGCGAGGTGGACGTCACCCGTCAGGCCGTCTCGTATCTGCGCCGCCGCGCGGAAACCGGTGAAGTACTCGGTGAGGACCGGATCCGCCTGCCACCGCGGACCCTCCGGACAAGGGCCGTGTGGTGGACGATCTCACCCGCTCAGCGCGCCGAACTCGCCAGCAGGGGGGTGGACCTAGGCGGCGCGGCACATGCGGCCGAACACGCCGCCATCGGCCTCCTCCCGCTGTTCGCGGGCTGCGACCGATGGGACATCGGCGGCGTGTCGGCCGACCTGCATGCCACGACGGGGCGGCTGACCGTGTTCGTGTACGACGGCCACGAAGGCGGAGCGGGGTTCGCGGAGCGGGCCTACCGCACGGCGGCTGAGTGGCTGGACGCGACCCGTGCTGCGATCGCAAGCTGCGAATGCGTCGACGGCTGCCCGTCCTGCATCCAGTCACCAAAGTGCGGCAACGGAAACCACCCGCTGTGCAAGGCCGGCGCGCTTCAGTTGCTCGACATCCTGCTCGGCTGAGCAGCCGTGCGGGGCCATGGAATAGCCCTGACGCGGCCCTGGGGCGGCCCTGGGGCTGCCCTGGGCTTGCCCTGCGCGGAGCGGCCCTGCGCGGCCCTGGAACCCCTGGAACGGCCCTGCGCGGCCCTGGAACCCCTGGAACGGCCCTGCGCGGCCCTGGAACGCGTGGCGCAGCCTTGTGGCGCGGTCCCGCTCGCCAGTCAAACTTTAGATGAGACAAAAAGAATATTTCGTCCGAAACATCTCAGCGGTGCTTGCCGTCGGATGCCGCCATTCGCCAGGAACGGTGGCGGGAGGCGACGGAGCCGTGTTCCTGTGGCCGCTACATCGCAGGTCGCAACTGTCTGGACAGGTCCGGACTGATCATGGAGCGGCTCAGGAATTCCCAGCCAGACGGCGGCGAAGGGGATGCCAACGAACCCTGGACATGTGGCGACCCCCGCCGGGGGGGAGAGCGGGGGTCGCCGTACGGTCCGGCTCCGGGGGGGTAGAGCCGGCCCGTTTCCAAGAAAGGTCCGTTGCCTTCGGTGTAGCCATCACTTATGGGCGTTACACCATATGCTGCCTGATCGTGGACAGTTCCGTCGAGCGGGAGAGTACAGTCCGTGCCGCTTTTTTTGATTTGGACAAAACGATCATCGCCAGATCGAGCACTCTGGCCTTCGGCGCACCCTTCAACCGTAGCGGCCTGATCAGCCGAAGTGACGTGCCCAGAAGCGTCTTCGCACAGTTCATCTTCCGCTTCGTCGGCGCCGGGCCCGGCCAGATGGAGCGGATCCGCGCGTACGCGCCCGCGCTAGGCCGCGGCTGGTCCGCCGAGCAGGTTCGCATCATCGTCGCCGCCAAAGTCCAGGCTGGATTGTTCCCTACGCTTACCCGGACGCGTTGGCGCAACCGACGCGTACGAGCGGACTGGGCGCGATGTCATCATCGTGAGCACCTCGGGTCACGAGATTGTCCGGCCGATCGGCGAACTGCTCGGCGCCGACCATGTCATCGCCACCCGGATGCTGCTGTGGCTGCTACACCGGCGATTTCGAGCTTTACGCCTACGGCGCAGAGAAGGAGGCGGCCATGCGCCGCTTCGCGGCGGACAAGAGTTACCCGCTGGAGAACTGCTTCGCCTACAGCGACTCGGTGACGGATCTGCCGATGCTCGAGGCAGTGGGTCACCCGCACGCCGTGAATCCCGACCGCGGCTTGCGCGCGGCCGCGGCGGTCCGCGGCTGGCCTGTGATCTGTTTCGCTCGTGGACCGTCGGAGCGTCTTCCGCGGGACTGTGACGCAGCGCCGTCAGGCGCATGAGAACAGGCCAATCAATCGAGATCACGAATCGGTCACGCAGAGGGGTTTCCAAGCAGGCGAATTCGTCGTAGAAAGGAATTACGGACCTGGAGGACGTCCGGGCACGGCAGCTAGGTACCCACGCGCGACCAGCCGCGGGAGGCGAGCCGAGGCAGGTAGCACCGAGATGGCGAGCGCACACCAGGTGATGGGTGGGCCTGTCCTCTTTGGGCAACCTGTCCGGCAATTAAGGGTGCACGCTTGGTAACCTGGCATGACGTGTTTGCGCGGCGGTGCCCCGTCAACGGGGCACCGCCGCTGCGCGATTGGGCCACCCGGGCTCAAATTCCTGCCGACATGCAAGCCGGCGTGAAGCAACCGTCATGAAGCAGCCTGCGGACCGGCACTGGCGCGCCGGACAGGCCTCGTAGTGGCAATCCCAGCGCCGGGGGTTGCGTCGCCGACGGCGCTGCAATGTTGATCGCGGGCGTTCACGGCATCAGGGCGGTGCGGGCCGTGACCGGCCTATGCTGATCTATATCCACTTCGGACCTTGCTGCTCGGGCGAGATCCCGGTGGCCATGGCGATGGACAGTGATGGCGTCGCCACACACAGAACGGAGCTCCGCTTTGACTGAGCAGACCCTTTCGAACCTCTTGCATGAATTGCGGCGGTTCCCACCCCCGCCCGAGATTGCGGCGGTAGCGAACGTCAAGGCGGACGGCTATGCCGAAGCAGCGGCCGATCGCCTCGGCTTCTGGGAGCGGCAGGCGCAGCGGCTGACCTGGGATACGCCCTGGGACCAGGTGCTCGACTGGTCGAGCCCGCCGTTCGCGAAGTGGTTCACAGGCGGCAAGCTGAACGTCGCAGTGAACTGCGTCGACAGGCACGTGGCGGCGGGACGGGGCGACAAGGTCGCCTACTACTGGGAGGGAGAGCCCGGCGACACCCGGATCATCACCTATGCAGGGCTGAAGGACATGGTCAACCGGGCGGCGAACGCGCTGACCGAGCTTGGCGTCCAAAAGGGCGACCGGGTTGCCATCTACCTGCCGATGATCCCTGAGACCGTGGTCGCGATGTTGGCCTGCGCCCGGCTAGGCGCGCCGCACGTGGTCGTCTTCGGCGGCTTCTCCTCGAGCGCGCTGAGCGGCCGGATCGTCGACTGCCAGGCGCAGGTTGTCATCACCGCGGACGGCGGCTATCGGCGCGGTGCGGCAAGCGCGCTGAAGCCGGCCGTGGACGAGGCGCTCGAGGAGTGCCCGGACGTTCGCAAAGTGCTTGTCGTCCGCCGGACCGGTCAGGACGTGGCGTGGACCGAGGGCCGCGACGTGTGGTGGCACGATGCGGTCGACAGGCAGAGCCCGGAGCACGCGGCGGAACCGCACGACGCCGAGCATCCGCTCTACGTGATGTACACGTCGGGCACGACCGCGAAGCCCAAGGGGATCCTGCACACGTCAGGCGGCTATCTCACCCACGTCGCATGGACCCATTGGGCGGTATTCGACATCAAGCCCGAAACAGATGTCTTCTGGACCGCGGCTGACATCGGCTGGGTCACCGGGCACTCCTACATCGTCTACGGACCACTCGCCAACGGCGCCACGTCCGTCATGTACGAGGGCACGCCTGACACGCCGCACCGTGGCCGCTGGTGGGAAATCGTCGAGAAGTACAAGGTCTCGATCCTGTACTGCGCACCGACAGCGATCCGCACATTCATGAAATGGGGCGAAGAGAACCCCGCCAAGTTCGACATGAGCAGCCTGCGGTTGCTTGGCTCGGTCGGCGAGCCCATCAACCCCGAGGCCTACATCTGGTACCGGACAAACATCGGCGGCGGACGCTGCCCCGTCGTCGATACCTGGTGGCAGACCGAGACAGGCGCCATCTTGATCAGCCCATTGCCCGGAGTGACCACGGGCAAGCCGGGGGCGGCCATGCGCGCGCTGCCAGGGATCAATGCCGACGTGGTGGATGACGCGGGCGATTCCGTACCGAGCGGCAGCGGCGGCTTCCTCGTCATCGACGACCCATGGCCTGGCATGCTCCGCACCATCTGGGGTGATGACGAGAGGTACATCCAGACTTACTGGTCACGTTTCCCAGGCCGGTACTTCCCCGGTGATGGTGCGAAGAAGGATGAGGAAGGCGACATCTGGCTACTCGGCCGTGTCGACGACGTCATGCTCGTGTCCGGGCACAACATTTCCACCACCGAGGTCGAGTCCGCGCTGGTCTCGCATCCGAAGGTGGCAGAGGCCGCAGTGGTCGGCGCTGCCGACCCGGTAACCGGGCAGGGCATTGTCGCGTTCGTGATCCTGCGCGGTGACATTCCTGACGATTCGGGAGATCTCGCCACCGAGCTTCGCCAGCACGTCGCCTCGGAACTCGGCGCGATCGCGCGTCCCCGCCAGATCATGGTCGTCCCCGAGCTGCCGAAGACCCGGTCCGGGAAGATCATGCGCAGACTGCTCAGAGACATCGCCGACAACCGGCAGCTCGGCGACGTGACGACACTCACGGACAGCACCGTCATGGACCTGATCAAGGAAAAGCTGCCCGTCGCGAAACCGGAGGAGTAGCAGCACCTGATACGTCAATCGGCGGATTCTCAGCCAGCAGCGAGCGGGCCGCTACAGTTTGCGGGGGATCCCGGCGGATCGTCCCCCGGGGCCATACAGTCTTAGCGGCTGCCGCGGGGTGCCGCCGCCTGCCAGCCGGTTCGTGATCCATGGTGGCGCGTGGCGACGCCCGCGGTTCTCAAGCCTGGCCCCGCGGGCGAGCTGCCCGCGGGGCTGAGGCAAAATCGCGCGCACTCTCCCGCCGCCGACAGGTAATTTGTGCTACGGAAATTCGCGGTTATCCGCCAAAGTTGATTACAGCGGCTCGCTGGGCAAGTAGCGAGTGAGAGCCACTAAGGAATGGAGACCAAGCTATGGCCGATACCGGTAGGCCGCGCCCGGCACGGCAAACGGGCAACGGCGTGGGCGGTGAATCGCTTGGTGACCTCGTATCCCTTGCAGCCAAGGACGTCTCACAGCTGGTCAAGTGCGAGATCGACCTCGCGAAGCTGGAGTTGCGCGACGATGTCAAGCGGATCGGCACCTCCAGCGTCATGGTCATCGGGGCCGCCTTCGTGGGCTGCATTGTGCTCATCCTGCTCTCGTTCGCTGCGGCTTACGGGCTCGTCGCGGCCGGGCTCGAGCCCTGGGCAGGCTTCCTCATCGTGTCCGGTGCTTACGTGCTGTTCGCGGGACTCGCGGTGCTCTACGGCGTGCTGAAGATCCGCCGAATGTCCGGGCTTCGGCGCACCAGAGCGACCGTACAGGAGGGCCTTGCCCTGCTGCGGAATGACACCAACGGGCAGGCCAGTGCGGAGGGAGCGGGCTGATGGCCGTTCCGGCGGAATCGGCCGTTCAGGTCGACGGGCCGTGGTCGCACCGGTCGGTGAGTGCGAACGGCACCCGGTTCCATATCGCGGAAAGCGGCGACGGTCCCCTGGTGCTGCTTTTGCATGGATTCCCTGAATTCTGGTGGACGTGGCGGAGTCAGCTGCCGTCGCTAGCCCGGGCAGGTTTCCGCGCCGTGGCCGCCGATCTGCGCGGTTATGGCGGCAGCGACAAGCCGCCGAGGGGCTACGACCTGGTGACCGCCGCCTCCGACGCGGCGGGCATGGTCCGTGCGCTTGGCGAGGCGAACGCCGTCATCGTGGGCCATGACTGGGGTGGGCTGGTGGCATGGACCATGGGTGCGTACTATCCGAAGGTCGTCCGCAGGCTAGCCGTTGTCGCAGCGCCGCATCCGCTGCGGATGAGTTCCGCGGTGCTGACCGACCCGTTCGGCCAGGGCAAGCGGAGCGGATACGCGCTGCATTTCCAGCTGCCCGCGACACCGGAACGTCAGCTCGTCCGCGACGACGGAGCAAAGATCGGCCGCCTGCTCAAGGACTGGTCAGGACCTGGCTGGCCCGACGACGAGGCCGACCATCGCTATCGAGAGGCGATGCGCATCCCCGGCGTGGCACACTCGGCTCTCGAGTACCACCGCTGGATCGTCAGGTCCAGGCTGCGGCCTGACGGCCTGCGGTACGTACGGCGGATGCGCGCGCCCATTCAGGCGCCCACTTTGCACCTCCATGGAGCGCTCGACACGTGTGTGCTGCCGCGCACCGCGCGCGGGGCGGGACGGTATGTGGACGGGCCCTACCGGTGGCGCCTCATCGACGGTGCGGGGCATTTTCCGCACGAGGAGCTACCAGACAGGTTCAACGCCGAGTTGCGCGGCTGGCTGGCCGACCCAGAACCGGAACGGTGAACCGGGACAGGGACATCAGCGGCCGGCCACGCAATGCCCGGCCCCGCGACGCGCTGGGACGGCCGCTGCCACGGGATGCGACGGGCGAGCCGGGCACGCCGGACGATCTCGAGTTGCCCGCTGCCACAGCGCTCGCCGAGGCACAGCGGCTGATCGACGCGGACAGGCCCTTCCATGCGCACGAGGTCCTCGAGGCAAGCTGGAAGGTGGCCGCTCCAGCGGAGCGTGACCTGTGGCAGGGCCTCGCTCAGATCGCGGTGGGCCTCACGCACGCGCACCGCGGCAACTCCAGCGGAGCCGTCGCACTGCTGCGCCGTGGCGCCGACGGTATCCGCCCGTATGGCGCGTCCGCTGCGTCAGCCTACGGCGTGGATGTCGCGCGTGCCGTGATGGAGACGGAACGGCTCGCCGAACGGATCGAGCGCCACGGCCTCGATGGACTGCCGCCATCCGACCTGCACCCGCGTCTACTCGCCTAGGGCTCAATCGCAGTTCTGGGTAGAGACTTCCGCAGTCGCCGTCCTCGCTGCCTGCGCATCAGGCGCCACCTCGGCGGCGGTCAGCGCGTAGCCGATCTCGGCTTGCCCGACGGCCGCAGCGAAGACGACGCCGTAGACGCCGCCGCCCGTCGCGAGCAGCGGTCCGCCTGAGTTGCCCGGTTGCACGTAGGCGCGTATCGAGTAAATCTCCCGGGTGACCTGCGCGGACTGGTAGATGTTCGGGCCGCGTGCCTCCTGGAAACCGCCGATGCGAGCCGCGACAGCCGTGACCGTCGGCACATCCCGCGGGTAGCCGACGACGGCTGCGTTGTCGCCGGTCGTCGCCACGCCCGCGAACGGCAGCGGCGTCGCATTCAGGCCAGGGACGTCAAGCACCGCGACATCGCGCTGGAAGTCGTAGAGCACGACATGGGCGACCAGTCGCCTGCCTGTCTCGGTATATACGTCCGGACCGTCTGTGACCCCGGCTACCACGTGCGCGTTCGTCATGACGTGATCGGGCGCGAATACGAAGCCCGAACCCTCGATCCTGCGGGAACAGCTGGGAGCCGTACCGAGGACCCGCACCACGCTCGCGCTCGCGCGGCGCAGCCCGCGGCTGTCCAGCACTGCGGCATCGGGTGGCTGCACGGCTACGACCCCTTCCGCGCCGAGGCCACCGAATACCTGCGGGAACGGCCCGCTCGCGACGACGCGCCTGAAGCCTGAGAACCAGTTGCGGGCGGTTTCTGGCATCATCCGGTCGACCGCGCGGAGCACCGCTGAGTTGTTGACCTGGTTGACGATCACAGGAAATGGTGCGTTCGCGACCGAAGTGCCGATCAGCCACGCGATGACCAGCACTGACAGCGTGCTCACGGCCGCACCGCCTGCCGAGTCGACAATGGTCGCCGACCGCCACGTCACCAGATCGCGCATGGCGGCGCCCACCGTGGAGGCTGCGAACTGGCCGATCATCGCGGCGACGAACACGATAATGATGGCGATCAGGGATTGCTGCGCCTGGCCTGGAACGATCGACTGCGCGATCGCGGGCGCGATGACCAGGCCGAAAGCGGCGCCGCCGAGGAATCCCGCCAGGCTCAGCGCGCCGATGATAAAGCCTTGCCGGTAGCCGGAAACGGCAAAGGCTGCGACGACCCCAATCAAGATCAAGTCGAGCAGGTCACCACGCACCTGCCCAACGGTATAGGGCGCCTATGGGTAACGAGACCGCGCAGCGGCTATTGCCAGGATTAGCCCAGGTTGATCACCGACCCCACCCCCAGCCACACCCATGGTCGAGTTTTGGCAGCCGGAAAGGCAGTTCCTAGCCGAGCGCGCCTGGTGGCAGGTCCTCCACCCGGCCCGTCTCCCATGGGCGCTCCCAGCCGCTGAGTGCGAGCAACCGGTCGAGAATCCCGGCGGTAAAGCCCCACACGAGCACCCCACTCACCCGGAACGCCGGGCCGGCGAGACCGGATGGGTGGCGGACAGTGATCCGGTTCGCTGGATCGGCAAGCTCAGCGAGGGGCACCCGTGCCACCGCGGCGACTTCAACCGGATCAGCCGGCCCGACCGGGCAGGGCTGCCACCACCAGGCAAGCACCGGCATAACGCGGAACCCGCTGCGGGCCACGAACAATTCAGGCAGCACGCCGACCACCACTACCCCTGCCGGGTCGAGGCCGGTCTCCTCCGCCGCCTCCCGCAGCGCTGCCGCCACCGGGCTGGAGTCGCCAGCGTCGATCGCGCCGCCTGGAAACGCCGTTTGCCCCGCATGCCGGCGCAGTCCGGCACTGCGCTGGATCAGCAGGACGTCGGGGCCCGCCGGTCCGTCGGCGAAAAGAACAAGCACCGCCGAGGCGCGACCGCCGGCCCGCGGCGGCCGCAGGTGCGCCGATACCGGCATCTGCCTGGCGGCACCGGCTAGCTCGCGCAGCCAGCCCGGTGCTGTCCGCGCACCGCCGTCCGCGCCCCGGGCACGCTGCTGGTGGCCACGCTGCGCGCCCTGCGCACGCTGCTCACGTTGCGCGCACCGGGCGCTCTCGGCATCGTTGTGGCTGGTTTCCGTCACGAGAATGGCCTGGTCTTGACCAGCTTGCGCGCCGTCTCCTCATCAATAGGCCCCTCGCCGAATGACGGGCAGAGGCGTGCGATCCCGCACGCACCACACGCGGGCCTGCGCGAATGACAGACCCTACGACCGTGCCAGATGAGCCGGTGTGAGGCGATCGTCCATTCCGGCCGGGGTAGCAGCGCACCAACATCCTTTTCGATCTTGTCGGGGTCGGTTTGCGTCGTCCATCCGAAGCGCCGCGCGAGCCGGGCAAAATGAGTGTCGACGGTGAGCCCCGGCTTGCCGAAGGTGTTCCCGAGCACGACGTTCGCCGTCTTCCTGCCGACTCCTGGCAGCGTTACAAGCTTGTCCAGGGTCGCAGGAACCTCGCCCCCGAACCCGTCGCACAGCGCCTGGCCCAAGCCGATGAGGCTATTTGCTTTGGCGCGGAAGAACCCGGTGGACTGGATGATCTTCTCCAATTCGCCTCGGTCGGCGGCCGCGTAGTCGGCGGCGGACTTGAACCTGGCGAACAGCACCGGAGTCACCGCGTTGACCCTACGATCGGTGCATTGCGCGGACAGGATCGTCGCCACGACAAGTTCGAGCGGCGAAGTGAAGTCGAGCTCGCAATGCGCGTCCGGGTATATCAGGGCGAGTTCGCGGTTGATCTTGCGGGCGCGGCGCACCAGCGCGATCCGCGTCGCGGGAGGGTCGCTCACGGGGCCAAGCTTACGAGGCCGACCGCCTACCTACCGCCACGGCAGCGGCAGGTAGGGCCGCCATTGCTGCCAACCGTACGACTGCCAGGGCCCCCACCTGTCCGGCTGGTCGGGCTGCCATTGGCCCCACGGGGGGCGCTGCGGCCGGTCTGGCAGCCATTGATCCCACCGGTCTGGCTGCCAGCGGTCGCGCTGGACTGGCTGCCGAGACGGCGACAGATCTGCCTGCCGGGGCTCCGTGTCGCCCGACCGCACCGTGTCGCCCGACCGCACCGTGTCGAGGTCATCTTCCTGCATGTCTTCATCCGCGGGCCGCTGCGAGGTATGCCGTGTGGCTAGTGATGCGGGCCAGGCCACGGTCGACGGTTGGACCGAGCGGACCAGCGGTGCCGGGGCCGGCGGCGGCCTCCTCGTTAGGGACCGCGATGCCGAGCGCGACGGAGATCCCGATGGACGCGCTGACCGTGTATACGGCGGCGGAGGCGGCACGGTTCGCAACGATGCCGGCGCGGATGACGATGACCATGACCGTGACGACGCCAGGGACGGTGACAGGGACGCGGCCATCCAGGTGGCGACGACGCTCAGATTTCCCGGACCGATGATGACAGCGCCCCTGCTGGACCTGCGCCCGTTCCTTGCCACGGTCACAACGAGCGTGGCACTCCCGCCGCGGGGCAGCCAGCCCACATAGGACCGCAGCGCAAGATCCGCCGATGACGTGCTCGCGGACCAGGTCACCGACCCGCCGACCGCACTCAGCACAAGCCTGCCGGATGACATCGGACCGAGGTCAAGGCGGCCTGAAGAAAGTAGCAGGCGCCCGGCAGGCAGCGGGGCCTGCGGGCCGGGCCACGGCTGCCGCACCTGAGCGAGCGGAAACGGCGGCATCGGGCGCAGCGCCCCGCCCTCGACGACGGCAGCGCCGAGGGGGATATCCGGGGTGATCGGCCGACTTGGCTGGACTCGAGAGTTCGGCACATCGCTTGCGCCGCCCGGATGGGGCGCCGACGTGGCGACGGCGCCGGATCTCAGCGACCCTGCCGGACCGTGCAGGATGCGTCGCATCATGTCTTCGAAGCCGCCCAGGCGGCCGAGCGCGAAAACCGCGCCGATCGCGGTTGCGGTGATAGCAGCGGCCAGGCCGACCCACAGGTGGGCACTGGTGCTGCGCCTGGGCGGCGCTGCCGCGGCCGCCGCGACCGCTGCGGCGGTACTGAAAGGAAAACCGTCAGATCCAAATGCCGCCCGGCCTGCCACGAAGGCGCGGTACCCGGAAAGCGCAGGATCATTGAAACAGGAGAGCGTGCGCGCCCGCATCCCCAGCGGAAGCTCGGCCAGGGGGAGCAATCCATAGACCTTGGCAGCGGAGACGTTGCGGGGCAGGTGCTGGCCGCACGCCGCGCAGCGGCCAGCGTGCCTGACCAGTCGCTCGCGCAGCGGCGCGGTAGCCGTTCCGTCATAATCGGTCAGCATGGCCGCGAGATACGGACAGTCACCCGGGCCGATGCTCGCCAGGATTTCGCCTGCCAGCGCCTGCGCGAGGGATTCGCGAGCACGAGTCAGCAGCAGTTCGGCTTCTCGCGTGGCAATGCCGAGCACGCGGGCGACCTCCGGCGGATACAGGCTGTGCCTGGCAGAAAGCTCGAGCGCCTCACGCTCCAGCGGACCGAGGTCCATAACGGCGTGCCAAGCTGTCAGCACCGGATCCGGGCGCGACTGCGCCGCGCCCGCCATGTCCGGATCGCTGGCCGACGACGGGCTCCTGCGCACGCATTCGACGCGGGCGAGCGCGTACAGCCAAGGCCTCAGCAGGTCGGCCTCGGCGAGGCGACCGATATGGGCTTGCGCCGCAATGAGAGTGTCGCGCAATGCCACCTGCGCGGCGTCGGAGTTGCGGAGCACGAACCAGCAGTACTGGAAGAGGCCGCCGGCGTAGCTGTCATGGATGGCCTTGACCGCCGCCGGGCGGGCGGCCTTTAGCTCCGCGACGAGCAGGTGGTTATCCATAGCGAGAAAGCTAGAGGCTTGTTCACGCATTCCTCTACCGACTCGGCCGAACGAGCCCTCGACATCCATTAATTCCCGAGTGTACGAGAACCTGCAGTTAACGGACCCGTACGCCCATCAATTATCCGATTTCGGCTGACTTATTTCCATCGAGCCGACCTGCCGCCTGGAAATTCCCGCGTCGGCGCAGGCAGCCTGGAGCGCGTCGGTCCCAAAGGCTTCGACCGGGCCGAGCGCGCCCGCGGGCCGCGGGAATTGCCCGGCGGCCTGGCACGCGGCCCAGGCAAGTATCCCGGCGGTAAACGAATAGGGATCCCCGCCCGTCAGGTGCACCACGGCCAGTTCACGACCGCGGGAATCCGCCGCCACAGCCACGACATCCGACTGAATGCGCTCAGCCGGGTCGGGTTCAGCCCGGCTGCGCTGAATCCTGCGAGCCTGAATATCGATGGCCTGCCGCACTCCGGGCAGACGGCCGAGCAGCGCCGCAAATGCGGACCCGTAGTGGACGATCCTGGTGGCTCCGCCGAACCAGCCGAGGTAAACGCCCACGTCCCTGAGGCCGCTCGCAGCGTCGCCGCCGTCCGCGGCTCCCGTTACACGCTGCAGCTTTGGCAGCGCAAAATGCTCGGACGAGCCAATGGAAAACGCTTCCCTGATCTTGCCGTCAACCTCGAAGGACCTGACACGTGCCGCTGCGCGCTCGCTCGCAATGCGTCCGTCCCGGAAGGTGTAGCCAGGTTCGAGGAGCACCCCGGCCGCCGAGGCCCTGGTACCGGCGCTCGCCGCCCGCCGCAGGTCCCCCCGCACGAAGTAGCCGACGTCCACCCGGGTCACGGCGGGTCCAGCGGCGGAAAGCGCGAGTGCGCCCGCCAGGTTTCCCAGCACGTAGTCGTAACCAAACGCGGTCAGCAGCACTGCGCCTGTCCGCTCTGCGCGCGGGCCGTGCTGCTCGAATACCGCTCGGATGAATGGCGGTTCGCCGCTCGAGTCCAGGTACACCGCGCCTGCGTCCATGGCCGCTGCCACCGCTGCCCTGCCTACCTTCAAGAACGGCCCCGCAGTCGACACGAGCACGTCGCCGGTCCCGATGAGTTCCCGCAGCGCGGCGGGTCCTTCTGCACCCGCCACCGCGGTCTCGAGCGCTACCCCGCCACCGGCACGCGAGAGCCGCGCGGACAGCGCGCTCAGACGGCCAGCATCCCGGCCCGCGAGCACTGGCCGGGCTCCCCGCGCGAGCATTGCCTGCGCGGTGAGCCTGCCGGTGTAACCGGTGGCTCCGTACAGCACAATTCGACCAGGCATGCCGTCAACATACCGGCACCCGCGGCAGCCGGCTCGGCCTCACGCGTGACCATTGAGGGCAACCGAAATAACGGCGACTGATATGTCAATCGGCCGATTTGCGTCCAGTGGTGAGCGTGCCTCCACCGCCGGCGGGGGTCCGTGACCGCCAGAGCGCGAGCAATCAGAGGCGCCGTCGCCTCGCGGTGCACTACATTCTCACCGGGCAGCCGAGCCGGAGGCCACGGCCTCCAGGTCGCTCACCGCAGCAGTCCAGACCGTATGCGCAAGCTCCCATAGTGCGCGCGAAGCGGCAAGCTCATCCTCGATCTCCTGGATCACGAGCTCACCACCACGACGACGCGATTGCCCGATACCGCGCAGCAGCTCGGCCGGTTTCGACGTGCGGGCATCGGGGACGACCAGGCGGGCCTCGGCCCTGGTGTGGTCCTCGTGTTCATCCACGAAGATCTCCACCATCCAACGGCGTTCCGTAGTCACAGCTGCACCTCCTGCCTTCTCGCCTTCACGATGTGCCCGGTGGCGAGAGCGAAACAGAGGCTAAGGTCCCCGTGGGCCACCGGGCAGTCAGCAGTTGGCGCCTCCGGTCAGCAGTTGGCGCCTCCGGTCAGCGCGACGAGGCGCTGCCGCGCTTCCGCGATGGTCGGGAAGACGGGCAGCCGCTGATCCAGGCCGGTAATGCGCAGCACCTTGACCACGAGCGGCTGCGGAGCGACCAGGCCGTAACGGCAGCCGACGGCATCGGCCTCGTTGGCGATCCTGACAAAGGCATTGAGCCCGCATGAGTCACAGAAAGACACGCCCGCCAGATCGAGCAGGAGCAACCGGGCATGGCGGGCAATCGCCGCGCGGCCCGTGGAATACAGGTTGTCGGCCGTCGCGAGATCCAGTTCGCCCTGCACCGTCACTATCTGTGTTCCGTCGTCAGGTCCAGTCGCCTGCTCCTTGTTGCTCCGGCGCATCAAGTGCCCTCCCTCAAGAGGCCGGGCCCCTCCCGCACGTACCGGTCAGAATGGCGTGACCAACTTCCGGCTCGTAGGGTCGAAGGTCCCTCACTGGTCAAGAACCTGTGGACGGGCAGCATTTAGGACAAAGTACGTCACCGACAGACAGGACGCAGCGTCCGGGGCGCGAATTTTAACTAATGCACAGCCAACTGGTAGGAGATATCGGACGAGGAGCCGACCCGACCGCGGCGGCAAACCATGGCTTCTGCCTGCCGCGGATTGGTCCCCGCCGGGACCATGCGGTCGCGGCACACAGGACGAACGCCTCTGCACCGGCCGGCCGCCGCGGGGGAATCTGTTGGCTCAGGCCTGGACAGACGGGGTGGTGGTATCCGATGGCGCTCATTGTTGTTCTCGTCCTGCTGACGATCGCCATCGCAACGATGATGACCTTCGGCAACGCCGGCGCGACGTTGCGGTTCCAGCGGGCGCGCAGGCGGCTGAAGCCGCTACCGGCGCCAGGGGTGCTCTGGCCACGGCATCTCCAGCGCTCATGACGGCCCTGACATTCTGCGCCGGAGACGCGGAGTGTGTGCTGGTGAGGCAACTGCTGGCCGGAACTCTCAATCAGCGCGACTATCAGGACCAGATGGCCGGGCTTGCCGCCAGGGATTCAGCCCGCGGGGCACGGCCGTAATCCCTCCCCCGACAGGCGGTAGCGACGATCTTGCAGCAGGCGACTGAACGATTCCATTCCATCCATCCCCCCATCAAGTGGGCCGAGATGCCGGCCGAGCACCACGACCACGACGCGGGCCGCCCCGGCCAGCTTGAGCGCGGCCGCCGCCGACTGGGCGCGTGATCCGGTTGTCCAGGTGTCGTCAAGCAGCAGCACGCAAGCCCGCGGTAATCGCCGCGGCGCGGCGAACCGTTCCAGGCACAGGTCGCGGTCGTCCGGGTCGGGCGGGTCCTGGCTTCCTCGCATGGCCAGATCGGCCCACGGCAGGGCGAAGCCTGGCGCCGCAAGTGCCCGAAGAGGATGGGGCCCGGGACGCCCGCGGGTGCTCGGCACGACGGCCAGGTGGGTCGGCGTGCCACCACCAGCGAGCCGCCAGGCACAGCCGACGTGATCGCGGAGAAACACGAGCAGCAGGGCAAGCAGGGCCGCTTTCGCGGGCCCGGCGCCAGCCAACGCGGACTTGTACGCCCACAAGTCGTGCGCGAGCTTGCCTCCCTTCGTGGCATACGAAACCGGGACGATGGCGTCCGCGAGCAGACCGGGTGCGCTCGCCGCGTGCAGGCCGCAGCGGAAACAACGGAAGTAGTCCGGGCGAGCCGGTCCCCGACACGCCGCGCACACCCCCGGCCCAGGCGGCAACGGCGGGTGGAGCGAATAGGCCTGCGCGGCCACCGCACCGCGTAACCTCTGCCAGCCCGGACTGGTCATGGCTGCAAATCACGGTCTGGTAGCGGCTTGGGCGTCTTCACAGACATGGGCCGATCGTAAGACGAGGCAGTGACATTCCGGTGGCGCGCTGCCCGCAGGGCGCCACGCGGCAGCCGTTAAGGCCAAATACGATCCGCAGGTTCGCGCTCGGGTCCGCGGTCGGCTTCAGCGGAGTCTGACGCGGGCACCGCGCGTGCGCGCAGGCCCCGCCAGCCAAGCCAGCCGATGGCCGTGCCCGCGATGGTCGAGACGGCCGCGAGCGCGACATGCACGAGCAGGAAGCTGGTGGCGCCGTGGTGGAAGGAACGTGGGTCTTTCCAGATGTTTTTGATGAACGTGGGCCAGATGATCCAGGTCCACACGCCGAAGGCGAGCAGGAAGAGCGAGGCCGACCGGGAGAGTCTCATAACCTGACCATTGTGCGCCCCTGGCGCGCCGCAGGCGCCCCGGGGCGTGGGCCAGGCTGGGGTGCATGGAGCGCGTCGTCTTGCATGTGGACCTCGACCAGTTCATCGTGGCGGTCGAACTGGTCCGGCGGCCCGAGTTGCGCGGGCGGCCTGTACTCGTCGGCGGCAGCGGTGACCCGACGCGGCGCGGGGTGGTGGCCGGAGCGTCCTACGAGGCCAGGGAACGCGGCGTGCGTTCGGGTACGCCGCTGCGCACCGCGGCGGCACGGTGCCCGGAGGCGGTGTTCCTGCCGCTGGACCGGGAAGCGTATCTCGCGGCGTCCGCCGAGTTCATGGCCGCGCTGCGGGAGACGGCACGAACGGTTGAAGCCGCGGGGTGGGACGAGGCCTTTCTGCTAGCTGCGGCCGAGGATGACGCAGCCGCCGAGCGGACAGCGGGTTACGTGCAAGCCGCGGTATTCGCCCGGACCGGCTTGGCCTGCTCTGTCGGCATCGGCGACAACAAGCTCCGGGCCAAGCTCGCATCGGGTTTCGCTAAACCGGCCGGCGTGTTCAGGCTCGACGCGGCCAACTGGTGGCCGGTCATGGGCGAGCGGCCAGCTCAGGCGCTGTGGGGGGTCGGGCCAAGAACGGCCGCGCGGCTCGCCACGCTGGGCGTGCGCACCGTGCGCGACCTCGCACGAGCCGATGAGGCATCGCTCACGGGCGCGTTCGGGCCCCGAACCGGTCCGTGGCTCGCCGCGCTGGCCCGCGGTGAGGATTCGGCTCCGGTGCAAGCCGAGCGACCGCCACCGCGCTCTCGCGGGCGTGAGGTCACCTTCCAGCTGGACCTGACCGAGATGGACGCGGTCAGGGCGGAGGTGGGCCGGCTGGCTCGTCAGGTGGCTGCGGACCTGGCCGATGACGGCCTGATCGCCCGGCGGGTGGTCGTGAAGGTGCGGCTAGCGCCCTTCTCCACGCGCACGCGCGGGGTTCGGCTCCCGTCACCGACGAGCGATCCCGCCGTCCTCGAGAAGGCCGCGCTTGCCGCGCTCGACGGGTTCGAGTTGCCTCGGCCGGTCCGCCTGGTAGGCGTGCGCGGTGAGGTCGGCTCAGCGGGCGGTTGAGGACGTAGCTCTGGCAAACTGAGCTTGATGAGCCCGTCGTGACTCGGCGGCTAACCGCGCGTGACGAGCTGCCCCAGGGCGCACCGCCGGGCGACAGGAGGACATAGCGGCGAACGGTCCATCGACCCTGATCGTTTGGCACGGCAACGGCGCCGGCACGCGATGGGTGCCGAAGGGGCACGGCGACGGGGGGCAGCGGATGGGGACAGGCCTTTTGCAGCAGCCGCGGCGGACAGCATCCCGCCCGCTGCTGCCTGCGGCCATTCGTCCCCTGGCCGTCGTGCTCCTCACGGTGTGCGGGGTGCTCACCGTGGCACTTGGCGTGTGGTTCGCCCACCATACGCGCGCGGGATGGTTGGACAGGGAGGTCGACACCCGGGTCCAGCACCTCCTCCACGGGCACCGCGTGGTGCTGAACCGCCTGGCCGGGCTCGGTGACCAGATCCCGATGATCACGATGACAGCGGTGCTGTTCGTCGCCTGCCTGGTGACGCGCAGAGGCCGCGGCGCCGTCTTGGTAGTCGTCGCCATACCTGCGGCCGAGGTCCTCACCGAACGGGTCAAACCCCTCTTCGGTCGCACCTTGCTGGGGGACTTGAGCTTTCCAAGCGGGCATACCACCGGCGTCTTCGCGGTCGCGGTCACGTTTACGGTGCTGCTCGCCGACCCGCCCCGCCCGCGACTGCCCGCCGGCCTGCGCGTGCTGCTTGCGCTGGCCGCACTCGTCGTCGCGTGCGCTGTGGCCGCAGCACTCGTCGGCTTGAACGACCACTACGCCACCGACACTGTCGGGGGAGCCGCAGTGGCCACCGCGGTGGTGCTGGCGACAACACTCATACTCGACCGCGTCATCAAGACCAGTCGGCCTGTTTCCTTCGAGAGTGGCTCGCAAGACTGAGCTTCCGCCATCGTTGCGGCGCAATTTCTTCCCGGCTTGCGCGCATGCAGGATATGGAATTCGCCATCCACACGGAGGTCTTCCCACGAGGCAGGCGCCACCTTGGCAGCGTGGGCTTGGGCGGTAACGGAAAGTACATAGGTCTTTCCGCGCTGCTCTCACTCGGTCCCGCTCCGTGGACGCAAAGCCTGACCGAGGACCTGGACGTCGGGGTCCGGCTTCTCACCGCCGGCTGGCGTGACGAATACTGCCCCACCACCGCCGTGCATCAACAGGACATCGTGAAGCTCCGACGGCTGATCCGGCAACGCTCACGCTGGTTCCAGGGACATCTGCAGTCCTGGCGGTTAATTCCGCGCATGCTGCGCAATGCGCGCGCAATGCGCCGCGCCGTGCGCGCATTATTCGCGGAACGCGCACAAATCGTCTTTCGGGCCGCAGTGGCCGTCGCTCTACCTGCGCGCCGAGGCACCCCAAAGGCACCCGCGGATGTGTTCCTGGCCACGCCGTCGACACGGTCCGGCGGCGACCCATGGCCGCGCCGGCCTGCCTACCGCCCGGGCGGCCTTAGTCTCCTTCACCGCGCCGTGTTGTTGCCGGCAGGTTCGTTGCGGATGTATCTGGACCGGCGTGCCGCGCTCTGAACTGACGGGCGCGGAGGTCTCATCGTGAGATCCTTTCCAGTCGGCGGGAAACATGGGGGAGCACATGCGGATCCTGCTCATTGCCAGCGCGTACAACAGCATGACCCAGCGCGTGCACGCCGAGCTTGCCGATCGCGGCCACGAGGTGTCGGTAGAACTCGCGCTCGGGGATGAGGTGATGCGGGAAGGGGTCCGCCGCTTCGACCCGGATCTTGTCATCGCGCCGATGCTAACCGCGGCGATTCCGGCGGACATCTGGACGGCTCGCCCCTGTTTCATCGTCCATCCGGGGCCCACGGGCGACCGCGGTCCATCCTCGCTCGATTGGGCGATCATGGACGGAGCCGAACGCTGGGGTGTCACCGTGCTGCAGGCGAACGCGGAGATGGACGCCGGTGACATCTGGTCGAGCGTGGAGTTCACGATGCCCCGTTGCTCGAAGAGTTCCCTGTACCGCACCGAGGTGGCCGACGCCGCGCTGAAAGCCCTGCTGCTCGCCGTCGCGCGCTTCGCGGACGGCGGCTACCGGCCTGAGCCGTTGGATTACAGTCGGCCCGGCGTGGTGGGCAGGCACCGTCCGCGCTGCCGGCAAGAACATCGCAGGATCGACTGGCTCGCCGAGCCAGCCTCGTCGGTTCTGGCGAAGCTACAGGCGGCCGACTCACGCCCCGGCGTCCTCGACGTGCTCGGCGACGGCGAGTTCTTCCTGTACGGCGGCCACGAAGAAGACAACCTGCGCGGCGAGCCCGGGGCGATCGTGGCGCGGCGGGGCGGCGCGATCTGCCGGGCGACCCTGGACGCAGCGGTATGGATCCCGCAACTGCGCCCGCGCCAGGCGCGCGGCGGGCCCTCGACTTTCAAGTTGCCGGCGACGCTGGCGCTGCGCGAATCACTCGCGGGCGTGCCGGAGGTGCCGGTGCCACTGGCGCTTCCGCCCGGCCGACGAACGTATCAGGAGATCAGCTACAGCGAATCCGCCGGTGTCGGCTACGTGGAGTTCTCCTTCCCCGGCGGGGGCATGAGTACGGCGCAATGCCGTCGCCTGCTCACCGCCTACCGGCACGCTCAGGCCCGCCCCGTGCGGGTGATCGTGTTCGGCGGGCGAAGGGACATCTTCGCCAACGGCATCCACCTGAACGTGATCGAGGCCGCCGACGATCCCGCGGAGGAGTCCTGGCGGAACATCAACGCCATCGACGACCTGGCGGAGGCAATCCTCACCACCACTGAACAGCTCACCGTGGCGGCTGTCGCGGGTAACGCCGCGGCCGGCGGGCTGATGCTCGCGCTCGCCGCCGACCAGGTGTGGTGCCGCGACGGCGCGGTCCTCAATCCGCACTACCGGCTGATGGGCCTGCACGGCTCGGAGTTTTGGACCTACACGCTGCCCCGCCGGGCCGGTGTGGAAGAGGCGACCCGGCTCACCGAGGCGTGCCTGCCGGTCAGTCCAGCAACCGCATTGCGATCGGGCCTGGTCGACCGGGTGATCGGCGGCGGAGCAGCCGAGTACCGCCCCCAGGTGGCTGCCCTCGCAGAAAAGCTGGCCTGGAGCCCGGATTACGCACGGCAGCTGGCCGCAAAGGCACGACATCTCGCCGCCGCGGAGAAAATGCAGCCGCTCCGCGCCTACCGCCAGGCAGAACTAGACATAATGCGCCGCAACTTCTTCGACCCGCGCGAGCCATACGCCGTGCTACGGCGTGCCTTTGTCTATAAGGACGAGCCAACGCGAACGCCGCCGTACCTTGCCCGCCATCGAACCGACCGCTCCCCGGCGCTCGCATGACACCGCGCTTCGGCGCAGGGGCTACCCGCGTGACCATGGCCTGAGCCGCCTCGGTTTCCCACACCTGCTGATGTGAGGTCGGCGGCGTCTTGTGTGGTGCGGCCGGCGGCTTCTGATGTGAGGTGGGCGGCATCTAACGAGACGAGGCCGGGGGCGCCGCTTCTCCGCCGTTTGGGCGAGGGCACCTACCCCAGATGCATGAGGAACCATGCGGACGGCCGGTGCAAGAGTCGGTCCGTCAAACACCGAGCGGGTTCCGTTACGTTTCGTACGGCATGGCGACGCATGGTGTCAGGTCAGCGGCTCTCACTGGCGAGCAATGGCAGCGGGGATTTGGAAAAGGCGTCGCCTGCCGCCGACCCAGACAGCGTGCGCGAGTCCTGGGAGCGGTTGCTGCCGCACGCTACTCGGCCGGGCAGCTACGTCGACTTCATGACCGAGTACGAGACCGACCGGGTCCGCGCCAGCGGGATGAATCGCGACTCAACGGCAGCCTGTTCGCTGCCCATGGGCGGCACACGCGCCGCCCCATTCAGGGGCGCACCGCTAGCCGTAGCCGCAAAGGGAGCGGGTGAGAATGCTCTACAGGCTTGCCGCCTGGTGGCAGCGGCAGCGCATCCGGTGGCACTCGCTCACCTGCGTGTGTCGCAAGTGCCTGGCGGCCGACCGGTACGCCTGTGCCCACGTTGGCGGCCGACAAGTGAGCAGGCGGGCCCTGCGGCGGCTGAGCACAGCCAGGCGCAAGAGTCCAACCCAGGGCGTTCGCCATCGTCTAGCGGGCCGTGGCTAGAGCATGGGCGTCCGCCGTTAGCGTCGCTGTCTTAGCGCCGCTGTCTTAGCGTCGCCAGCTTTCGGCGCGCCGGACCCCTCGTGCGTGGCGACGCGTTTGTCCTTATCTCCCCACAGCCCTCCACAGACTGTGCGTAACTTGGCCAGGCCCTGCACAAAATACCCGGCAAAATCCACACCCCTGTGGGACACGGTGGTTCGTGGCGCCGTGGCGAGCGGGTCTCTCGCCTTGACGGTCAAGCGGTCAGGCGGGGAGGCGGGGAGGCGGCGCGTTCCGCCGAGCTGCCGCGAGCCATAGCAGGCCCCCCGACCACAAGCGCAGGCGCCGAAGAGAGCGCTTCCGAACCCGCGCATCCGGCCTGGGCGAACCGCCCGCCGGATGCCTGTAGTGATGCAGTAATGCCGTAAGTACTGCACTACTGCAAGTACCATGAAGCGAGATCACTGCCGCGGTTACCCGCCCGTGGCGCCCGGTTAGCTCCAGGTACCCCCTGCGGGGACGCCGTACCGGCGTGAAAATGGCGGGTGGTACCGCCCGTGACGTCGTTTAGCTCTTGGTGCGGTCGAGGCCGCCGGTTAGCCTGACGCCGGGAACCGGTCACCTAAGGGGC